>DUMY01000256.1 GCA_012839645.1 Syntrophomonadaceae bacterium
CAACACCAGCAAACTATCAGACTTCAAACCCTATCGCCGCCAAATTCTTCCTGATTTCTTCCTCCAGCTTCCTTGACTTGGCGAACATCTCCGCCAAGCCGCTGGTCAGCCGCTCCATCTTTTCTTCAAAGGGCTCCCCGTCATCCTCAACTTCTTCGATCCCTACGTAGCGGCCGGGGGTGAGGATATATTCGTGTTTCCGAATTTCCTCAATTTTTGCAGCCTTGCAGAAGCCCTGCACATCCTCATATTCACCGGCATCGGCTTCGCCGCGCCATGCATGATAGGTACCGGCGATTCTTTCTATATCTTCATCCGAGAGTTCCCGATGAGTGCGGTCTACCATATGCCCCATTTTGCGCGCATCAATAAACAATATTTCTCCTCGCCGGTCTCTGTGCCCTTTTGCTGCTTTGTTCTTTGTAATAAACCAAAGGCATACCGGAATCGGAGTGGAGTAAAACAACTGCCCTGGCAAAGTAACGATACAGTCCACATGATCCTTTTCCACAAGCTTCTCTCTGATCTCGGCTTCACTTGTGATTGATGTTGACATGGATCCGTTTGCCAGCACAAAACCAGCCACACCGCTGGGAGCCAGGTGCCAGAGCATGTGCAGAATCCACGCATAGTTGGCGTTCCCTACAGGAGGGATGCCGTATCCGCTCCAGCGCACATCATCGGTCAGCTTTTCGCCTCCCCAGTCGCTGACATTGAAGGGCGGATTGGCCAGGATATAATCGGCTTTCAGTTTTTTGTGTAAATCGTTGTGAAAGGTGTCGGCATGATATTTTCCGATATTTCCGTCAATACCGCGGATGGCCAGATTCATCTTGCACAATTTCCAGGTGGTGGGGTTGGACTCCTGGCCGTAGATGGAGATGTCACCGATCTTGCCTTGATGTGCTTGCACAAACCGCTCACTCTGCACAAACATGCCGCCGGAACCGCAGCAGGGGTCATAAATTCTGCCCCTTAAAGGCTCAATCATTTCTACCAACAGTTTGACAACACACTGTGGAGTGTAGAATTCTCCCCCGTTTTTACCTTCGGCACTGGCAAACATAGCCAGGAAATACTCATAGACACGGCCGAGCACATCCTGAGAGCGGCTCTCCCTGTCCCCTACCTTAAAGGAAAGGATGTCAATCAGCTCACCTAGACGGGTTTTGTCCAGGGCAGGCCTTGCATAATCCTTGGGCAGCACACCTTTGAGCTGCGGGTTGTCTTTTTCAATAGCCACCATGGCATCATCGATTATCTGGCCGATGGTAGGCTTTTTGGCATTCTCTTTGATATAAGTCCAGCGTGCATCCTTGGATACCCAGAAGATATTCTCGGCGGTATATTCGTCCCTGTCTTCCGGATCAGCGTATTCATCCTCAAGGAGATCTGCATGTTTCTCTTCAAAGGCATCGGAAATATACTTCAAAAACAACAAACCCAAAACAACGTGTTTGTATTCCGCGGCATCCATATTATTGCGGAGCTTATCTGATACAAACACGTTGTTTTGGGTTTGTTGTTTTTGAAGTATATTTCCGATGCCTTTGAAGAGAAACATGCAGATCTCCTTGAGGATGAATACGCTGATCCGG
>DUMY01000163.1 GCA_012839645.1 Syntrophomonadaceae bacterium
CCCTGTGCATAAACCACAAACCTGATTCCCGGCCCATCCACAACACTTTCCTTCGTATAACCCGCAATCCGCAATTTCAACCTGATCATTCCTTTTTGTTTATCGGGTATCTAATTGCTCACTATTTGACTTGCCATGCTTTCACAGCCAAAAACATCCACCGCTTTTACACATATTTTTCTGGTCCCCACTACCTTTGGTACAAGCAAAATTGCCCTCGAGTCAACTCGCAGATCCTCCCCGCGCTGCCCGCGGCAGCTCTGCCACTTGCTGTGAAAAACCTTTCCATCATAATCGGGATCCACCATCCAGTACTCGATCAATGCAAGCGGATCAGCAGTAATCAACTCCTGTATCTGCTCCCTCACCTTGACAGGCAGTGGCAGGTGAACCTGGGCAGGAATGATATAATCACCGAGCTCCACTGTTATCTCATCCATCCCTGCAGAACTCCTGACCACAGATTTTTTCAGCTCCAGACGCCCACATGAAGGATATGTACAATCATGTCTGGATTGGCTGAAAAACGGCTTACTCTGTTGAGCCAGAAGGCGTTTATAGGCAATCATAAAGGCCAACTTGCTGGAATCTGCCATGATCCAGCGCCTCCCGAGCTTTTCAGCAGCCGCACCGGTGGTCCCGGTGCCGCAGAAAAAATCAGCTATCAGATCACCCTTATTTGAATGTCCACTGATGATCCTTTTCAACAGCCCCTCAGGTTTTTGAGTGTTGAACTTCAAGTTTTCGTAGGCTGTGGGGCTGAGGATTTTTTGTACATCCTTGCCAGCCCACCAGTCGTCCAGGCCAGCCCCTTCTTTTCTCAGTTTATACTGGTCCCCTTTAACAGCTGTGAGACCCCTCTCCAACGTCCCCTGTGTATAGGGTCGAAACTGCCTGTTAAAGGTCCAGGTAGAACCTTTAGTGTACCATAAAAGCAGGTCATGCTTCTTGGGATAGGTGTTCTTCGGTGCACCACCACCTCCATAACACCAGGCAATCTCATTGCGAAAGTTCTCCCGGCCATAGATGTCATCTAACAAGACTTTGACATAATGGGCGGCATGCCAGTCCAGGTGTACAATTAGGGAGCCCTTCTCACTTAAGAGTTCCCTCATCAACAGCAGCCTGGGATAGAGCATACGGAGATAGCCAGCCATCCCCTCCTCCCAGGTATCTGTAAATGCCTGCTGCTCCAACACAAAAGTACCCTTGCATCCAGGAAGGGTACACCTGGTCAGGTAGTTGGACCTGCTGGCATAGGGAGGATCGATATAAATCAGGTCAATTTTTCCCTTCAACGGAAGAAGACCTGTGGCGGGGTCCCCCGCCAGCAGCGCCTCCATCAGAACAAGGTTGTCTCCATACAGGAGACGGTTACACCATTCACCAACTGGAACTGCTCCATTCTCCACAATATTACCGAACATCAATGGCTGCACATACTCATCTATCTGCAGTGAAACCCCCTGGGAGCACTCCACACGTTCTATGATTTTTACCGCTTCTTTTCTTCCCGCGACGGCAATTTGGGGAAGTTTAGTAATTAAGGAATTTTGCATAATCAAATGTGCGGCAGTCGATCCCGCAGCTCAGATACCTTGCCGTCATTGAAGCGATCCACTGTGCTCAGATACCCTGTGATCCTCCGTACACGGCGGATGTTTGTCGAGCCACAGCGCGGGCATTCCGGGTCATTGAATACCCCCAGCAAACTGCAACCACAGCAGAAGTCCACAGGGTAGTTGATTCCCGCATATCCCATATCACAGTCAGCCATATGCCTGAGCAGAGCCTCTACAGCCTGCGGATTATGCTGGGGTGGTGAAGGGAGCTCAACATAGCTGATATGCCCAGCATTGAAATACTTATGGTACTGCCCCTCTAGCCTGATCTTATCGAACATGCTGGTAGGGTAGTAAACAGGGATGTGGAAAGAATTAGTATAATACTCCCGGTCTGTCACACCCGGGATAAGTTCAAACTCCTTGCGGTCCAGTTCTACGAACCTCCCACAGAGTCCCTCTGCCGGTGTAGCCAAGAATGTATAGTTCAGATCAAATCGCTCACAAGCCTCATTCACCTTCTCACTGATATGCTGCATGATCTCCAACCCCAGGGCCTGGGAATCCTCACTCTGCCCATGATGGTAACCTGTCAAAGCAACCAGGGCCTCTGCCAGCCCGATCACCCCTACAGATAGTGTTCCATTGACAATCGCCGGTTCAATGGAATCTTCGGGCTTCAAATCCTCTGAACCCATATAGAGCCCCTGCCCCATGACAAAGGGTATATCCTTTACCCGCAGCCTGCACTGCACTTTGAACCGGTGATAAAGCTGGTTGATGGTTAGTTCTGTAATCTCATCCAACAGGCTGTAAAACCTCTTTATATTGCGCTCCGCTTTGATCGCCAGCCGCGGCAGGTTGATCGTTGTGAAGGAAAGATTTCCCCTTCTGGTGGTAACCGACGGACCGCGGCGATTAGCCATCACCCGGGTACGGCACCCCATGTAAGCCACCTGATCGCCGTATTCCTTGTTAAAGGAGGAGTCCATAAAGCTGAAGGTGGGGTTCAGCCTCTTGCTGGCAACCCTCACTGCCAGCTGGAAGAGATCATAGTTGGGGTCTTCCGGATCAAAATTGACCCCTTTCTTCAGCCTAAAGATCACATTGGGAAAGATGGGATTCTCACCCTTACCCAATCCCGCTTCATAAGCCAGCAGTAGGTTGCGAGTGATCTTACGCCCCGCCTCAGAAGTTTCTGTGCCCAGATTGAGTGATGAAAACGGCACTTGGCTCCCCGCCCTACTATGCATAGAATTTAGGTTGTATACCAATGCCTCCATTGCCTGGTAAACATCTTCTTCACTGTCACCATCGATAAATGGAGCCATCTGTGTATCGAAAAAGGGGAAGGACTGACCCCCATACATATCGTTCTGCGAACTCTGGAGAATAATTGCCGCCAGTGCAGTTGCAGAAGCCGGCCGCTTCGGCGGCCTGATAAAACCATGACCGTTGTTAAAACCATCCCATAGCAGGTCATCCAAGGGGATTTGCAAACAGTTGAGTGTAGTAGCGTAGAAGTCTAAATCATGTATGTGTATATCTCCCCGCCGGTGTGCCAGTGAGTAATCTTCATCCAGGAGCCTGGACAAATAGTAGTTCCTGCTGGCAGCACTGGCAATCTGCAGCATTTTAGCAGACGGGGAGTTGCCCACATTGGCATTATCCCGGTCAGTTTCCTTGATGATATCCTCAACGATGTCCATCAGTTCTGTTTTCGCATCACGCATGCGGGTGCGCTTGTCCCTGTAGAGGATGTACGCCTTGGCGGTGCGGGCATGACCCCTTTCAATCAATACCTTTTCCACCACATCCTGGACATCCTCCACCCCGAAGGTCTGTCCGTTGTGTTCCTTTTTCAGCATCCGCAACACATCCAGTGTGAGAGAAACCGCCAGTTCTCTGTCCTCTCCGCCCACAGCACGTGCAGCC
>DUMY01000288.1 GCA_012839645.1 Syntrophomonadaceae bacterium
ATCTCATCCAGGCCATCCCCATGCACCACCATCGCCCTTTCCACCCCCAAACTGCGCAGCACCCTGGCCATCACACCGGTCAGATTGGGGTCGTAAACACCCACCAGCTGAACCTTTGCATCAGCAGGGTTAGTCAAGGGCCCCAAGAGATTGAAGACAGTACGGATACCAATTTCCCGCCGGGGGCCGACCGCATGCTTCATCGCCTCATGAAAAACCGGGGCGAAAAGAAAACAGATGCCCTTTTCCTCCAGGCAACGCTCCACTTGAGCGGGTGTCAGAGCCATATTCACCCCCAGGGCCTCCAAAACATCAGCACTCCCACACTTGCTGGAAACAGCACGGTTCCCATGTTTGGCCACCGGAAGCCCTGCCGCAGCCGCCACAAAAGCAGTTGTGGTAGAAATATTGAAGGTAAAACTGCGGTCACCCCCAGTGCCTACAATGTCCACCAGGCGCTTGTTCGCCCTTATTTTTTTCCCATGGGCACGCATCGCCTTAGCAAAACCAGTGATCTCTTCCACTGTCTCCCCCTTTAAGCGCAAAGCAGTGATCAGAGCAGCAATCTGAGCGGGTGTCGCCTCACCACTCATAATCTGAGCCATAGCCTCTTCGGCCTCCCTCTCCTCCAGGTGGTACTGGTTCACAACTTTATCGATCAACTCCTGAAGGTTCATCTCATCCTCCCCCTTCTTCACAGTAATTGCCGTACCGGCAAAAAGATTACCCCTCCCTTCAGCCAATTCCAGGGCCCTCAGCATCGCCTCAGCCTTGTTCACACATTCCTCATATTCCCGCTCCGGAACAGAATCAGCAACAATACCCGCACCTACCTGCACATAGGCAACCCCATCTTTGATGACAATGGTTCTGATGATCAAACAAGAATCCAGGTTGCCGTTGAAACTGAAATAGCCCACTGCCCCAGCATAAGGCCCGCGCCTTACAGATTCCAACTCCTCGATGATCTCCAGGGCACGCTTCCTGGGGGCACCGGAAACCGTTCCTGCCGGGAAACACGCCCGCAGTGCACTAAAAGCATCCTGCCCCGGGGCAAGCCTTCCCTGTACATGGGAAACCAGGTGCATCACATGGGAGTAGTACTCCACATCCATTAGTCTGGGAACCGCAATAGACTCCTCTTCACAGACCTGGCTGAGGTCACCTCTGCTCAGAGCGATCAGCATCTCATGCTCAGCCCGCTCCTTGGAATCAGCAAGCAGTTCCTTGGCAAGCAGTTGATCACCGACTGCACACCCCGCACGCCGCCTGGTGCCGGCAATGGGGTGTGTCTCTGCCATGCCATTTTCTACCCTAACGAGCATCTCCGGAGAAGAACCGATCAAACAAAGATCCCCGAAGTTCAGGTAATACATATAGGGAGATGGATTCAAAGAACGCAGCATCCGGTAGATAGCTAATGTGTCACTTGAAGTACGGCACTGGAAGCGCTGAGAAAGAACCACCTGTTGCACACCCCCGGCACTGATGTAATCTTTGGCACGGCACACCTTCTCCAGATACTCTCCTCTGGTCATATTGGAGACAGGGGTAAAAGACCGCTGGAATGTGGCCTCCGTTGATGCAACATCAGATATTGCATCCTCCGAAGACAAATTGCTCTGTAGTTGCTCAACACCCTGCGCGGTCCGCGGCGGCATCTTTGCTGCCCTCTTCTCCGGTAAAAAATCGTGCAGTCCGTTGAGGCATCCAGATCCGGAAAAGCAGTAGCTTGGTGAGACACTTTTCTCCGGTAAAACCCCCTCTAGCCGCTCAATAACACCCTGAATAGCTGCCAGAGACTGCTCATAAGCCCCCTGGGGATCGCCTTCTATAGGGATTAAAGCAACCACCCGCAGCCGATTTGTGACATGGTCGTAAATCAGAACAAACCTGGTGAGAATAAAAAAACAGTCAGGAAGATGCAGATCATCTATGGCAATATCAGGAAGGGGTTCAAAATGGCGAACTATATCATACCCGAAATAGCCCACCGCTCCACCCTGAAAACGCTGTTCACCCGGTAGGGGAGCTGCCTTGAGATCAGCCATCATCTCTTGGAGATAACCCAAAGGGTCCCCGGTCAACTGCCTCCGTTGCCCGTGAGCAGTGACCTCCAACTGCTCCCCCCAGGCCTTGTAAATGAGAAAGGGGTCAAAACCGATAAAGGAATAGCGGGCTACCTGCTCCCCTCCCTCTACACTCTCCAGGAGGTAACTGTATTCCCCTTGGGCCACCTTTTTGAAAATAGAGATCGGCGTCTCCAGATCCACCGCCACATCCACCCAAACCGGCACTATCCCGTACTTTGCCGCTGCCTTCAGGTAATCCCCTCTATTCGGAAACACCATTATCTTCACCTCCGTAAATAAATTAACCACCACTCAAATGAGTGCCGGTTAGCTTTCGTAAAGCATTTAGCTCCCGCCTCATCTCAGCTCATCTCATCTCAACCAAACTTAGCTCTGCTCTGCTCAAGGGGTGACAGGGGACGGTTCTCTGTCATCTTTCCGGTTCCGCGACATTCCCTGACTTCGACTCTGTTTTCATCCCCTGCCGGTGCCTGCCTGAAAGTAGAGGTCGGAAGCCGGATGTCGGAATGTTGAACTTCTAATGTGGTGCACTACACCTAATGTCCTCCGGTTTCCCCAAGGTAACTGGTCACCGCTCCACGACGACCTGAGAGACAACACAATTAGGGGATGCAATTGCCCTCCCTACTATGCCCGCTATCGCCTGCAGCTCAGCCATCAGGCAGCCAAAATCATCTGTGGAAAGGGACTGAAACCCATCACACAGTGCTTTCTCAGGTTCCGGATGCACTTCCAGGATTAATCCATCGGCCCCGGCTGCTACCGCTGCCCGGGACATAGGCGCCACCAGGCGACGCTTCCCGGTGGCGTGGCTGGGGTCAACGATCACCGGCAGGTGGCTTAATTCCTGCACAAGGGGAACGATGCCCAAATCCAGGGTATTGCGGGTGGCACTTTCAAAGGTGCGGATCCCCCGCTCACAGAGCACCACATTGTGATTACCGGCAGCAACAATATACTCAGCAGCCATCAGCCACTCCTCCACAGTGGCAGAAAACCCCCGCTTCAGAAGCACCGGCTTCCCGGAACACCCCACCATGCGCAGCAGGCTGGAATTCTGCATATTCCTGGCACCAATCTGCAGCATATCCACATATTCCAGAGCCAGCTCCAAACTATCTTTATCTAAAACCTCAGTAACAGCAGCAAGACCTGTTTCCTCAGAGGCCTCCTTGAGCAGCCTCAACCCTTCCTCCCCCAGGCCCTGGAAGCTGTAAGGCGAGGTTCTGGTTTTAAAAGCGCCGCCCCTCAGCATCACCGCCCCCGCCCGGCGCACGGTAGAGAGCAGGGAGCAGCTGTTTGCTGCGGCCCAAGGGGTGCGCCGGGCAGGGGCGGTGATGCTGAGGGGAGGCGCTTTTAAAGCCAGAACCTCGGCAGCCTCAACCCCTCCTC
>DUMY01000164.1 GCA_012839645.1 Syntrophomonadaceae bacterium
AACCCGGCAAATGGCGAATTTCTCGCAACCGTTGCCGATGCTGGAAAAGAAGATGTTGACGCAGCAGTAAAGGCTGCCTGGAAGGCTTTTGAGTCCTTTTCCAGCATCGGCAACGGTTGCGAGAAATTCGCCATTTGCCGGGTTGTAGGTTTTGAAGGTTTTACCGTCCTGTGCATCCACCCATTTCCCACCAATATACATTTTGTAGGCATCATCAATCGGTTTTTGCATTTTTTTCCCTCCGTAAAATATTTTTAACCATCATCAATTCCACATATCTCATTTGCCAGCTACAGACCTGTCTCTTCTCCCACCCCCATTTATCAAATGTTCTATCAAAAACACAAAATAAAAAACTGCACCGGCAGGGGAGCGGGTCCAGCTTTTATCCGCAGTAATCCCCTTTCCGTAATGGGAGGCCCATCCGTTTCCAGATGAACCCTCACGACCTGCAAACCATAGTTCTCTAACTTTAGGCTTGAAAGTTCGGAGATATTTCTTTCAATGTTTTTCTACGATAATATAAATCGCAATATTCATGCCAGTCCTGCCGGAAGGTCCGCTATAGGCGATAAACCCCTGCCTTTAACGCAAAACCCCGGCTCCCGCCAGGATATAACTGTTCACTAAGTTGTAAAATTAATTATCATAGGTGTAAAGCCATTATTACACTTTGTTACAGTTTACTGAAAAAGGTTATACCAGAATAAAGCAGGAATATTATTATATAGTGTCGAAAAAGAAGAAAAAGAAGAGAACACAAACAACAACTGATGTTAACAACTTCCCACTAATCACCATACTAGTTTTCTCAATTACTTTTCCAATAGAGTCCAAACTTTCTTTACACTAACCAATACAGTTAATAAATCTCCGAAGCCTGGCAGCCTGAAACCCCCTAGGGTATGGATACCAGGCCGATAGGGTCTGAAGAGGAAACCCTCAGGCCTCCCGTAATGGAAAGGAGAGTATTCTGGCCTTTTTCGCTGGCGTGCTCTCCACGCCAGTTTTTTTGTTTACAAACTAGCAACAAGACATTTGATTGCCTTATTCCGTGAAGCTATCGGAGTGGAAGCTTATGGGGTCTACCATACCGGTTCTGAAATGCCCCAAACCCTAAGGAGGTTTCACTCTCGATCATTAGATTGATATCACTACCTTTGCAAAAAGGAGACAAAAAATGCAAGCAGCTAATCAACAGGATAATACTGGTATAGCAGCAGCATGGTTGAAGTTTATTCAAACCGGCACCATTGACAATACAATTGTACGATCTGAGATCGCGGATTCCTGGCTGCGCTCCTATCACGCCGGGGTTGATCCCTCTCATGGCGTCAGTAGTCATTTGCTGAGTAATTATGCCCTCGAAGAACTGCTTGAGAAACGCAGCGACCTGATCGACACTGCCAGGACATTTATGGACAACCTTTACCAGTTTGTTGCGGGTTCTGGTTTCGTTGTCATCCTCTCTGATGAAAGAGGCTTTATCATGGAAATATTGGGAGACAACGATACACTGGCCAACGGTGTGAAATTAAATTTGATCAAGGGGGCCAGTTGGGCTGAAGAAGTGGTCGGTACAAATGGATTAGGCACCGCTCTAGCCATTAAAAAACCTGTTCAGGTTTCTGGATATGAGCACTACTGCCAGCAAACCCAATCCTGGACTTGCTCAGCTGCACCCATTTATGACAACAATACTGTGATCGGCGCCCTGCAGATGTCAGGCCCATCATCGAGAACCCATCTGCATACCCTAGGCATGGTTGTAGCCGCTGTTGAAGCCATCGAGTATGAAATGAGAGTCAATAAACAAAACCGCGACCTCGTCTTGCTCAACAACCATCTTAAGAATATTTTCCTCACAGTGTCTGACGGAGTAATAGTCGTCAATAGAAAGGGTAACATAAAGCAGATCAACCCAGTAGCAGAAAGGTTCATTAAAACCACGGACCAGGAAATACGCGGAAGTGTAATCGATACCTTGATCGACAAGGCACCGGTAATCGACCAGATGCTTCACCAGGGAGAACCCTACTTCGATACAGAGGTTACGGTTACTGCAGGTTCTCGCACAGAACGCTATCTTTCCTCAGGTAAACCTATCAAAGATGAACTGGGAGAGATCACCGGAGGTGTCATTTTCCTTAAGCCCATCAACAGGATCAAGAAGCTGGTTAACCGCTTCAGCGGCGCTCATGCCACCTTCCGCTTCGAAGATATTCTGGGCAACAGCCCTCATATCCGGGAAGCAGTACGCATCGCTTCCCGTGCCGCAGAAAGTAACAGCAGTGTGCTGCTCTCCGGAGAAAGCGGCACAGGTAAAGAGGTCTTCGCCCAGGCTATACACAATAAAAGCCCTCGCCGCGATGGTCCCTTCGTTGCTGTCAACTGTGGGGCAATCCCTAGGGACCTGATCGCCAGTGAGCTCTTTGGTTATGAAGAAGGAGCATTTACCGGTGCCAAGCGAGGGGGACGGACAGGGAAGTTTGAACTGGCATCTGGTGGTACCCTGTTCCTTGACGAAATCGGGGACATGCCCCTGGAGCAGCAGATAGCTCTACTGCGGGTGCTTCAGGATAAAAAAATCACCCGCATCGGAGGAAGAAAAGTGATTTTTGTGGATGTGCGCATCATCTGCGCCTCCAATCATGACCTGCAGTCCGAAATAGCCCGGGGTAATTTTCGCCAGGACCTCTACTATAGGCTCAATGTTATCTCTGTTAAACTCCCACCGCTCAGGGAACGTCAGGAGGATATCCCTCTGATCTTTGACCACTTCCTGAAGGAAACCAGTCATAAGTTGGGGATTAAGGTCAACTCCGTTGATCCGGCAGTGATCACTTACCTTCAGCAGTATCACTGGCCAGGCAATATTCGAGAACTTCAAAATGTCGTCGAGAGAATGATCAATCTGGCAACAGAAGGGGTAATCGGTCCAGAACAGGTCCCAAAAGAAATCATTTCTCCACCTACCAGCCTCTATCCAGAAGAAAAAAAACAGCTGCCAACAGCCGGCAGCGATACAAAGAAGATCAAAGAAATACTGGCAGAGAAAGAACGCCAGGAGATCTTATCCACCTTACTGAAAAACAAAGGCAATATCAGCCAAACAGCAAGGGACCTGGATGTTTCCCGTCCTACCATATACCGCAAGATGCGGAAGCTGAAAATTAACCTCTGATCAGGAGGCTTGTTTTTCCCTCATAGTCGAGGTAGATCATCATCGACCCCTCTTACTGCCAGGAACTTCCCGCGGCAGATACATAGTCCGCCAGGAATCCCCGGAGCATCTTGCAGGCGCAACCTTTCCTTCAAGAGCCCGTCTATACAGATAATCCTGCATCGCTTCATAAAGGGCATCAGCAGCCAGGTTGGAACAGTGCCTTTTCTCCGGAGGCAGTCCACCCAGTGCTTTTTCCACAACCTCATTTGTGATGTCCATGGCGTCTAGAAGAGTCCTTCCCTCCGCCAGTGTAGCTGTCATACTGCAGCAGGCAATAGCCACCGGACACCCTTTAACCTCATAACGCACTTGTACCAGACGATTATCCCGTATTTTGACATAAAACCGAAAAACATCCCCACAGCCCTCTGCTATGGTGGCAACCCCATCTGCATCAGGTATACTCCCTGTGCAGCGCGGGTTTTGGAAATGTTCTAAGACCTTGGGTCCATACATTATGCAATTCCCTTCCCTCTTATTGATTTTACCCCTATTACTATTTTGGGCTTATGCCCGGAATATTGCAAGCTCTTTTGATAAATATTATACCAGATTGACTTCTCTCCCCGCCTATTTCAGGAACGAAGATTTCAAAGGGAACTGCCAGGTTGATTAAACGACAATCCTATTTGGGCTTCGCCGCGCAAATAGTGTATACCTCTTTGCCTATAAAACTTATGGACTGAAAGGGACTAAACATATAATCTGTATTTTATTTTAACTCGTTCCATTTTCTTTACCATCATTTCACCAAATACAAACAAGAAAAAGGCAGTACCCAGTCCATGAACCGAATCATAGGGCACTCCTGATATATAGAGAATAGCCAGAGATTTGAGACTAATAGTTATGTTTGAAGATGGTATTGCACTAGCCATCACCATAGCAGCTATATTCATTATCCCCCCATAGATGATGAACGTTGCTAAAAAGCCAAAAATAGCTAGAGTAAGATCATCTATAGGCAGCCTCTTCCTCTGTATAAGAAGTCCAATGAGAAGACCTATTGCTCCAAAGGCATAAAGCCACCACCCAAAAAAAGTTCCAGCTGATTTAGTATAAATATAGATGACATAACCTATTAGTATAGATACGATAATGCTCAACACCGGACCAACTATTATTTGAAAACTTCTCGATTTTACTTTATCCACATTAGCCTTGTTGAAGATCAATCCTGATAAAAACCCTAATATTCCCCAGCAAAACATCTGCCATGGTGTCCAGGGGCCATGTCCGGCAAAAAAGTTAACCACAAACCTGGCAATAGCACCCACTAGAAAACCAGCCTCTGGCCCAAAGGATATTCCCGACAAAATCACCATTGCAGTCCCCGGCTGGAATGGAGTGATCATGAAGCACATCAAATTACCAAAAGCAGTTAATGCAGACATAACGGCCACCATTACTATTTCCCTGGTCCTCACACGCCTTTTTTCAAATATCATGAAAAACGGCAGCATAGTATAAAATAAAATAAGCAGCCCGATCAGCATATATCTTTGATCTTCCAAATATTTAATCCCGATAAATATGGTGACCGGAATAAGAATGAAAATAATTAAAGCAGATACAATTGTTCTTTTTCTAAGTGCTAACTCATGACGTTTTGGATCATATTTTGCTCGCATAGATGGATCACATCCTCACAGGTTATTGCGTTTTCAAATAGATGTTTGGACATACGGTTGGAAGCTGTAGTATAAAAACTATTGCCACTATATAACCCCCGGGGCGTATCCTGTGAAATCACAGTTCCATCAAATAAAAAAGCACATATATCAAAATATTCAGCACAGAATTCTACATCATGAGTGACCATAACTACAGTAACATCTTCTTTCTGCAGCTTTTTAAATATTCCGGCTAAAATACGCTTATAAAAAGGATCTAATCCTTTAGTAGGCTCATCCAGCAATAATATTTTAGGGTTTAACAGAAGCACTTTCCCTAAAGCAAGTCTCTGCTGCTCTCCCCCGCTTAGATCATAAGGGTGCATTTCGGCCAGGTGAGACAGCCCCAAAATCTCTAACATGTCTTCGGCCTTCTGAAGCCTTTCATCCTCTGTATACTTATTATCATCAAGCATATCCAATAGGTCCTCTATTGCACTTGGTTCTGTAAACAAGGCCTTGGGGTTTTGAGGTAACATGCATAAATTTTCTGTAAACAATTCATGGTATTTATACTTATTTATTTCTTTACCATTTAGCAGTAT
>DUMY01000015.1 GCA_012839645.1 Syntrophomonadaceae bacterium
AATTCGTATTGATCGGCACTTCGGTAACCTTGAGGCCGTACCTATTCGCCCTAAACTGCATCTCCGATTCTACGGCGAAACCTGTTTCCTTGAAATTCATTCTCTCTATGGCTTTCCGAGAGAAGGCCCTAAACCCACTTTGGGTATCAGTCAGTCTAATACCGGAGCCCAAATTAGTAGTAATATTAAGTACCGTCTGCCCCAGCATCCGATATTTCGGTATATCATTCTTCACCAAAAAACGTGACCCCACCACCATATCAGCCCGGTTATTCAAAACCGGATCCAAAAGCTGCGGGATCTCTTCCGGACGGTGCTGGCCATCAGCGTCTAGAAGCACCATCGCCATACAACCGATCTCTCTGGCTGTTTTAAAGGCAGTGTTGATGCCGACACCTTTACCCATGTTTATGTCATGTCTGATCACTATGGCTCCTGCCCTTTCAGCCCTCCCCCCAGTCCCATCCTCCGACCCATCATCCACCACAATCACCTGGCCAACATAGCGCAGCGTCTTAGAGACAATCTCCTCTATATGCCTCGCCTCATTATAGGCAGGGATGGCAGCAATGATCTTTGTTTGGGGATCCGGCAAGAGTGCCAGGCTTCCTTCTTTTTTATACTGCAACTGGATGACCTCTTTCTTTATATTTAATTCCCTCCATGGGTATGGGTTGTCCACGCGTTCATATTCAGCATAATACATCCTGCTGAAATACCGGTGTGCAGGGAAATCTAATTGTTTTTTGTGGGTATACACAGAATAGGTAGATCGAGCTCATTTAATTACAAAAACTATTATCAAAATGGGACTATATCCCCTTTAATATTGGGACGTTTATTCTAATTTCGACACTTAATGGATGAATCCTCTTTTATTACCATAAAAATTATGTCTAATTGTGTCTAATTGCGTTAAATACCCTTCAAACCATTGGTATTTTCGAAATGCGCCCTGAAATCCTGCCTAAAATAAGGCGCATTTTCGATATTCGCTCTCTTTTTTATTCTCTGCGGAACTGGGTATCTCCTACCCATTACCTTCCATCAATGCTGTAAACAACCCTTTTTCTTTCCCCTTCGCATTTCTGAAATGCGCCCCCTTTTTTCTGTCGCTTTTTGGATATGCGGGCTTTGCTGTCGAACTCTTGTTCCTCTAAAATGGAGTCAACTCAGGGGGACAACCCTGGGAAGTGAGAGGGGAAGGAGGTGATCACATGCCTGTTACAGCAACTCTGATGCTCAGCAGCCTGCAGATGAAGATGAACACCGGAAGCGATGACAAAGGGAACCCTATTATCCGCACCAAGACTTACCGCTCTGTCAAGACAACTGCTCTGGATGAAAACATCTATGATGTGGGGTTCGCCCTGGCTGGGCTGCAGATGCATCCAGTGGATTCCATCCGCCGGGTAAACGAGGTGGATCTGGAAGCTGAGTAAGGCACAGCCAATCAACGGGAAAGGGGGTGAACACCAGTGTCCAGCACTCTGGAGATGACATTTATCACTGAGCTGGGGGGCAGGCTCAAAATTTCCCTGCCTGATCCACGCCAGGACATCACAGCAGTGGAAGTGGAAGGAGCCATGAACACCATTATCGAAAAGAACATCTTCTCTTCCTCAACCGGAGATGCCGCTGCTATCCACAGCGCCCGGGTGGTGACCAAGGATATCGAAGAGATCATCTCAGCTTAAAGGGCTATTAGCCTGGGTTTCCCTGCCTGCTGTAATGGCAGGCAGGGCTTTTATTAAAACAATTTCAAGGAGGGATAGGAATGGAGGAGATTTGGTTACAGGTTGGCAACTACGGCTTTCCCATGCTTGTGGCTGTCTATCTGTTGGTGAGGGTAGAGCGCAAGCTGGACTCTCTGACCGTTGCCATCACTCGTTTGGAACAGGTCTTGTCGGTTTTCCTGCGCCCACCGGAATTGAGCGTTAAGCCCGGGGAGCAGGAAGTAGAGGTTTCACATTAAAGGAGGGAGCTTTATGTCTGGTGGAAAATGGACATACATCATCATCCACCATACCGGTGCTGAGGAAAAGGACACCGCGCAGGTGCGCCGCTACCACCTTTCTCTGGGGTGGCGGGATATCGGCTACCACTATGTCATCGAACGGGACGGCCGGGTGGTGCCTGGCAGAAGCCTAAATCTGGCGGGAGCACACTGCATTGCTTCGGGAATGAACCAAAAGGGGATCGGGGTCGCTGTGCTGGGAAACCTGGAGAACCACCCACCCCTGCCTGCCCAGGAAAAAGCTCTGCTGCAGCTGGTTCGGGATCTGATGGGGCGTTTTCGCATCCCTTTGGCAAAGGTTTTGGGGCACAAGGAGGTGCCTGGGGCAGCTACCGCCTGCCCGGGGCGCTGTCTTTCCATCTCTTCACTTCGTGCAGCTGTTCCGGCAGGTGGGGAAAAAATCTACCGGGTTCAGGTAGGAGCCTATAAAATTCGTAAAAATGCGGAAAACATGGCAAATAAGCTAAAGGGTGCCGGGTTTCCTGTGATTATCGTTGAGGGAACCCTGGATTCCTCCCCTTGACAAAGGAACGTCTGTTCGAGTAGAATAATGAGCATGAGGGGGTGGAAACCATTGGCAAGAGTTGAATTTTCTGAGCTATGGCCGCAGCTGATGGGGCTCGTCCCGGTTTATACCAGGAACGGGGTTAACGGTACCAGCATCCTCCTAGAAAAAACTCCTACTCTATTCTGTGAAGTGAAGACGAAAACCCTGCTGGCACGGCTGACACGCACCTTTTTGATCGAACTGCGGCTGGCACAGCGTGCCTTTTCCCGGGTCTGTGGGCGGAGATATGCGGTCCCCATCGCCCTGCGCCCTGGCTTGGTGATGGTACCTGTGCGTGCCCGGACAGCCCGGGTAAAGGATGACGGTACCAGGGCCTATCTGGTGAAGGACAAGATCCGGGAGTACCTCCCTGAGGACACCCGATCAAAACGGGGCGGAACACGCATCGTTTTTGTAAATGACACCACTTTGACCGTTCCACACCGCTGGTCCAACATGAGAGAGGTGATGGTGGCAGCTGAGCTGGTGGAAAGGGAAGGAGCCAGGCTGATCGGATACCTGGCTGACAGGACCGGCTGTGAGGTCAAGGAGAATCCTGAGAGCTACTGCTGTAAGAAATGTCCCCGGAGGGACTTGTGTTTTCCGGAGGAGGAATGAGATCCTGCCACAACTCAGCCTCGGCGTTTAGTGACACATCCAGGGCTGCCTGTTCCAGGTAATGGAGGGCAGCCTTTCGGTCTCCCAGGAGGACTGCTGCTTGCCCGCAGTAGAGCTGAATTCTCGGTGTGATACCCAGGTAAGGCGCCCCGCTCCAATAGCGGAGGTGCCTTTTATTGATCTGAGCACTGTGCTTTTCCAGCAGCTGTGGGATGCCTATTGCTCTCCGCAGGTAGGTGCGCCCTCTCTCCTTTTGGGTGGGTTTTTCCAGCAGCAGGCGCCCGGCGGCCACATATCCTAATGCCAGGTCTTCGTAGAATTCCTGTTCCAAGGGCCTTAACAATACAGCTGTTTCCAGATGCCGCACCCCCTCTGCGGGCTGTCCCCTCTGAAAAAGGGTGCCGGCGTAAAGCACCCTCAGCTCCCCACTGCCCCTTGCCAGGTGCACCCCTTTTCGGAAGTGGTTTGATGCCAGTTTTAGGGCTTCTGCATCTTTTGGGGCGTTTGCTGCGTTTGCGTTCTGTGTGTTCTTTGCATTCGGGGCTCCATTGGCATCCGCTGCATCTGTTGTTCCCTTTGCTCTACTTGTACCCTGTGTTCCATTTTCCAAATACAACTTCCCCAGTTCCTTGCAGTATGAGGCATTGAGGGGGTTTTTTTGCACTGCCTTTTCGTAGTTTATTAAAGCTGCCTGGGTCTCCCCTTTTTGAAGAGCATTGCGGGCGGTGATGGCAGAGCTTTCCCCTGTATAGAAGTTCCATGAAATAATGACCACAAAG
>DUMY01000270.1 GCA_012839645.1 Syntrophomonadaceae bacterium
GGATCAGGTCTTTACCCATTCGATTGATAGTTACTGCTTGCTCTGTCAATGCCCGGTGAACCATAGTCAACTGCCGGACATCTTTAATAGGATGAAGCCCCATTGCTTCAGCTTGTGCTAGAGTGGGTATGCTTCTCTGCTTGGTAAAGCTGGGTCTGGCTCCTGTAACCTGGCTTTTCTGCCGCCATGCCGCTAATATTTGTCGTACCTTTTCTGGCGGGTCTTTGTATATATGCTGGACATAGTTATCCACTACATCAAGGGGAATCCCCTCTTTGGCAAACCGCTGAACGTCATAATCAAACAACTTAGCTGCTTTCTCTGCTGCCTGTCTGCCAGCAACAGAAGCAAATCCCGAGGTTTTCTCAATGATCCCTGGTGCTTCCTCTGCGGCTTCTTTCCCGACACCCTTCCATTTTTCAAGTGTCTCTTTCAGCGCTTTCCCCCTGGCATAAGGAACCTCCCGCATAGTCTGCACAACCCGCTCTTTTGCTCCTGTCACAAGTTCACGTTCCAGCCCCCTGATACCCTTGGGTGTGTAATTGAAAACAAATGTTCTGCCCAACCTATCCGTTAGTTTGGTTAAGGTTGGACTAGCTTCAATCACAGCACCTAAG
This sequence comes from Syntrophomonadaceae bacterium, assembly GCA_012839645.1. Lineage (GTDB taxonomy): Bacteria > Bacillota > DSM-12270 > Thermacetogeniales > Thermacetogeniaceae > Syntrophaceticus. Next base: position 618 of record DUMY01000270.1, read on the forward strand.
GCGGTCCTGACAGGTTTAGCAATAGGAGTTATGTCAATCATATCCTGTCCCATGAACCTTATGGCAGTAACATCTCTCCCGGGCTTTCCAGCAGCCTCTGTAACAGCAGCGAATCCCTGTTTTGGTTTAATCTTTTCTGCCTGTTTCTCCAACTCAACGGCTGCCCTAGCAAACCCCTTAGCTTCCTGCTCATATGGTTTAGCAAGTTGTCTCCCCAGTTTCCGTGCCTCAATGTTGGTAACTTCACCAGGTGCCATCTGTTTTGTCAATTGCCGGGCTTCAGCAGACAGCATTTTAGACTGTTCGTCCAGGGGTTTTGCTATTTCCCTGCCCATTTTGCGGGCTTCAACACCCGTTGACTTGGGATATTTCGGCTCCCCAACCTTGCCAACAAACGGCTCAACCCCGCTTGTAGTCTTACGTCCTGCTTGTTCTAAATGGCTGATATGATCATCTATCTTCCCAATTTCCTGCATAATCCTTTTGAATTCGGGATTGCTGTATGCTACCTGCTGCGCTTCCCTGCGAATATCATCGCTGGTAGGAACAACCCTATTCCGCAGCCTGTCCAGCATCTCCCGAACAGACATTCCCAGTTCGTCAGCCATCTGATCTATAGGTAGTCCAGCTTTGCGTCTTAATGCTATCGGTATCGTGTCCCGATATTCACCTGCGTACATGCCACTCTTGCTGGGAGATATACCGCCACGCTGCCGGATCATGTGATAGATGTCTGTTTCTTTGGCTGCTTTGTATGCGTGCCGCACAGACTGAAGGGTACCCCTGCTGATACGCCTGGCCTGTTTCTCCAGGTTTTTTTGATACTTCAGCAGATCTTTGGCATCCATCTCACGACCAGCCCATTGAACAGTTCGGGGTTCTGATCTGGCAAATGCCTTGTAGCCAGCAACATAATCCGTCCTAACCCTTCCTGGTAAGGCACCAGCCTTCGGGAGATCACCCTTCTTCAACTTCTTTGATTGTTGTCTTAATTGCGCTGCCTTCGCTTCCTTGCGTGCTATCTGAGCCCTTATTTCAGCATCAGTTATTTTCCCAGGCGGTAATGCGCCGGACTTCGGGAGTTTCCCCTGCTTCAATTCTTCAGCCTTTTTCGCAAGCTCGGCCATACTCTGTCTCTTGCCAGCAGCCTGTTTCCCTAGTTTGATTTTTTGTTCCGTAGCAGTCAGCTTGCCGTAGCCGGTAGCGGCACCCCTGGTCTCTGCCTTCCTGCCCATTGCCCGCTCTATTGCAGTCCCCATTCTGCCAGTAGGGATCTGCCCCTTGAGCGCATTTTGAGCAAGCCTCTCTGCACTTTTCCTGGACAGCTTTTTACCGGTTTCCTTAGCCATCTCTTTGCGCACTAGATTTGTTAACTCTGGAACGCCCATTGCGACCCGCCTGGTACCAACAGTTGTATATGTGAGTGGATCCAGCAGAACATCAGTTGCAAACCCAGACACCGCTTTCCTGATCGGCGTCTTAGTTGCCCACTTAGCTAAAGGAGCACCCCTTTTAGCCATAGTTTCAAGCAGTTTGGTGCCAGGAGTATAAACACCTTTATCCCTTGCTGCTTTGGCCGCCGTTATTGCCTTCTGTTTGCTGCCAGTCCGGTAATAAGCGGTTACGCCAGTTCTGACTATATTTGCAGGGTGGTCCAGTGCCTTCATCAATCGGGTAAACCAGTTGCCTTTCTTCTTGGGTTTCGGCACCTTTGCCCCTGCAGCTTTTAGTCTGCGCTCCATATTGATATTTTGTGACTGCGTAGTAAGAGTAGGAGAGGCTTTCTTTTTCGGTTTCTTCTTTTTGATTAAGGATTGGAACCCTTCAAAAAATGCCACTTGATTATTTCCCCCCTTTCGTCATATATTGTTAAGTACGGAGGTGATCATCGTGGAAAAGAAAAGACTGAAAAAGATTATTGATAATGCCGCCTTTCTTTTCCTGGTTATTGCGCTGGGGTTTATCCTCATTAACTACGACCTGGTTCCTAAAAGCCAGGCATCTCCTGCAACTGCAACAAAACAAGTGCAGGAAAAATCACTAGGCGAACCAGAAATAACCGGTCCGCCTGAGTTTCAGCAGGAAGTTAAAGAAGCCATCGCTGTGATTAAGGAGAAAGCGCCAATCCACCATTACTTTCTCTGCAAGTTTGTTACGAAAATAGAAACGAGCGACAACCCACCTAACGATAAGTTTTTTTCCTGGACTAATTCTCAAAGCCCAACAATCTACTTTAACCCCAAACTATATTCAGGACACCTGCAACACAAAAATGACCCCACTAGAAGAATTGGGAAATACGCCATATACTCTGCGCTTGCCCATGAAACAGCCCACCGGATACAGTTTAAACATTTACAGTTAGCCGATCAGCGTGAGATTGAAGCACAGGCATTAGCAGCAGAAAGAGACATACTGAAACAATTAGAAGTGCCCCAGGATATTATCAACCGAATTTCCGGTAATCATATCCTGAATGAAGAATGGTGGGAGAATTAGCTGCCAAAGTAAGCATAGATATTCTGAAGCACTGCTGCCACATCTGCGCCCTGTGCCATCATGTCGCCCTTGTAATTGTTGAA
>DUMY01000259.1 GCA_012839645.1 Syntrophomonadaceae bacterium
CCCCTGGGAGTCCAGACCGCACGGCAGAATGGTTGGTGAGCCTCCACTCAAGGTTGGCAAGCTCAAAGATAAAACTGTAAAAATTGATGAAATGATGAAACAAACTTGGGAAGTCTATGGTTGGGATAGGGAAACAGGAATTCCAAAAAGAGAAACCATTGACGAGCTAGACCTCTACAGACTTCTTGAGGGTCCAATTGAGCAGTTTGCAAAAACACATAGCAGTTTTAATTTAGAAATAAAATCAACACAATAGGAGGAGTTATTATGTCTAAAAAAAGACCGTCAATAGACCTTGAAATATGCTCCTGTTGTGGGGCGTGTGCAAATAAATGTCCTGTAAGTGTTATCAAGATGGATGTAAAAAGACGCAGAAATATGTGCCTTTCTATTTATCCTCGACTTGCAGATGATGATGGTTGTATTGGTTGTTCAATTTGTGCAAAGGCTTGTCCGGTAGAGGCTATAACAATGTTTTCTTATGAAGAAAATGGTGTCTCAAAGGCTGTAGAGCTTCAATATGTACCCTACACAATTATCGATGAAAACTGTAAGGGGTGCACTGTTTGTACCAGAGTATGCCCTGTAGGTGCTATTTCAGGCAAGTTAAAAGAAGTACATATAATTGATGAAGAATCGTGTGTGGAATGCGGAATGTGTTTTGATAAGTGCAAGTTTTCTGCAATTACTAGAATAGGTTTAGAAAAATAATTTAATAAAAGAAAAAGGTGCTGATAGATTCAGCGCCTTTTTTGTTTTGTTGTGAAGTTGTGGTTGTGAGTAGTAGTCGGGGATTGGTGAGTGAGTTAGATTGTTACAGGGGGTTGCGTTGTGCGGTATGCGATTGATGTGTGGTAGGGATTTGGTGCGTGGGATTGTGCCGAATGGTTCGATGGTCAAAAAAATGCTCACTAATGAATTAGCGAAATAGATTTATTGTTTTTTCAAAATTTTCTCTGTTTTTTATTTCTATGCACGAGAATCTTTATATTTCAACTTTCTATGATTATGTTTATTAAAGATTATATTTATTGAATTTTAACTCTTTTTATAAAAACGGATTTTAGTATTTCAAAAAAAGCTATATCCGATTACCTCGACACTTATGTTACAGAACAATTTATTCTAAGCTTTTGTTCCAAGTTTTTGCAATGCTTTTATCTTTTTAATATAAAATCTCTTATATTAAAAATGGCAAGTAAAGTTAATTTTGTTATATAAAAAATATTTTAGCAAGTTTATTGACAATTACGGCATTTAGATAATAAAAAAGAAAAAACCACTTTACCGTGGTTTTTTCTAAAGCGAGTATTAAATATAAGAAAAATCAAATAATAGTTCTTATAAAATTAGATGCGTGCAACTCCACTATCCTTAGCAGCTTGTGCAACAGCTTTAGCAACTGTTGGTCCAACTCTTTCATCAAATGCTTTTGGGATAATGTACTCAGCAGAAAGCTCTTCGTCAGCAACAAGGCTTGCGATTGCTTGTGCAGCAGCAAGCTTCATCTCTTCGTTGATATCGCTTGCGCGAACATCAAGAGCACCTCTGAAAAGTCCTGGGAAAGCCAAAACATTGTTGATTTGGTTAGGGAAGTCACTTCTACCAGTTCCAACAACCTTTGCACCTGCGCTAAGAGCAAGGTCAGGCATAATTTCAGGAACAGGGTTAGACATTGGAAGAACAATAGCGTTAGGAGCCATTGATTTAACCATTTCTTCTGTAACGATTCCTGGAACAGAAACACCAACAAAAATGTCGGCGCCTTCCATTGCGTCAGCAAGAGTACCCTTTTTGAAAGAACGGTTAGAGAAAGCAGCAAGCTCTTTCTTAGCGTCATCAAGTGTTGGGTCACCTTCACAGATAATTCCCTTAGAACCACAAAGAATAACATCTTTTGCGCCAAGAGCGAGGAGAAGTTTTGCAATAGCAACACCAGCAGCGCCAGCACCACTAAATGCAACTGTGCAGTCTTCGATTTTTTTCTCAGCAAGCTTAACAGCGTTAATAACAGCAGCTGCAGTTACGATTGCTGTACCGCTGTTAAGCTTGCTGAGAAAAAAATCGAAGACTGCACAGTTGCATTTAGTGGTGCTGGCGCTGCTGGTGTTGCTATTGCAAAACTTCTCCTC
>DUMY01000165.1 GCA_012839645.1 Syntrophomonadaceae bacterium
ACTTTTAGGGCTTGCAGCACCTCAGCTGCCCAGCCTTCATTGCCGGATATGGCGTTCTCTCCGGAGAGAAGGAGATTCCCTCCCTGCTCAATGTAGGCCGTGAGGTTGCTGATGTCTTTTGCAGTGAGTGGAGGATTCTTATCTCCACTGCGGCCGGTTTGCCAGACAACCAGATCATAGTTCCGCATCTTGTCCAATGCTGGCCCGTCACCGTTGAGGCCATCATCAGTGGGGACAAAGTATGTTTGATATTCGATTCCCAGTCCATTAAATACTTCTGTCCAGTACTTGTTGCAGTCGGGGTAAGATGCTTCTGAATTGTCGTTATCAACCAGCAGAACACTAGGGGCGTTTTCACCTGTAACAGGATTCCACTGTGGCCATAAAAACTGCAGTTCAAGGCTGACAAGGGAGTTTCGCTGGCCAAATCCGGCGATATCCTGCAGCCCAAAGCCCCAGGTGGCTGTACGGGAGTTGCCTTGTTGAGCCTCCACCGCTGCCCCAAAATAATCCCCTAAAGTTACTGTGGAGAGGATATTGCTTCCTGGGGCGGCGAGATCAACGGTTTTAGCCCCGGTATTGGATGCCCAGCCGTGTGTCTCAAAATTGCATAATAAACCCCTGTTATCAACTGCGGTTACTGAGATCACATTTGGATAGTCGAATGCTGCAGGAAAGTACTGGTAGCCCACGGCTTTGGGGAGGGCGTCCAGATCCTGCCCCTCATTCCCTGCCGCTGCAACAAACAATGCTTTTGAGTCAAGAATGGCTTTAGCGAGTGGTTTTAATTCCGTTTTGTAAAATTGGGGGTCTTCTGCACGTGTAGGAAAGTAGTCGCCCCAGCTGGCGTTAATCACCTGTATCCCCTCTTGGCGTGCATAGTCCAATGCGATCATGGCATCGCTCAGCAAACCTACACCCTCATCGTTGATAAATTTGAGGCAGACGATTTTGGCATTGGGGGCGATACCGGCGATGCCGAAGTTGTTGTTTGTGCTTGCAGCAATAACACCTGCCACAGCGGTTCCATGGCCATCGGCAAAGGGATTGATGTTGTTGAAGACTTCATTATTATCATCGGCAAAATTCCAGCCGTAAATATCATCAACATAACCATTATCATCGTTGTCTATGCCGTCTCCTGGTATTTCTCCGGGATTTACCCAGATTTTATCGCGGAGATCCGGGTGGCTGATATCGATTCCTGTATCTAAAACCCCTACCAGCACCTCCTCAGATGAACTGACAGAATTCCAGGCGTCAAGCGCGTTGATATCAATATCTACAGTTCCTGGAACTAAGGAACGCGTATAAAAATCTACTATCTCCTGACCGGTGTTTGTCAGTGCCCACTGTCTGGAATAAAGGGTATCATTCGGATTACCTGCAGGTCGAAAACGGTAATTGGGGACTGCATACTCCACATCATTACATGCGCGGAGGTGAGTAATGATTTTGTTCATTGTTCCTTCGGTGATCTCCAGCAGTTCAGCACCGGTGCCTCCAATGTTTTTCAACTTTGATAGGCCTAAGTTATGTATATTGGCTTCTTTTTCTTGATTATTGCAGCCATCCTTGAATTTTACAATAACCTGATCTGGCTCATAATCTGTGTTGAAATCCTTTCCCTGCCACGGCATGTTTAAAGTTGGAGCAGAGTAAGCGCAGGTTGCAAAAAGCAGTGTAAAGGCCAGAACCAGAGCCAGCAGCCGAAAAAATCTTTTCATAATAATTCCCTCCATTGAAGAAGATATTACCGAACTATATAAATGTTGTGACTACGATCCCCCTTTTTAATATGGGTACATTTAGCGATCTTGGAATTAAACCAACATATATAAACAATTTTCAACAAATACAACAATATTCCTGCAGCATATTGGTTACAACGAACTTCAGACATCGATTTTGTGGAGATGGCAAGGTAGTTGACATATCTTACTCTATAATATAAATTAATAATGGACACGTTATAAGAATTATTCCTATCTAGGAGGCATAACCATGGTATTGGAAGAGCTTCTTGAGCAGCTGAAAAAGATAGGAATCAGGTTGACACCACAGCGCCAGGAAATCATGCTGGTGCTTGTAGAGAGGTTCCAGGAGGGGGGACCACCCCTCAGTGCTGATGAAATAACGCGGCATGTAAGAATGCGCTATCCCGGTATAAGTCTAGATACGGTTTATCGAACATTGGCCACTTTTACCAAGGAAGGGCTTGTCAGAGAACTGCAGTTCAGGGATCATTCGCGGCGTTTTGAATTAGTCAGAAAAGGGGAACATCATCACCATCTTGTCTGCCTCAGCTGCGGCAATATCAAGAAAATACCCTATTGCCCTGAAGATTGTTTAGAGCGCACCCGAGAGTGCTATCCTGAATTCGAAATTAAAGACCACAGTTTTAATGTATACGGATATTGTCCTAAGTGCAGGGAAGATTAATTGACCGGGGTGATAATTTAGAATGTGTCAAAGCTTATGGAGTAAGCCGGTAAATCGTATATGCTGGCTGCTGGTATTGCTGCTGCTTATGGGAAGCTTCAGTGGCTGCCAGCAGGAGAAAGTGAGCAGGGATGGTGTATCCGAAGAAAAGCTTAAAATTGTTGTTACAATCTACCCGCTGGCAGAGTTTAGCTCGCGGATAGTGGGGAATAATGCCTCTGTTACCCAACTCTTGCCTCCAGGCAGAGAGCCACACCACTGGGAACCCTCTCCTGCAGATATGAAGAGAATTTACGATGCCCAGGTGTTCATTTATCATGGAGCAGGTATGGAGCCCTGGGTAGAAAAGATTCTTCCTGCGCTGCAAGATAGAAAAATAAAGATCGTCAAGGCAACAGAAAAAACGGAACTGCTAACCTTTGTAGAAGAAGAAAGTCTTGGTGTTACTAAGTTCCTGGGATCTACGTCTGCAGGGGAACACAACCATGGTGACCAGGAGGGCGTTGACCCCCATGTATGGTTGGACCCTGTGCAGGCAAAAAGCATTGTTTCTTATATAGCTCAGGAAATAGCCACAGTGGATGCACCTAACGCAGATTGTTATCGGAACAATGCTCAGACAGTGCTCGATGAGCTTGAACAGATCCACCAGGAGTACAGTGCGGCAGTTTCTCAATTTCAAAGGCAAGATCTCGTGGTTTCCCATGCCGCCTTCGGTTATCTGGCACATCGGTACGAGTTGTGCCAAATTCCTGTTTTGGGCTTGACCCCGGAACAGGAACCGGATGCAGCAACTATGGCCATTATTGTTGATTTTACGCGCAAGCAAAATATCAAGTATATATTTTATGAAGCAATGGTCAGCCCCAAGGTCGCGGAGACCATCGCCCGAGATACAGGGGCAAAGACACTGGTACTCCATCCCATTGGAGCTTTAACAGAGGAAGAGAACAATAAGGGGCTTGACTACTTTGATCTGATGCGACAGAACCTAGAAAACCTAAAAAAAGCACTTAAATGAAGGTGAGAAATATGAATGTGGTTGAGCTACGGGATATGTATTTTGCATATAACGATAAGGTCATCCTGGAGAATATCAACTTGTCGGTGGAAAGAGGAGAGTTTATGGCTCTCATCGGGCCAAATGGTTCAGGCAAATCCACTTTGGTAAAGCTGGTGCTTGGACTATTGCAGCCTACACAGGGGCAAGTACTCCTTTATGGGGCTAGTGTCAATAAATTTAATGAATGGTATCGGGTTGGTTATGTTCCACAAAAAGCAGCCCTTACCAGCAAATTTCCGGCTACGGTCAAGGAAGTGGTTGCCACTGGGCGCTTTGGAAGGGTTGGTTTAGGACACCGGCTGCGGCAGGATGACTGGAAATCTATTGAAGAAGCATTGGAGATGGTAGGGCTTATTTCTCTACAGCACTGTCCACTGGTGGAATTATCCGGAGGGCAGCAGCAGCGGGCTTTTATTGCCAGGGCTCTGGCAAGCAGCCCCGATATCTTAATACTTGATGAACCACAAGTGGGTCTTGATGATCGCTATGTATATGATTTTTACCGGCTGCTGCAGCAGCTGAATAAGGAGCAAAACATTACTATTATCATGGTTTCCCATGACGTTGGTGCAATAGGGTCATGGGTGGATAGAATTGCCTGCTTGAACAGGAAATTGGTCTGTCAGGGTTCACCTCATGATATTTTGACACCATACAACCTCAACCATATCTATGGGACTGATCACCCTGCTGTTGCCGGCTTACATTAGCAAAGAGGGGAATCATTGATGGCAATGCTGCAGTATGATTTTATGGTTCGCGCCCTGATCGCCGGCTTGGTGATCGGTATGCTTTGCCCTGCTCTGGGTATGTTCCTCGTAATTCGCCGTTATTCTTTTATGGCTGATACCATTGCCCATATTTCGCTGGCAGGAGTTGCTATTGGCCTTTGGATGGGTGTGGCTTCATCTGTTACCCCGCTGCTGATCCTTGTTGTTGCTGTTCTGGGTGCACTCACTGTGGACCACCTTCGTACACGCACAAGCCTTTCGGCTGATGCCCTGCTGGCCCTTATGATGAGTGGGGGACTTGCCCTGGCTATTATTTTCTTTGGATTGGCTAAGGGGGGCGCCCTGGATATCACTTCTTATCTTTTCGGCAGTTTGATGACAGTTAACAGCGGCGATCTCAAGCTGATCCTAATTGTTGCAGGAATTGTATTGTTATTTCTGGTGCTGCTGTACAAAGAACTGTACTTTATCTGTTCAGATGAAGAGTCTGCCCGGGTCTCCGGGCTCCCTGTTGACCGGCTCAACCGTATCTTTATTTTTCTGGTGGCTCTTACGGTTGCTGTGAGCCTCAGGGTGGTAGGAACATTACTTGTCGGTGCCCTGATGGTGATCCCGGTGCTGGCATCACTCATCATAGGGCGCAGCTTCAAGCAGGTATTTTACTTGTCTTTAGTGCTTGGGGTAATCGCTACCCTATTGGGGTTGACCGCCTCTTATCAGTTCGGATTGGCTGCAGGGGGCTGTGTTGTGTTAACTGCCTTATTCTTCTTTGCCCTATTCTATGCCCTCAAACAGTTGCTTACATATTTCAAGCGGCACAATGCCCTCCAAAAGGATAAACAGTAAATAAACGGTGACAGTCACCTGGTAATCATTAAAGGTGACTGTCGCCTGAGAGAAACCGGTGCTTAACAGCTAAAAGAACAAAAACATTTTACAGGTGGCTGTCACTTGGGGAAACAAGGTAATTAATGGTGACAAATAACGCTGATAGGTACCTATGTTTAATGTAATTCTTCTTTTTTGCTTCGCGGTGTGGCAATGATTATGAATTTTTGACCGCTGTGACTGCCGTGTGTCTGGTAGTCCAACCCTTCCTTTTCCAGTACTGCCAAGATTCTGTCGGTTTCATGGGCATCTGCAGCCTCTAGGTTGAGCAGCAGATGGTCACCTGGTACCATCTTAGATGTTGCAGCTTTGACTATTTCGATATCTCCGGTGCCGATAGATGGACCGAGGTCGATATTGATTTCCCGCATGATGTACCCCCTGTTTGA
>DUMY01000166.1 GCA_012839645.1 Syntrophomonadaceae bacterium
ACATGGAGTTTTTAATGCTTGAAGGAGCCAATGGCAGGGGGATGAGCATCCGCGCACTCATGGAACTGGCCAACATGCTGGAGGCAGATCTGGCTATTTTGGCCGCGGACATCATCGGCAAGGGGGCAGGGCTGCAGCCGGGATCGATACAGCGCATGCTGAAACCGCTCCAATATGGATATGACCTGGTTCTCACCTCTTTCCGCAGGCAGTACTTCGAGGATCTGTTAGGAAAACTCTTCCTTGGGCCCCTCCTGGAAACTTTTTTCGGATACAGGATTTCCGATACCATCAGCGGTACCTATGCCATTTCCCACGATATGGTGGAAGAGTACTGTACAGCCATCAAGTTCTGGGTTGATCAGACCCAGGGTTTTGGCATCGACCCCTGGCTGATCACAACAGCGATCATCCAACACAGAAAGATATGCGAAGTGCCCTTAGGATTCAGGATGGAATATGCGTCCCTAGATAAGGTATCTTATGTTTTTAAGGATTTTGCAGAATATATGTTTGAATGTATCAGGCGGGAGGACGAATACTGGAAAGAAAAGAGGGTTGTATTGCGTTCACCGGATATCTACGGATTGGAGCCCCACCAGGATATTCCTGTGGCTCAGACCTATGATACCAGAGCACTGATTCACTTTTTTAGAAATGGATTCAACCAGTACCGCGACCTATTAGCCACTGCATGCCCAGAAGAATTATTTGTAGCACTGGAGCGCACTGTCACATCACCTACCCGGGACTTTCACCTAGATGGGAGAACCTGGGCGAACACCGTATACAGCCTCCTCTCCCACTACAGTTTTGCCCCGGACGCAAAAAAAGAAGATGTCTTGGAAGCCCTCACTGCAGTTTTCTGCGGAAGAATGGCTGGATTCCTGGAGCACCTGGAAGCTCTCCAGGAAGAACTGTCCAGCGAAAAAAGCACTTACGCGGCTGCTATTCTTTCCAGCCGCGCAGAAAGCAAAAAGGATGAGCAGCGAAGGTTCTTCCTGCATGGCAGCCTCAACTTCATCAGGCAGTGGAAAGAAAAATCATGGAAACACAAACCTCCTCTTATCCCTGCCGACTACCTGGAGTTTATTCCCGGCAAACCGATAGTCCTTCCCAAGTACATTAAATGGCGAGGAGACCAGGAGATCTGGACAGCGGATCTCTTTAACAGACTCCAGACACGCTACACCGAAAAATTTCATGACTTTTTGGAAAATGATCTCCTCATATCTGCAGATTCCAGCTCTGCAGCCATCACCTCCCGATTAGAAGAGTTTATGGAAGAGCTGGAAGAGACAATGGATCGCCTGTCCCCTGGAAATGTATATACAGAGGAAGGCACCAGGGAAGCTGTCCAAGGAATCTTTCAGTTAATCGGCTATCCAAAAATTTTCGGCATTAAAGAGGATATTCTCGAGGAAGCCCTAATCAGGTTCCCTCCTTTAAATATAATGATCCCGGAGGGCTGCCATACACCACGTGAGCTATTGGACAAAATGCTTCCCCGGGATGCGATTACCCTTGCCAACCTGATTGAAACAAGAAAATGGGCAGACCGAACACTCCTTTGGATATTAGAGAACCTGAAGCCGGAGGACATGGAAGAAGTAGAGCTCAAACCCCTCATCTTGGGAGACAGCTTCATGGGAGGAACATTCAAACTGGGTAAGATCTCTGATCTAAACAAGCTGACGACGAGACAGGTAATCAGCCCCTTGAGCAAAGGGGTAGGAGGCAAATATCCCAAACTGCGCTTCTTCCTCTTTATCGGCAGGCAGATCATGATCGCCCAGAATTATTCACTTTTATATAAAACCTATGCCAGAGAGAGAAGAAACCTGGGATTAAAAATTCGCAACTCTCTCATCGGGCGCTTTGAATCGACTCCCTTTTCCGCTTATAACATTTTTGAAAACTACCACCACCGTGCACTAATCAGAACTGCACGCATTCTGGCACAGAAAATGACACTGACCGGACATGCGGGTGAGGCGCAAATGCTGAAAGCCATGTGTGATGGCTACGGGGTGAGCCAAGTTCTTGAGGATGGGACATTTATTCCCTGCTCCTCCTGGAGTTGGGCTAGCTACAGTTACAAGGGTGGAACAGGAATCCCTACCCCCATGTCTTCCCATGTGGAAGAAAGGTGGTTCAACCACGACTTCCTGGAGGAAATCCATGCCGAACTGGGCTTTGACCCCGGTGCAATCATGCAGCGAATTGCCCAGTCCATCGGAGACGGAAAAGCCGATGATGACCTGCTGGATGTCCTCCTGGGTATCAAACCCAAGGATGTCACAGTAGTGGTGCAGGAAACCCAGGACTATCCGCCGGCAAAGCCATTGGTACGCTATCCGGGCAACCCTATTCTCAATCCCATCAAAGATAACCCCTGGGAAAGCAGGTATGTGTTGAATGCTGCAGCAGTGCGGATCAAGGATAAAGTCTATCTTCTGTACAGGGCTTACGGGGATGATGAGGTTTCCCGCATCGGATTAGCTGTCACAGATGGCTATCGTGTCCTGGAGCGGCTCCCGGAACCAATCTTTGTACCACAGACAGAACAGGAAAAAAAGGGAGTGGAGGACCCGCGGGTGGTGATCATCGGCGATGAGCTCTACATGCTTTATACCGCCTATGACGGGGTAATCGCCCAGATCGCTGCAGCCTCTATTTCCATTGATGACTTCGTCAACAAGAGATTTTACAGATGGAAGCGCAGAGGGCTTGCCTTCCAGGATATCTGGGATAAGGATGCCTTCCTCTTCCCGGAAAAGATCAATGACAAATATATCATTTACCACCGCATCGAACCCAGCATCTGGGTATCCTATATGGATAAGCTGGAGTTTCCTGCTCCTAAAGAGGGCCATTCGATCATCATGGGGCCGCGCCCCGGTAAGATGTGGGACTTCCTGAAGATCGGTGCGGGTTCTCAGCCAATCAAAACAAAATACGGCTGGCTAATGATCTATCATGGGGTTGATAAAGAAAGGGTCTACAGGTTAGGAGTGATGCTGGTTCCATTGGATAATCCGGAACGAGTCATTTACCGCTCCCCCAACCCCATCCTCTCTCCGGAAACCGAACATGAAATCGGCATACCCGGGGAAACCTGGATCCCCAATGTCGTCTTCACCTGTGGAGCTGTTCCAGCTGAAGACAAAGAGATCCTCGATGCAGATGATGAGATCCTGGTTTACTATGGTGCAGCAGACACCTATATGTGCCTGGCAACAGGACGTGTGGGTGATTTGATACCAAAAGAAATAAGAAAGGAATTTGAAAGACTAACGACTAACCACTAACAACGGCCATAGTCATCCTCCAAGCGCACAATATCATCCTCACCGAAGTAACTCCCTGTCTGGGTTTCAATGAAGACCAGCGGTGTTTTCCCCGGATTAGCCATCCGGTGCGCTGCCTCCTGAGGAATATCCACAGACTGCCCCGTGGTGAGAGGTATATCTTTCCCATCAAGGGTTACTAAAGCCTCTCCAGATACCACAAACCAGTGCTCCCGCCTTTTGAAGTGCTTCTGGTAGCTTAAGCGCTTATCAGGGTTGACGGTGATCCTCTTGACCTTGTGGTCCGGAGCATCCAACAAGACTTCCCAGCGCCCCCAGGGTGTGTTCGCATAACGCAACCTGGGTTTTTCCTTTTCCAAGATGATCCTATAGACATCCAAATAATCGTTCACCATGCGCTCCCTGCTGAAACGATTCTCTACCCACTGCCGGCAGGCTCCGCGGTCGAGCTCCGGGATCTTGCTCAGTGCTTCCACTGCCTGATCAATGCTGTTGACCAGGAAGCCTGATTCCTGATCCTTGATCACCTCAGGCATCGACCCCTTATTGAAAGCCACCACCGGCGTACCACAGGCCATGGCCTCAACAACACTCAAGCCAAAGGGTTCTTCAAAATTAATGGGATGTAGAAGAGCATAGGCTCCACCTAACATCAGATTTCTCTTCTCCGGCCCCACATACCCCGCATAGATGACCCGCTGTTGATCAATCTGAGATCTCACCTGCTCCCGGTAGTACTCCTCATCCTGGATAATTCCGGCGATGATCAGCTTCATCTGAAACCTGCGGGCAATCTCAATGGCCTCACAGGTGCCCTTATCCGGATGAATGCGCCCAAAATAGAGCAGGTAATCCCCTCTTTCCGGTGCAAATTCAAAGGACTCCAGATCGATACCATGATAAACAGTTGCCAGGTACGGGAGTTCCGGGCTGCGATCCGCATTGCTGATGGAGACATAATAACTCCGATCACTGTACTCCTGATAAACCGGGAGGATCTGCTGTGAGGAAAAGCCGTGGATGGTGGTGACCATCGGTGTCTTCACCAACCTGCTGTACGTCAGAGGCAGGAAATCAAAATGATTATGAATCAGATCATATTTTTCAGCCTGTTCAAAGAGGTGAGCGATGTGCAGGGCTTCCCAGACCTTAGGATCCAGTGAGTCATCCTCTTCATAGGAGGTTTTACTGATGTATTCCAATTTCGCCGCAGTCTGGGAGTCCCCGGTAGCAAACAGGGTGACATCCACCCCCCTTTCCACCAGGCCCTCACAAAGAAGTGAAACCACCCTCTCCCAGGGCCCATAATGCCTCGGGGGTGTTCTCCATGCTATCGGCGATAATAATGCAATCTTCATAAATCCTCTCCTCCATTCAGAGATCACGGGGACGGTTCTCTTGATCTCTCAGACATCTATTCCCACTTCCAACATCCCGCTTCCCACATCTCATTTTGAACGGTTCTCCTGATCCCTGTGTAAATGCATCAAGTTTGATTTGAGACATAGCAAAATACACTGGGACTATCCTCCTTGCATACTACTCTCGGAATTTGGTGCGGTCTCCGTATTCACCATATTAAGGAAGCATGCACAAAAACCGTCCTCACCTTATCATCTTTTTCCAACGACTAACAACCAACCACCAACCACTCATTATAGAGTCTTATTAGTTCGGAAAGCGGGTTATCATAGAACCGCTGCGGGTCCTCCCCTTTCAGCCAGGAGACCTCCCCGGCAGCACATGCATCACAACACACATCACAGTCCGCTGAATCCTTCATTTCTTTCGCAAATTCCTGAAAAACACTCACTGCTTTTTTGTGGCTGCCATCAGCCTTAAATAAACCAAAGTACCTTTCGTGGGGATTTTCCTTTAAAGGAGGTTTCCCAAAGAGGTGCGGTTGGTAGTCACTGTAACACCAGGCAAAGGCACCCCACATGCCCGCTTCCCGTAAAAGGTGCAAGGCTTTGCGATAATACAGTGCACCCCCTTCTTCTATTTCCCCGGGAAACTCCTGCTGCAGTATCTGATCAGATACCCCGAATTCCTGAAAAAGAACCCTTTTACCCCCCAGCCAGTTTGTGATCAACCCCAGAAAAGGGAGCACCTTTGTATCAAGGGGGTGGTCCACCCAGTCCAGGTAGAAAGGATAGCCGTGCATACACAAAAAATCACAGTAAAGAGCGGCATCAGCCGGCCCCAGCTTGCGGTCCTCCTCCAGATCCTCCGCATGAAGGCCGATGGTAACCGGGACATCGTGAACCCCTTTCAGTTCCCCCACCACAGCTGCCAACCAATCCCTGGCTGCCTGTCGATTAGGAGGAATAACACAATTAGAGGATTCATTGCCCAAGTCATACCCCCACAGAGCCGGGTGACCCTTGAGTACCTGTGCAACCTCCCGGCACTGCAGCTTCTGGGCTTTAATGATTTCCCGGTCACTGTAATAATTCCGGATCTCTAGATGACTCAGCTTACCACTGCTCATCACCGGAAAACGCCCCTGAGCAGGCCCACCCAGCATCCACTCCGGCATCCAGTTGACTCCGCTCATATGTCCGCAGAAAAAAGTAGGCTGAATCAATATCTTACAGTTGGCAGCCACCTCAGCAACAGCAACCAGGTGGTTCAGACACCTGGTGGAAATTTTGTGGGGTGTGGGCTGGAAGTCCTCCCAAGCAAGAAAAACCCGAACAACCTGAAACCCAGCATCCGCCAATCTGCAAAAATCCTGCTCTACCTCAGCAGCCTCGAAATCCTGCCACCAGTACATAGCCTTGCCTGCAGGCCAGTAATTAACACCGAGTGGGAATTGCAGCTGCCTCACTCCCTCCTGCTTCACTTTCCAGACTTTGCATTAACTGGGAACTATACAACCAGGAAAGCAGCGCTTCTGCTCCCTGGTTAAGGTTAACCCCCTGTGGGGTAAGAGCATCATAGCAGCCGCCGGTTTCCCGGTTATAAAGAGAGGCTTGATTGGTGTTTTTGCCTGTGTACCACTCCCAGGCAAGCCTGGCCAGCTCAAGATATTTATTTTCCCCTGTAACCAAGTAGGCTTCTTTCAAGGCCAACACCATGGAACAGGCATCAACAGGCTGCTGGTCATAACGGGGAATTCTTTTACCCCTCTGCCACCAGCCCTTATTTCCTACAATATTCAAATAGCCCTCATCAAAAAGATTATCGCACAAGAAAGCCAGAGAATCCCTGGCAATGTTGCGTACCCTGCGGTTCCCACTTAAAGAATAGTAAGCGAACAGAGCTTGGGGGATAATACCATTGCAGTAAGTAACCTTATCCTCAAACCAGTACCAACCCCGGCCCTTGGATCTGTCATAAATGTAGACAAGATCATCACAAAACTCCTGAGCGGTTTTTACAGCAGCCCCACTCTCATAATTCGAAAGCTTTGTACAGCGGACAAGCCCTAAAAGGGCATACGCCCGGGATCGCGGGAACTCCAGCTGTGAAATATCAGGTAGTGCCTTTTCCAGCATCCCCCGGGCCAGCTTATTTACCTCTCCTAGGTCACAGGAGGCAGCTATGCTGCAGGCAAGAAACGCCCGCCCCTGGCAGTCTCCGGAATCGAGATCTGTCAGATAGCGTTCCTGTACCTTGAGATTGCGCCACCTTCCATCGTGACGCTGGGAATCTTTCAAAAACCGCGCATACAGAAGAGCCAATCTCTCGTCTTCCTTGTTCAAGGCAACAAGGAGTGCCCTGGCATTATCATCGACCGTATGGCCGCTCTTTAAGTTTGGCTTATCCAAAACCGCAAACTGAATAATCCCGGTACTGTCAGTCACCTTTTCCAGGTATTGATAATCCATAACTGTCTACCCCCAACTGCCTTCTTTCTTAGCTGTAGCCATTAAACCGCCGCCAATAGCCTTTTTCTTCATTATACCGGTCGCTACTGGTGGCTTCACCACTTCTCTAGCCAGATCCGCATAACGGACAGCAACACCAGGCCACCTAATGGTTTCACCGTAAGATGAAGCCTTCTTTTCCAGCGACATCTTTAAACTCTGCTTGGAAAGCACCTTACCCATGAGTTTGCTCAAGGTCCCTGGTGCTGCCTCTGGTGCTACAAGCCCCATTCTTTGTTTTTTGAGCACATCAAGTGCATACTCATATGGTGTAGAAACGATGGCCCTCCCGCAGCCAACCGCATAAGCCAGAGTACCGCTCACCGCCTGGTCACGATTTGGGTAAGGGCTGAGATAGACATCAGTCATATACAGGTAGTCCCCCAACTCCTCTACCTCTAGGAAATGATTGACAAACTGAACATGCTTGTCTAACCCCATGTCAGCACACATCTCTATGAGTCCTTCCCGGTAGCTTTCACCCTCCTTTTCCAGCAAAACGGGATGTGTCTTCCCGGCAATAATATACAGCACATCCGGGTGCTTATCGACCAGTCTCTTTACTGCCTCGATGCCGATCTCCAATCCTTTGCTTGGACCGATCAAACCAAATGTGGTGATCACCTGCCTGCCTGTATACCCGTAAAGCATCTTCAACGCTTCCCTGTCTTTGCGCTCAAATGCAGGAACCCCGTGAGGGATAAGGGCTATCTTTTCCTCGGGGACACCGTATACTTTTTCTAACAGATGCGCTGAGCGCCTACTCATGCTGATTACAGCAGCCGCCTGCCGCGCTAGTATCTGCAGGATGACCCTCTGGCCAGGCATGGGGCGAGGCAAAACAGTATGTGTCACAAGCAGAAAAGGTTTTTCTAGATGGGTAACAAAATCAATCACAAACTCACCGTCACGGCCACCGAAGATCCCGTATTCGTGCTGAAGGATCACCATCTGGATGTGTGGAGAATTGTTGATTAGGCGCGCTGCAGCAACATAATCTTCTTTAGCATCCTGCTGTATATCACAATAAACCTCAGCAGAATATGTATAGGGCTTGTCTGAAATAGCTGCAATCCATACCTTATGTCCAGCCTTCACCAAACTATCCCTCAGATCCTGGGAAAATGAAGCGAGACCACACTGTCTGGGGTAATAAGTACTCACATTAACAAAATTCAAATAGATCGCTCCTTCCGCAATCATCAAAAAACGATACCAATAGAACTAACAGAAGACCTGAAGATAAAAAGATGTAACAAAATATCTGTGCCGAAGCACTTCACATCCTAACTTCGTCTGTAATTGCATCCTCTGCTGGTAAACTCATAAAACCACATAGAATAACACGGGCGAAAATGGAGGCCGGAAGCCAGATATCAGAGATCGGAAGTTACCAACTACTCCCTACTTGTTCCATAACATTACATAATTTTGGCTCTGTTTTCACCCTGGCGGCATGGACATCCACCATGAATGGGTGTCTGATACATCTGATCTCACTGACAAGTCCATTCTGCCGTTATTCTCATAAACCTCACAACTTGGGCAACTACGGGCATCTACCCCGGAGAAAGAGATAAAGTAGAGTGGTAGGTTGCTACAGGAGTTCCTCTTTTTTGGGTGTCCTGCGTATTTCAAAGGACGGCAACTCCTATTGCTGTCATAATGATAGGCATCTATGTGGGATTTTACTAGAAATGAAGGATTTACTCATAAACTGTCATTACTGTTTGCCGAATGCAGCTGCTATTACAGGTAGCCGATAAATTACTCCTCCGGTGAACCAGATCTCTGACCAACATCCGCTCTCTCCACCTGTTAGCATTCTGCCATATTAAAAAATAGAGCGTATACTTAGGACATTCGCTCCACGCGAAACACATTAGCTACATCTTACCAACATTTTACTGCGCTGTCAAGACACGAACACTTAAGCGAAGTGAGTGCAGGAGTCCCTAAAAATACCCCCAATAAATAATCTTATGCACCCACAAATAAAAAAAGACCCCACTTCCAACCTCCCGCCTTCCACCTCTCATTTCACCGGGCTTGCTTTATTGCTTTAACAGTTAGTGGTATATCTAACCGCATTCCTGCGGCAGCATTTTTGTTAATCAGCAGAATCATCTTTTATTACTTTCAACAACTAACCACCAAATATTAACAACTCACAATACACCCCTGAATAAAAAAAACCCGCAAAGTTTGCAGGTCTTGCTCTCACTGGTACGCCCGGAGGGACTCGAACCCCCGACACGCGGTTTAGGAAACCGCTGCTCTATCCACCTGAGCTACGGGCGCAATAAAAAATTGGCGGAGAGAGTGGGATTCGAACCCACGAAGCAGGTTTTTCCCCGCTTAATCGCTTAGCAGGCGATCGCCTTCAACCAACTCGGCCATCTCTCCATTGTAATAGAAATATATAAAAATGGTGCGCCCGGGAAGATTCGAACCCCCAACCTACAGATCCGTAGTCTGTCGCTCTATCCAATTGAGCTACGGGCGCATATTTTTAGCAGCTTTTATTATAGCTGATAGATGTGTTTTCGTCAATATCTATGGCGGAGGGGGTGGGATTCGAACCCACGGAGCCCGCATGAGCTCAACGGTTTTCAAGACCGCCTCCTTCAACCACTCGGACACCCCTCCAAACCAACACCTGAATGTCGATTTTTAGTATAGCATACAGCTCGGAGCGCTGTCAATTTGACCATGTCTTGTTTATGTCTGGCATTTTATCACTAAACCATGCCGTTTTGAGACAGTTCTAACCCTTTAAACGACCAACCACTAACTTATCACATCTACTCCCATGTAGGGTCTGAGTGCTTCTGGCACAACTACTGAGCCATCCTCCTGCTGGTAGTTCTCCAAAACCGCAGCCAGTGTACGTCCTACAGCTAGGCCAGAGCCATTTAAGGTATGCACAAAGCGCGGCCTTGCCCCTGGTTCCGGACGGTAGCGAATATTTGCACGCCTTGCCTGGAAGTCCTCGAAGTTGCTGCAGGAGGAAATCTCCCGGTAACTACCCGCCGCAGGCAACCACACCTCTAGGTCGTAGGTTTTTGCAGCTGAGAAGCCCAGATCTCCGGTAGCGAGAGTAACCACCCGGTAAGGCAGTCCCAGACGGCGCAGTACTTCCTCAGCATTATCAGTAAGCTTCTCCAATTCAAGGTAAGATTCCTCAGGTGTAGTGAATTTAACAAGTTCAACCTTGTTAAACTGGTGCTGCCGAATCAGTCCCCTGGTATCCCGCCCTGCGGCACCGGCCTCAGCCCTGAAACAGGCCGTATAGGCTGTATGGTAGATGGGCAGAATCTCCCCAGGCAGAATCTCTGAACTGTAAAGGTTTGTCACCGGAACCTCTGCTGTAGGGATCAGGAAGAGATCATCCCGTTCGCATAAAAAGAGATCTTCTTCGAATTTCGGGAGTTGCCCGGTACCAGTCATCGTCTGTCGGTTAACCAGGTAAGGAGGAAACACCTCTGTATAACCATGCTCTGTTGTATGCAAATCCAGCATAAAGTTGACGATGGCACGCTCCAGTTTCGCTGCCCATCCTTTTAGCACAGTAAACCGCGAGCCGGCAATCTTCACCCCCCGGGTAAAATCTAGGATATCCAGATTTTCTCCGATGTCCCAGTGGGGTTTTGGTTCAAAACTGAATTTGGTTGGTTCTCCTTCCAGCCTCAGGACCACATTGTCCTCTTCATCATTGCCCACCGGTACGGTTTCATGGGGGATATTAGGAATAAGAAGCAGTTCCTGGTTCAATTTCTCGTCCAGATCCGCCAATTCCTGGTCCATCTCCTTGATCTGCCGCGAGATCCCCCGCACCTCATCCATGAGTTCTGTGGCATCCTGTTTAGCCGCTTTGAGCCGCCCCACCTCCTGGGAGAGGGTATTACGGCTGTTTTTCAGTTTCTCACTTTCAGCAATGATACCGCGTCTCTTCTCATCCCAGACGAGCACCTGGTCAAGATCGAAATCATTGCTGCGTTTGGCAAGTGCATCTTTGACAATTTCCTGATGACTGCGGATAAACTTTAGGTCTAACAAGTGTTTCACCCTTTCGGAATAAATCTACATATTTACAACCTTTACATTAGAAATACCGCCAAGTTTACGCAGTTTAGCCAATGTAGCCTCATCAACCACAGAATCCACATTAAGAATCATCAGTGATTCCTCACCTTTTACTTTGCGAGCTGCCTGCATCATAGCAATATTGATGTTGGCTTTTCCTAAAGCTGATGCAAAGGGTCCAATAACCCCCGGGCGGTCAATGTGTCCCACAAAAAGCATATAGGAACTGGGAATAACATCAATCCTGTACTGGTTCACCTGGACAATACGAGGAGTCTGATCCCCAGCCAAAGTACCTGCAAATTCCACTTTTGTCCCGTTCCCTGTGAAGATAACGGAAATCAAATTTACATGGCCAGATCTCTTAGACTCATCCCGTCGCTCACAGACCTTAATACCTCTGTTCTCAGCAAGCCAAGTGGCATTGACAAGATTTACTTGATCCCCCATAACCGGAGAGAGCAGCCCCTTCAAAAAAGCCAATGTGATAATTCCGGTTTCTTTTCTGGCAATTTCTCCGCTATAGCAGAGCTCTACCCTATCTACAGGCAGCCTTTCCAGCTGATAGTAGAGTTTCCCCAGGTACTCAGCTAACTTCAGCAGCGGCCTCATATCATCGATTTCTTCGCCCAAGAGGCAGGGGATATTTACTGTATTGGGAACAATCTCTCCTTTGAGAGCCGCAAGAACATAACGTGCAAGATCCGTACCTACCCGGTGCTGGGCCTCATAGGTTGTAGCACCCAGATGCGGGGTAACCACAACATTATCAAACTCCAAGAGGGGGTTGCCTGTACAGGGCTCCTTGCTGAAAACATCCAGTGCTGCACTGGCCACGATCTTCTCTTCAAGTGCCCAGACCAGGGCCCCTTCATCGATAATTCCTCCCCTGGCACAGTTGACTACCCGCACCCCCGGTTTAGCGATTTGGAACTGCTCTTTCCCAATCATGCCAATGGTTTCCTCAGTTTTCGGGGTATGCACAGTAATGATATCGGACTGGCGTACCAATTCGTTTAATGTGTCTATGCGCTCTACTCCAAAACGCTTAAAGCGCTCCAAGGGAATATATGGATCATAGGCGATCACCCGCATCCGGAAAGCTTTGAGGCGGGTAGCCACAAAGGAGCCGATCCTTCCTAATCCTACAATCCCCACTGTTTTACCGTAGAGTTCGTTGCCCATATAACGGCTCCGTCCCCAACCACCCTCTTTGACAGTTCTGTGCGCCTGGGGAAGGTTCCTGGCAGAAGCAAGCATCAAAGCGATGGTCTGCTCCCCGGCGGAAAAGCTGTTGCTGTCAGGGGTATTTACCACCACCACTCCCTGTTGTGTGGCAGTCTCCAGATCTATATTATCTACCCCATTCCCGGCACGGCCGACCACCTTCAGCTTCTTTCCCTTCCTGATGACTTCTTCAGTCACCAGTGGGACACTGCGCACGATCAGGGCATCATAATTACCAATTATCTCCTCTAATTCAGGCTGTTTGATACCTCTTTTAACATCCACCTCAGCCTCGGCCCGGAGCATCTCCAGAGCCTCATCAACTATTTTGTCTCCGACAAGAATTTTTGGTTTTTCTTTCATCTCTTCATCCCCTTTCAGGCCATTGCCTTGATGGCAATCTCCTGGGCAGCTCTGACACCCTGTCCTAAGTTCACATCAAAGCCATTCACATCCAGAGACATTTCCAAGGCAGCCAGGACAGCAAGGATATCCAGTTCCTGTACATAGCCCAGATGGCCGATACGAAAGATCTTGTTTTTCAGCTGTTTCTGTCCCCCGGCTATAACCACATGAAACTTTTCACGAAGTGTAGAACGGATGGTGTCAGCTTCGATTCCGGGCGGGGCCATAACTGCGGTCACTGCACTTGATGACACCTCATCTGCAGCCAGGAGTTCTAATCCCATGGCCCGGACACCGGACCGCACCATACTCTTAAGCCTCCTGTGCCTGGTGATGATGTTGGGCAGCCCCTCATTCTTGATCATCTTCAAGGATTCGGCCAAACCCGTCAGCTGTGGCAGAGCCGGGGTATAGGGTGTCTGGCCCTTCTCTGCGTATTTCCGTGCTGCTGCAATATCCCAGTAGTAGCAGGCATTGGTGCACTCTTTAGCCACCTCCCAAGCCCGCTTACTTACAGAAATGAAAGAGAGACCCGGCGGAACCATGAAGCTCTTCTGGGACCCGGCCACAACCACATCCAGATTCCAGTCATCGGTTTCCAGCTCCATAGCCCCCAGCCCGCTCACCGAGTCAACAATAAAGAGAGCTGGATGATCCCCTAAAGCCTTTCGTAATTTAGGCAGATCATTGGTCACTCCTGTTGATGTTTCATTATGAGTGACAAAAACTGCCTTAATCTCTTTGTTTACATCTTTTTTCATACGGTCCGCCAACACATCCGGATCTGCGGCCGTTCCCCAGGGGAAATCTATTTTATCTACTGACACTCCAAAGCGCCTGCAGATTTCTGCAAAGCGGTCTCCAAAATTGCCGATAGAAACTACCAAAACTTTCTCCCCCGGAGAGATGAAGTTAGCTACTGCTGCCTCCATTCCCCCGGTACCTGCGGAGGGAAATATTATTACATCGTTTTCTGTGCGAAAAACCTCTTTCAGTCCTTCTGTCAGTTCGGCGAAAAGTTCTTTGAATTCCGGTCCCCGGTGATTGATCATGGGCTTCGCCAGCCCCCGTAAAACAGCAGAAGGGACAGGTGTGGGGCCCGGTAGCAGCAAATACTGTTTTTCCTCCATTTTTCGATCCTCCTCAGATAATAGTAAAACTCCCGCCCCAGTTTTCTGGGGCGGGAGTATATTCCCACGTTGCCACCCAAATTGATGCCAGAACATATCCGGCATCTTCTCTACAAGTCTCTAACAGAACCATCTGTGCTTCTTCACCCTGAACTGCAGGTTTTCGAAGCAAGCTCCGGGGTGGATTCAGACTGCCCTCCTGCCGACTTACACCAACCGCCGGCTCTCTGTGAGGCAAGACAGACTTACTGATCCCCATCTCAGCCAAAAACATTCTCTTTTGTTTGAAAGCCATTATAACATAGAACAGGAACAGAGACAATAGTGGTGGTTGGAAGAAGAATTACCCCGTTGTATGAGAATAGATCAAGAGATCCGTTTCCCTGACCTATTTTATTTTAAAAACTCTTTTATAAAATCCAGGTCGATCAACTGGAAATCCCTCAGGGTAGAACTATCCCAGTTTAACTTCATCTGTTTTTCGGTAAAGCCTTCGGCAAATGCAATAGCCCGCTCCATAACCTCTCTGCTCCTGGGATCAACTTTCCCCGGGACACCTGTTAACACAATACTTTTATAGGGATTTTTGTATGGATCCATACTGCCTGTCAATGGGTGTGTGATCAGCCGGTAGCCACTTAAAATTTGTTTCTGCACAGCCATAAAAAGCTCGACAACTGAAATACCCGGCAGAGCCTCCACAAAGGAAAGCCCCCTGTCAATCACCATAGGATTATTTGTCAGGCACCTTATATTTTTCATCCTAAACCCTTCCCAAAAGAAAAGATCACGAAAAGAGAGCAGGAGTTCCATCCCTCCGATCCCCTAAACAGATCAGAAGATCCGCCCCCGATCCCATCTATTCCCACTTCCAACCTCCCACTTCCCACATCTCATTATCACAGGTATCCTGCTTCCTGGAGTAGTTGGAGAGACTTTGGCTTATCTTCGGGGGCAACTAAGATGACTGGGCCGGTGCAGCCCATGCCGCTGCTGGCGTAGATCTCACTTTTCCATAAGACCCGTACTGCATCCTCCAGCTGAAGTATATCGATGCCGGGGATTTCATCGCTTACGGGTTTTGGTGGTGGGGGTGCAATACCCTCCGGTTCTCCGTTGGATTTGAGTGACTCCTGTGTTAAGCTCTCCAACACCTTGTCCCAGCCGGCTTTTTTGGCTGCAGCAAACTCTTGCCTGGCCTTTTCCAGGAGTTTACCTCTGGCGCACTCCCGCGCATAACGTATTGCACCGGCGATCACCGGTGCACCTGAGGCACGGGAGATAATACAGATAATGCGGTCATAGTCATCACCCACACCGGGTCCGTAACCAAAACCCATTGCTTCGTAACTGCCCCCGCTGTGAAAAGCGGAAAAAACCTTCATCAAAACATTCCCGGTTAAACTGTCGGTGACCATCACATCCGGAACTCCCTGCAGCAGGTCATTCCCCCTCATCAATACACCGGCTTCATTGCGCCCCGACTCTGCGAAGCGAAGGGGATAGCCCTGTTTAGAGAGCTCCTTTAAAGAGCGCTCCACCTGCCTGGAACCGTCGATATTTAAGATGCCGAGAGTGGGTTCAGGTAGACCGCAGGACTTGGCTACAGCAATACCCAACAGGGCATTCCTCAACATGGCTATTACCCGACCGGTTGCTGAGGTGCCTGTGGTTGTTGCCAGAAACATCTTCTTGCCCCGGGCTGGAGTAACAACTCTGCCTACAGTAGAAACCCCGATGGGGAAATTGTAGTGCATGGTCACAGCAGCATCGAGGCTGCCCTCTTCCAGCAGTTGATCCATCTTTACATGGGCCTCTTTCTCATCTGCAGCTTCAACAACTTCCAGTGAGGTTTCTACACCGCTACCGATAACAACCACTTCCAGATCAGCACTGCCGCTCTGTGCCAGCTCTGCCCCGGCAAGAAGTTCTGTGGGACCGTGTTCACTGCCCAGGATAGTAACTCCAACCCTGGTTTTGCGCTCCACAACCCCTGTCTCCAGTGCATTTGCTGCCTCTAGAAAAACTTCACCTATATTTTGGCGAATACTCTTCTTCATTGCTAACACCTCTGGTCACTTGTCACCCGCAATGGTTTTCGCAAAATCACGCATGGCTTCTGCTACGATTTGGCGAATCTCTTCCTTGCCCAGTTCTGTTTCCCTTTTACCTGTGTTCTGCTCAATGATCAGGGATATGCCATCAAAAAGATCAGTTAGCCTCCCTAAAAAAAGGCTTCCTTTGCCGATGATCATCGCTCTCTTGATCTGTTGGGCAAGGATCATATCCCGTGCAAAGCCGATAAAAGGCACACCTGAAGGTATATGCCCCTGAGTAGGTGCAAAACCCGGCATGCCAAACTCATCAACTGCCTTCAACAGTTCTTCCCTCTTGAAAAAACCCTTTTTGACACCCAGGGCTGCGATCATCTTATAGTTTGCATTGGGAACATCTCCAGCTCCTGCAGGTTCTGTGATTTCGGGGTTCTGCATTTCAGGTGAAAAGCGGTCGATTTCCGTGATCTTCATCCCCATACGCTCCAGAGGATCGTAAACTATCGCCTGGATAACAGCCTGTGGTGAGGCTCCTGAGCCTATTCTATGGCGCCCAATCATATCTGTGCGGATCACCGGGTTTACGCCATCATTTTCCCCGATGTGGATCGCAAAAGCACCGATCATATCCTCCAATACCGGCATACCCTTTTTTATATGGTCCCGGGAATTCATCGCCAGTTTGGCAGAACTCCCCCCGGCCAAGACCACGACATTTTTAAAAACCCCTGACTGCACAAGAGCTGCTGCCTCCACAAGGGCATGGGCGGGTGCTGCACAGAAGCCCCGGGTATCAGAACCTGTAGCATTGTCACAGCCGCAGATTTCTCCAATGGCTTTGGCAAAGTTGCCCCCACCCCTCTGGTTCATATCACCGCATGCTTCTTCAGAGCATTCGATTATATAATCCACATCCCCAGCATGTAGACCGCTCTTCTCTAAAAGGAACATTAAGCCTAAGCTAGCAGAGGCCTTGCTCACCAAGTTTTCCAGCATCACATGGGCACTTAAAGCAGAATCAAATTCATGCGCCCTTTTCACACAACCTACAACTTTGCTGTTAAAGTAAATGGGGACAGCAATCTTTTTATCTACAAGCTCAGCAATATCTTTGTCTTCCACAGAGCCGCTGTCCAGTTTAGCTAAAAACTTCAAGCCCCTTACAGCTGGGTGTTCAGCCAGCTTAGCCTTGACACTTTCCTGGAATGATTCTTCCAAGACCACAAGATCAAAAGCATCGACAACCTTGATTAGGCCTATAAATTCGTCCTCAGGCATCACTTCACCGTATTTTCCATCCCGGCTGGCTTGTTGAGGAGAGTTTTCATACCAGGGACGTGGCAGTTCCTTTAATTCATCTGGCATCATATTGCCAATATAAACTTGATTAGGAGCATACCTTACCGCCTCCTCAAAACCCCTTAAATGACCAGGCAGCTTTTCCAGGTACTCGGAGTCAGGCCTGTTGCGTCGTTCTGTTATAGGTGTCGTGCCCTGGTGGAAAGCCATTTCCGGGGCATGGATCAAGGCATAACCGGCGCCTTTTACTACCGGATAGTTCACCCTTTTTACCTCCACATATATATTAAATAGATGTCAGAAACCGGAAGCCGGAGGTCGGAAGTTTCCAAGAATCCGCCTTCCGAACCCGGTCTACGTTTACTCTTCAACCCGGGGCCGGTGAAGCCCCTGGGCATTAAACTCTAATCAAACACGGTCTGTTGATCAACCTCTGTCTGCAGAGACTCTAAAGCCCTTAGAACCAGTTTCCTGCGCAATTTTTTCTCTTCATCCTTGCTGAGAGCCGGGTTTCCCAGCGGGTGCGGTATAGCAACCGTGGGAACGATCCTGTTGGCACCAACAGTCAAGGATATAGGCACAACTGTACACATATGCGCTACAGGCAGACCAACTCTCTCGATTTCTTTGACCATCGTTGCACCGCAACGAGTACAGGTCCCTCAGGTGGAGGTCAGGATCACCGCATCCACCCCACTGGACTGCAGATCCTTTGCTATTTCAGCAGCAAATTTTTTGGCATTGGCCACAGAGGTGCCATTACCCACTGTTGAATACCAATATTCATACAAAGATCCAATTTCCCCTGCCTCTTCCATCTCTTTGAGCACATCCACCGGAATAACCCTATCCAGATCCTCATTGGCATAAACGGGATCATACCCGCCGTGGGCTGTTTCACTGTTTTCAGAATTCAGGTCATCGATGCCCTGCAGGCTGTACCTGCCGTATTTGGATGCACTGGATGATTCGATATGGTCAGGATTTCCCTTAGGAACTGGTCCACCTGAGGAAACAAGAGCAACTTTCGCTGTTCTGATATCTTTGATGGCCGGACTGGGATGCACCCGGTCAAAGACAGGCATGGTGTACTCAGTAGTGTACTCCTCACCTTTGAGTTTTTTGACCAACATCTCCATAGCACGCCTGGAGCCTCGCTCACCAGCGAACAGGTTCTTGCGGATGCCCCTGGGGATATAACCATCCTCCTCCGGAGTACCGATTTTTTCTCCCCGGGCAAGCTTTAAAGCCAGCTTTGCCATAGGCTTCACTGCTTTTCTCATTCCTGCTATGGAATTAGAGGTCTCCACTATATAAGCATATCTATGATACATATCCACACCTGGGTTTTCCGGATACATACCGGATACCACAGGAACACTCAGTCTTTCACTGACAGCCTTTGCCACTGCACCACAAGCCATCCCGTAGCGGCCGGCATTGAAAGCTGGGCCACAGATAACCACATCCGGGCTGTACTCCTGGATCATAGCAGTAACTTCAGAGGTGGCGGTTTCCAGGTTTTCATTGAAATAGGTATCACCACAGACCACAGTTGCCTCTATTTCTGCGTCTGTACCGAAAGCCTGCCGGAAAGCCATCCCCGGTCCAACCACACCATCCCGAACCTCGGGTCGGTGGTCCGCCTTTTCTTCTCCGCCGATTCCTGCAAAAAACTGGTTGATGTAGTGTACTACTTTAATCGTCACGGGATATCCCCCCTTGTACGGGCTGTTTAATCTCCA
This sequence comes from Syntrophomonadaceae bacterium, assembly GCA_012839645.1. Lineage (GTDB taxonomy): Bacteria > Bacillota > DSM-12270 > Thermacetogeniales > Thermacetogeniaceae > Syntrophaceticus. The sequence goes on from DUMY01000166.1 coordinate 19,130, forward strand.
CGATACATTTTAACCTCATTAACGATCTCTTCCACATCCAAAACCATTTCCATCATACCGACCTGTTCATCATAAACCGCAGGATCTATCTCCTCTTTTAATTCGAAAATGTGATACGCTTTGAGTCCCAACGGAACTCCTGCCAGTGGACCCGCAAATGCAGGATCACCCTGAGATACGGTTTCTGCTGCCATGCCGGAGGCTTCAGCCTCTCCGCCGCCCAGAACAATGATCAGATCATCCTTCCCGTATTTTTCAGCCAGGTCTTTGATCCTTGACTGATTCTCTAGGTCCATGGCACCCGCTGCGGTTCAGACAAAGCACTCGGTAGTGGAAAAAACAATATCCGCAGCAGTAGCTTTAATACATTCTTCAATCGCCGGGCCCGGGATGCCATCGCGGTCGCCGAGGATAGCTACTTTTTTCCCTTCCAGCATTTCCAAAACCCCTTTCCATTGTTAATTTTCTCTTTAGATTGTTGTGGCAGTTAAACAGCCAAATCCCAATTCATTTGTAGAACCTGTGATCACCTGAATTTCTGCAGTGATACTGCCATCTTCACCCAAACTGCCGGCAAAACCACCGGCAATAGTATCGGCAACCTCCTCGTAACCGATAACAGTTTTCATAGGCGGCAGTGTAATCACCTCATTGGCATTTCCTACAGAGACAACAGCATCCCCATACTCGGTAGCATCAGCCAGAGACTGAGAGGCACCATCCTGCCCCGCGTACTCATCTGTGATCAGAACGGTTTTGATCCCCTTCTTTTCTATCTTGGAACAGTTCATTACCAGGTCTGCATCCGGATTGCCAAAACCCTCCTCAGAAATAATAACACCATCTGCACCCATAAACTCCACCAACTTGGCGGTCATATCTGAAGAACGCTCCTTATCGGAAAGTGTCACATTTTCATTGGTGATCACACAACCGATGAAATTGATGTCCTTTCCGTGACCTTGGTAAAGGTCGTAGATCACGGGGTTGTTCTGGTGAATATAAGTGGGATTTTTGTCACATGCAGATACACAGTTGCCGCTGACAACAGCACCATCCATTATCTCTGTAGGATAAATAAGGGTAGGTATGATTTCTTTAGCGTCCACTCCATATACATAGGTATTGTGGAGCAACCCCTGTGTCTGCAGCATGTAAACATAAGCAACCTTAGGCAGGTCCGGGTATTCGTGTACCTGTTCCAGCAGCGGTTTTGTTTCGAAAACCTCAATAAAATCAGGCTTCAGGTTTTGCGCGGCCTTGCCCAGATACTCAGCTGCCCTGAAACCAGCCATTCTTACTACAGCTTCATGTTCATGCTGATGCAGCCCCTCAACGGGATCGATCTTTACTACAACATTCATGGTTTTAGAAAAAGGTGTATACTCGGCACCTGGGCCGGACATATCGATCACACCCTCCTGAAAGCCGACTATCTTCCCGGTGGTCACTACAGCCGCACCTTTCAGTACATGGGTGCACCCTTCCCCAACAGTATCCACTTTGCTTGTAAAGCCAGGGAAAACCCCGCCCTTTCCGGAAACCTTAACCCGGGGTTCGATCACATCTTTGACAGGGATAATCCTTATTTCCTCGCCGGGTTTTGCTAAATAAACTTCCACTGAAGCAATACTCTCATCATCACCGGCAACCTGGGCAAGCTCATCCTTATTTACGATGAGAACCCCGTTCTTGACTTCGGTTTTTGCACCAAATTGAACATCCTTGACTAAAATACTGCCAACTTCTAAACGCAATTCATCCACCCCTTCCCATCGGGTTTTCTAGATGAGCTCCTGGAGTTTATTCTCCACCTCTTCCATGGAAAATTCTTTGCTGAACTCAGCCACCTTTTCTCCATCTTTGTAAAAAACGATGGTAGGAAGCCCTAAAACCTTTTGACTGATGGCTAATCTTCTGTTGCCACCGGTATCGAGCTTACAAAACTTCGCCTTGCTTTCATATTTGGTAGCTAATTCTTCCACCTCAGGCATTATGGCTTTACAGGGCTCACATTTCTGACTCCAAAAATCCACCACAACAATTCCCTGGTGTTGGAGTACTTCAGCTTCAAAATTTTCCTTATCAACAGCTAGCAATGACTTAACCCCCTCGTATATTTGTTTAGAGCCTCAATTTGCTCTTTGACATCCGAAGCAGTGATCTCCCCGGAACTCCTAGCAACCACTTCACCGTTAACAAAAAACAAAACAGCAGGAATGCTTGTGACGTGATAGCGCTTATTAGTCATCTCACTTCTTGAAACATCGATCTTCACCAATTTAATATTATCTCCCAGCTCTTGAACCACCTTCTCCAAACAGGCTACCGCGGCAATACTGTCTTCGTTCATAGGTGACCAGAAAACAGTGATGACAACTCCCGCAAAATCTAAAACCTGTTTTTTTAAGAATTCCTCTTCTGCTAAATATCTTTCAGCAGCCACCGCGGCAACCGCACCATCAGCAGCAGCTGTCACTACCTGCCTCAAGTATTTCACCCGTGCATCCCCTACGGCGTAGACACCAGGAGCTGAGGTTTCCATTCTCTCATTGGTAATAATATATCCCTTTTCGTCCAACACAACCTCGTCCTGTAGGAAACCTGTGTTGGGAACTGTTCCCACGAAAAAGAATACACCATTTGTCTCTATTTCGCTCAACTTCCCGGTTTTGAGGTTTTTGATGGCGACTTTTTCCACAATGCCGTCCCCTTTAACCTCTTCCAGCACAGAAGACCAGATCCAATGGATTTTGGGGTTTGAAAACGCCCTTTCAGCACTGAGTTTATTGCAGTCAAGAATACCCTGATCATGAATAACAATCATCGATACCTTACTGGCAAATTTCGTCAAATAGATGGCTTCTTCCACAGCAGCATCCCCACTGCCAACTACAACCACATCCAGATCCTCAAAAAAATCCGCATCACAGGTGGCACAGTAAGAAACACCCTTGCCGATAAAGTCTTTTTCACCCTTAATATTTAGGGATCTGGGATGTGCCCCACTGGCCAGCACCAACGCTCTCGCCCTGTATTCAGTTCCACTCTTGGTGACAACAACTTTAGTTTCCCCGCTCAAATTTATATCTACTACTTCCTCTTTCTTAATGTCTGCTCCAAAATCCCTGGCATGTTCTGCCATGGCTTTCATTAAGCCTGGCCCTGTGGTCCCGCCAGGAAAACCCGGGTAGTTTTCCAGCTCTTCAGTAGTTGCAGCCTGACCTCCGGGGCTTCCTTTTTCCAAAATCACAGTTTTCAGGCGCGCCCTGGCTCCATAAATTCCTGCTGCCAGCCCAGCAGGGCCTCCGCCAATGATCAGCAGATCATAGATTCCCATAAACTCACATCCTTTAAAGGTTTATCCTGGCACAACTGCTCTTGCAGCAGCCTAAGTGTTTCTCAGCTCTACTGCTCCTACGGCTGCAACAGCCAAAAGCTATAGCCACAACGAATAACCATATATAAAAACAGGACACAGGGAGATGTTTTCCCCATGCCCTGTATTATACCTGAGGGTTTCGCCTCTTATTAGGCTTACCTTTCAGCATCTCCTGCGTGCAAGGGAGACTGTCCCCAGTGCATGCCATAATGGCATCCTGGCAACACTATTCCACCCTTAAATAATTAACCAGTAAAAAGATCACGGGATCCGTCCCCCTGATCTTTCGATCTCTTTAGTCTCCACCTCTTCCGGCCAGGCGCTCCTCCGGTGCCATACTGGAGATTTCCAGACCCTGCATGGCCTCACCCAACCCCCGGGAAACATCAACCAACACCTGGGGATCATTATGGTTTTTTACAGCAGCCACAATAGCTTTCGCCCTGGGAGCCGGGTCAGCAGATTTAAAGATACCTGAACCAACGAATACCCCGTCAGCTCCAAGCTGCATCATTAAAGCAGCATCAGCTGGGGTTGCCACTCCACCCGCCGCAAAGTTGACAACGGGTAGCTCACCCGCTAAAGCAACCTCTTTTAATAATTCATAGGGTGCTCCCAATTTCTTGGCCGCGGACATCAATTCTTCTGCAGGAAGTCCTTTCACCCACCTGATACCGTCCTGAACTGTTCTCATGTGGCGCACAGCCTCTACAATATTTCCAGTCCCTGCCTCACCTTTCGTCCGAATCATGGCCGCCCCTTCTCCGATCCTGCGCAGGGCCTCACCGAGATCCCTGGCACCACAGACAAAAGGCACCTGAAAACCGTGTTTATCGATGTGATACTCCTCATCTGCAGGAGTGAGAACTTCACTCTCATCAATAAAATCCACACCAAGCGATTCCAGGATCTGAGCTTCAACAAAATGACCAATCCGCACCTTAGCCATCACAGGTATGGTTACAGTATCCATGATCCCTGAGATAATATCAGGATCGGCCATCCGTGCAACTCCCCCTGATGCCCGGATATCGGCAGGAACGCGCTCCAGGGCCATTACTGCGCAGGCCCCCGCTTCCTCGGCGATCTTTGCCTGCTCAGGTGTGGTCACATCCATGATCACACCACCCTTGAACTTCTCCAGTAGTTCCCTGGTTGTATTACTGGTTCGTTTCTCACCCAGCATAACCACGTCCTTTCCAATAAAAACATTTCATATGCTTTATTCTACTTTAACTATCAAAAAGTAGCAATAGTTGCTTTAATCAACCTTCTCCACATCATCGATGCTGGCCGGTGGAACTTTTGCCATAGCAACAACCCGATCTCCTTTATCCAAACGCATCAACCGCACGCCCTGGGTATTGCGTCCCTGAAGAGCGATTTCCTTGACCGAGATGCGAATAATGATATCATCGCTGCTGATCAAAAGAATTTCGTCGCGGTCATCAACGACCTTAACCCCCACCAAATGGCCATTACGGTCGGTAACATTAAGGGTGATAATTCCCTTTCCACCCCGTCTCTGGAGCCGGTACTCTTTTATATCAGTGCGTTTTCCATAGCCTTTTTCTGTAACCACAAGTATCTGTCCATCTTTGCCCAAACGCTCCATTCCCACCACCTGATCATCGCCATCCAATCGGATCCCGATGACACCGGTTGCAGTCCTGCCCATGGGTCTTACATCCTCTTCATTGAAGCAAATGGCTTGCCCATTTTTGGTAACCAGTGTGATGTCGCATTTTCCCTCGGTAAGCCGTACATCAATCAGTTCATCATTGGGGCGCAGGTTTAGTGCGATGATCCCATCCTTTCTGACGGAATCATAATCGCTTAATACACCCTTCTTTACGATCCCCTGCCTGGTGGCCATGAACAGATATTTATCGCTGGTGAACTCCCTCAACGGGATCACAGCAGTCACCAGTTCATCACCATCAAGGGGAATAAGATTAACCAGGGCTGTCCCTTTTGCCTGCCTTGAGCCTTCCGGGATTTCATAGATTTTGACGCGATAGACCTTGCCACGGCTGGTAAAGAAGAGCATAAAGCTGTGGGTGGAAGCCACAAACAACTGCTCCACCAGATCCTCATCCTTTGTGGTTAATGCAGTTATACCCCTACCCCCACGGTGTTGGCCGCGGTAGGTATTGACCGGAATTCTCTTGATATAGCCGCGCCTCGTCAAGGTGACGACAACATCCTCCTCCGGAATAATATCTTCATCGCTGACCTCGGGGTCCCTGTTTGTGATCACAGTTTTGCGGTAATCGCCAAATTTTTCCTTGACTTCTAATAGCTCTTTCCGCACTACACCCCGCAGCAGTTTCTCTTGGGATAGGAGTTTATTTAAATAGCTGATTCTATCTTCGAGTTCTTTCTTCTCATCTAAAAGCTTATTTCGCTCTAATCCTGTCAAACGCCGCAGGCGCATATCTAATATGGCCTGTGCCTGCTTCTCGCTCAATTCAAAATTCTGTATCAGCCCTTGGCGGGCCTCAGCTTCCGTCTGTGAAGACCTGATCAGATTGATCACTTCATCGATATGATCGAGAGCAATAACCAATCCATCAACAATGTGCAGGCGATCCATAGCACGCTGCCGTTGATACTGTGCCCTGCGCCGCACCACTGTAATCTGGTGCTGTAAGTAGTACTCCAGGACCTCCTTTAGATTAAGGAGACGCGGCTGCCCATCTACCAAAGCGATCATGATCACACCGAAAGTATCCTGCAGTCTGGTGTGCTTATACAGTCTGTTTAATACCACATAAGGAATGGCATCTTTTTTTAATTCTATTACTACCCGCATTCCGGTGCGGTCCGATTCATCCCTAAGATCGCTTATTCCTTCGATCTTTTTGTCCCGTACCAGTTCTGCAATCTTTTCAATCAGTCGGGCCTTGTTCACCTGATAAGGAAGTTCGGTGATTGCAATCCGGCTGCGGTTACCCTGGCCATTTTCTATCTCCGCCCTCCCTCTCATAATCACCGAACCGCGACCTGTCGTATAGGCCTTCTTAATACCATCCCTACCGAGAATAAAACCTCCGGAAGGGAAGTCGGGTCCGGGAATATGCTCCATGAGGTCTTCGATAGTTGCCTCTGGGTGATCGATAAGATAAATTAATCCGCTGATTACTTCACTTAGGTTGTGCGGGGGGATATTAGTAGCCATCCCCACCGCGATCCCTGCTGATCCATTGACCAACAGGTTTGGATACCTGCTGGGCAAAACAGATGGCTCCTTCAGGGATTCGTCATAATTAGGAACAAAATCCACAGTATCCTGTTCGATATCTGCCAGCAGTTGCAGTGAAATACGTTCCAAACGAACCTCTGTATAACGCATGGCCGCCGGAGAATCCCCATCAATGGAGCCGAAGTTGCCGTGCCCATCTACAAGTGGATAGCGGCAGGAAAAATCCTGGGCCATTCGTACCAGGGCATCGTAAACTGCAGAATCTCCATGTGGATGGTAACGCGCCAATACATTACCCACAACCACAGCACTCTTTTTATGGGGTTTATTATGTGTCATCCCCTCATCATACATGGCATAGAGAATCCGCCTTTGTACAGGCTTGAGCCCGTCCCGCACATCCGGGAGAGCACGCCCGACAATCACACTCATGGCGTAATCCATATATGATTTTTTAACCTCTTCATTGATATCTATTGGGAGAACCGAACCATGTGTCGGCAATCATATCTCCTCCTTGTACATAATTCTAATATATTATAAACCTGTCAAAACAGATTGCCAAATTTTTTATCACCGGTGGGTTACGCTTAAAACCGCCCCGTCTATGCAATTATTCCCTATTTATCACCTGGTTAACAATACCAGGCACCTACCCCCAAGGCAATACTAACGGATCCCGCTTATTGTACAGTATAGTATGGCTAACGGGATCCGCTTTGGTTGATGGCTGCGCTAGAGATTGGGTGTCATAAAAATACAACAGAAACCGCTCCCAGTCATCCTTCGGTAGCGGTCAACCCCTAAATATCTAAATTCCTAACCTCTCTAGCATGACTCTGAATAAATTCTCTTCTCGGCTCTACCTTCTCTCCCATGAGAATAGTAAAAATCTCATCGGCTCTAAACGCATCATCCAGGGTAACCTGGAGCATTGTTCGCTTTTCCGGGTCCATGGTGGTTTCCCAGAGTTGATCCGCGTTCATCTCCCCCAGGCCCTTATAGCGCTGGATGCTTACATTGTTGGACTTCCAATTTTGCAGCAGTTCTTCCAACCCCGAATCATTATAAACATATTTATGTTTTTTCCCTTTTTGCACTTTATAAAGAGGCGGCTGTGCAATATAGACATAACCCGCCTCAATCAAAGGCTTCATATAGCGATAAAAGAATGTCAAAAGCAGTGTTCTGATATGAGAACCGTCAACATCAGCATCACTCATAATCACTATCCTATGGTAGCGAGCCTTATCTAAATCAAAGTCATCCAGAATCCCGGTACCAATGGCAGTGATAATATTTTTAATCTCTTCATTGGCCAGCAGCTTATCAAGCCTCGCCTTTTCGGCATTAATGATCTTACCCCTCAAAGGAAGGATGGCTTGATAGCGGCGGTCACGACCCTGTTTTGCAGAACCCCCTGCGGAGTCGCCCTCAACGATATAAATTTCGCTTTCCTCAGGTTTTCTGGAAACACAATCAGCCAGTTTCCCGGGTAAACTCAAATTATCCAGTGCAGACTTCCTTCTGGTCAATTCTCTGGCTTTCCTTGCAGCTTCCCTTGCACGGGATGCCTGTAACGACTTTTCAGCAATCATTTTAGCAGGTCCGGGATTTTCTTCAAAAAAAGAGGCCACATTTTCACTGACCGCAGAGTCCACAATGCCACGTACCTCACTGTTGCCCAACTTTGTCTTCGTCTGTCCCTCAAACTGGGGGTCTTTCAATTTGACACTGAGCACTGCAGTGAGACCCTCCCGGGCATCTTCTCCGGTCAGGTTTTCTTCGTTTTCCTTAATTAACCCAAAACGCCTGGCGTAATCGTTGATCACCCGGGTTAGAGCGGCTTTAAACCCTGTCTCATGGGTGCCTCCTTCCTGGGTATGGATGTTGTTGGCATAAGAATAGATATTCTCTACATAGGCAGTATGGTATTGGACAGCAACCTCTACCACAACATCATCCCTTACTACCTCAAAATACAGGGGTTCCCTATGTAAAACCTCTTTATTTTTATTAAGGGCTCTGACAAAGTCAGCAATTCCACCCTCATGGTAAAACTCCTTTTCCTCTCCGTGGGCCTCATCAATAAATAGAAAGCGAAGCCCCTTATTTAGATATGAAAGATCCCGGACGCGAGCGGATATATACTCCTTATTAAAATCTATTTCTTCTTTAAAGATCTGGCTGTCGGGATAGAAAGTCACCCTTGTTCCTGTTTCTTTTGTGGTGCCTATCTTTTTTACCGGGGATTTCACCTTTCCCCGCTCATAATTCTGAATATAACATTGACCATCTCTTTTGATCTCAATCTTCAGCCAACCCGCAAGTGCATTAACCACCGCAAGCCCAACACCATGCAGTCCCCCGGAAATTTCATAACCATGCCCGCCGAACTTTCCTCCCGCATGTAAAAGAGTTAATGTCGCCTCCACCGCTGGGCGGCCTGTCAGGGGATGAGTATCAACAGGAATCCCGCGGCCATTATCACTCACTGTTATACTGCCATCTCTATTTAAAATAATTTTAATTAGATCACAGTAGCCCGCTAGGGCTTCATCAACACTGTTGTCGATTAATTCAAAAACAAGCTGGTGGAGCCCCCTCTGTCCCGTATCCCCTATATACATACCAGGACGACGCCGCACAGCCTCCATCCCTTCAAGTACTTCGATCTGGCTTGCATCATAATTCTTATTATTATTGTTATTGTTGTTTTTCAGCTGATCGCTTTTTTGCTGCATCTTACAGCCTCCTTTATTAGCTACGGCCACTACAATTATAACATATTTGTATAATTAAGGAAAATATTATCAATAAGTGCCCCTAGCCCTTTTGACAAGTGTTGCCGTAGAAATAGGGGAATAAAACACTTTATCCCTTGTTATTATAATACTTCTATTATTTATTTTGCTGCTTACATAAACAACCTGCTTATCCCATGACGCAAAAACCAAATACTCTTCGGTCGCCTCTGTTTGGTTACCCGATTCCATGTCTATAATCATTACCAGTTCCTCTAAAGGAATCATCATTTCGTTACCAATATGCAGATACATGAAGCAACCTCCTTTTTTAAAAGGTTTTCTGGTACACCATTTCAATATCATCAGTTAACTTCTTCTTTACCACAGAGCCCTCTTTGACAGTTGTTGTAGTGGTAGCAATCACCTGACTGCCCTTTTTCATACTTTCCAGCACAAAGATCCTGTGTTTATCATCGAGTTCTGAAAAAACATCATCTAAGAGCAGGAGAGGTTCAAGATGCCGCTCATCGGAAAGTAGTTGATAGTGGCCGATCTTTAACGCTAAAGAAATTAATCTTTGTTCCCCTTGTGAAGCAAAAAGACGTGCATCTCTTTTATTTAAGTATAATCGAATGTCATCACGGTGGGGTCCTACAGTAGTTGACTTTACCCTTCTATCACGGGATCGTACTTTTATTAGGGATTCCATAAACAGGTTTTGGTACTTTCCTATTTCATCATCTTTATTTAAATTATAGATCTTTGATATATATTCCCCTTCTAGTATTCTTTCCCTGCTTAAAGAAGAAAAAATCACTGAGCTGTAATCAAGCAGTTGTGCAAGTGTAGTAACCCGCCTTTTCCAAATACGTCCACCGATAGATGCCAACTGCTGATCCCAAGGCAGCAGCTGCTTATCGGAAACACTCGATCCTCTCAGCTGTTTATTGCGCTGAAGTAAAACATTGTTATAATAATTAAGATCCTTACTGTGCTGCGGTTTTATCTGTCCGACCACCAGGTCGATAAATCGTCTTCTTCCTGATGGCCCTCCTTTGACCAACATTAAATCCTGTGGAGAGAAGATTACCACAGGTAAATAGCTGGAACAGCTGCTTGGAGATGCACTTTTTTTATTAATCTTAGTTGTTTTACGACCCTTGTCCTGTCTATAGCTAATCTCAATTTGATAGTCGATCCCTCTGCTGCTGACAATCCCTCTGATCACGAAGTAGTTTGACCCAAAGCGGACAAGGTTGTTATCCCGGGCCTGTCGGAAAGAATAGCCAGTACCTAAATAAAAAATACTCTCTAATAGATTGCTTTTTCCAGTGCCATTTGCACCGGTAAGAATCAAAAACTCACCCTCTGGTCTAAATTCTAGGTGCCGATAATTTCTAAAATTCTGCAAGTATAAATATTTCAACATAAATAATAGATACCTGCCTAATTCGCCCTACAGACTGGGCTGACTAGGTGCAGGTAATATTCATCTTCATCTGCTTCCACGTATACAGCTGGACCGCTAGGTCCATTTAGGCAAAGGGTGACTTTTTCTTGTTCCATTACCTGCAATGGCTCTAATAGGTATTTGGCATTGAAATTGGCTTCAGCTTGTTTCAAAGCAGGTTTGCTCAAAGTAATAATCTCCTCTAGAGATCCCACATCAACCGCCTGCGCTGATACAATGAGCTTATCTTCATCCACTTTAAGACAAGCAATAGCAAAATGTTCATTGGTTGATATAAAAAGTGATGCTCTCTCTAAAGTATTAAGTAGGATATCCCTGGGTACCTCAATCTCCAATTCCGGCTCTGAGGGAATAATATTTTCATAATTGGGAAACTGAGAGTTTATTAACCTGGACGTCAATACAAAATCCTGTGCTTCAATACAGATAGTTCCTGAGTCCCAGAAAATCTCTAAATTATCACTATCTGAAGCAAGCCGGTTAACTTCAATTAACGCACGTCCCGGAATGAATAAATCACTGTCAACAACATCACTGTTATTAGCAATTCTTATAAAAGCAAGACGGTAAGCATCTGTAGCAGCCATTTGTATTTTTTCATTCTCAAAGGTCACATATACCCCTGCATAATTCATGCGCACATCCTGTTGTGCTGCAGCAGCAAGAACTTTATTTGTGTATCTTTTCCATTTACCACCTTGGAAATTAATCTGTTGTCCTTCTGGATTTTCTTGTTTCTCTGGATATTCAGCAGCCATCCATGTGTGCAGTTGACTTATGGCTGATTCACACTTTACCTCTAGCATTTTATTTTCCTCAGAATACGAAAGAGATACCTGTTCACCTGACATTCTGCGCACCAGGTCAGAAAAATACTTAGCTAAGACAACTGTACTACCTTCCTCCTCCACTTGAACAGGTATGTTAATTTCCAAAGTTAACTCTAAATCTGTACTCCGTAGAGAAAGGGTTTGATTTTCAGCAGTAATCAAACAACCGTTCAATATCGGTAGATTAGTCCTAGAAGGAATAATGCGGCAAATAGATATTAATGCAGTACTCAATTCATCTCTGTTGCAAACTATTTTCAAAGAAAAAACCTCCCTATGCACATTATATTATTAATTTATATAGCTAGGAGGAGTAGTAGTAAGGCGCGGTATATTGTGTATTGTTACTTATAACCCTCAGTCTGAAAGGATTTAACCTCTGAATAGTTATGTGGATACTTGAGGGAGGAACTGAGGGATTATTGTGAATAACTTATGATGACTTCAAGACTTCGGTAATTTTATTAACTGCTTCTTCTGTTTGTGCATCATTATCTATACAATTTTTAATTTTATCACAAGCATAGATAACTGTTGTATGATCGCGCCCTCCAAATTCCTGTCCTATGTTAGGCAGAGAGGCCTCTGTTAGTTCTCTCGACAGGTACATAGCAACCTGGCGGGGGAAGGCCACATTTTTTGTTCGCCTGCGTGACTTAAAATCCTCTACCTTTAAATTGTAATACCGTGCAACAACCTTTTGAATTGCCGGTATTGTAAGGTTTTTATTGTAGTCGCCCGCTAATATTTCTTTAAGTGCTTCTTTCGTTAGTTCCAAATCAATTTGTTTTTGGTTGAGGTTACCGTAAGCAACAACTCTCAAGAGAGCACCTTCCAACTCCCGAATATTGGATTTAATATTGGAGGCGATAAAAAGAATTACCTCATCGGGTAATTGCATATTCTCTAGTTGTGCTTTCTTTCTTAATATTGCTTCTCTTGTTTCTAAATCAGGTTTTTGGATATCAGCGATCAGACCCCATTCAAATCTTGATCGCAGCCGGTCCTCAAGTGTTGGTATTTCTTTTGGTGTGCGATCACTGGATATAATGATCTGTTTGTCAGCTTCATGAAGTGTATTAAATGTATGAAAAAATTCCTCTTGAGTTCTTTCCTTGCCTGCTAGAAACTGAATGTCATCCACCAGTAGAACATCTACACGGCGGTATTTATTGCGAAACTCGACGGTCTGGTCGTCTTTGATAGAATTGATCAGTTCATTTGTGAAGGTTTCAGATGAAACATAAACAACTTTGTAGCCGTCTTTACTTTCCATTACGTGGTGACCGATGGCGTGTAAAAGGTGTGTTTTGCCGAGTCCGACACCACCATAAATAAAAAGAGGATTATAAGATTTACTTGGTGCTTCTGCAACTGCCAGGGCAGCTGCATGAGCTAACCTGTTATTGCTGCCTACCACAAAAGAATCAAAGGTATACTTCGGATTTAATTGTGGCTGTGTTTCCTCCCCTTTTGGAAAAAAAATATTCTCTTTGCTGTTAGGAGTAACAAAGCGCAGTGTAAAATTTTTGTTGTGTTTATATTCTAAATAGGAACGTATTAAAGTGCTGAAGCGAGTTTCTAACCAATCCCGGGAAAAATCGTTTAAGGTAAGTATAACCAGTGTTCCATCGTGATAAGCAAGTGGTTTTGCTGTATTAACCCATGTTGAAAAACTGTGTTCATCAAGTTCTTTTTTTAAGATTTCAAGCACATCATCCCAAACATCATTAAGATTTGTTTTAATCAAACCGAATACACCCCTGTAAAGATATCCACAATATGTTAATAAATTGTGTATAAGTATGTTGCCTTATTTAATATAACAAAGATTTTAGGGGTGTACAAGCAAAAGAATTTCAAGTAATCACTTGCTTGACATAGTAAAGTAGTTGTCTATAATTAATAAAGAAGTATGAGGAAATTTTAGGTGAATTGAATCATAGAAAGGGCTGAAAAATATGAAAAGAACATACCAACCGAAGAAAAGAAAACGGAAAAGGGTACATGGATTTAGGAAAAGAATGAGGACAAAATCCGGACGTAGAGTGGTCAAAAGGCGTCGTGCAAAAGGACGTCGTAAAGTGACAGCATGATCTGTATGATCTATGGATGTAGGTGTGTTGTTTGTTAGCGAAAGAAAACCGCCTCCGCAAAAACAGCGAGTTTCGGGTTGTTTATAAAAAAGGACAAGTGTATAGATCGCGCTTTTTTATTTTACGATGCTTAAAGAGAAATGACTCCGGCCGGACGAGAATCGGTATTGCTCCGTCTCGAAGAATTAAAAAAGCTGTGGAAAGAAATAAAATGAAGAGAAGAGTAAGAGAACTCTTTCAGCAGCAGCACATGATCAAAGAGGGCATGGATCTGGTGCTGAACATCAAAGCGGAAGCCACCACAGCTAGTTTTTATGATTTAAAGAAGGACTTTGAAGAGCTTTTAAAGAAAAGTCGATTAAGGTTAAATTAAGATTAATATGTTATAAAATACAAACCGGGGAATAATGATGTTCAGGCAATTAATAATTAGTCTCATAAGACTGTATCAAAAAGCTTGGTCTTCATGGCACATGCCAGTTTGTAGATTTTACCCATCTTGTTCGGAATATGCTGTGCAGGCACTGGAAAAGTACGGTATTATCCGCGCCATTATATTGATTTTATATCGCCTTGCCAGGTGCCACCCTTTCTGTCATGGTGGTTATGACCCGGTGCCATGAAATTTTTGTGTAGAGAATACTAGTTCAGGAGGTGACACCTGCCCGGCAGTAGATGGCGTGGCGGGATCGATTTGTGGCAGAATATTGTACACGGATTTAGTATGGTAATTCAATACTTCTACTTAGCCACAGAATGGTTAGGTATACCTAGTTATGGGCTAGCGATCATCTTTTTTACTATCGGCGTAAAATTGCTGCTATTTCCACTGACGAGAATGCAGATGAGATCGATGAGTGCGATGCAGGAACTGCAACCTAAGATTAAAGCTCTCCAGGAAAAGTACAAGGATAAACCGGAAAAACAACAACAAGAGATGATGAAATTATATCAAGAAAAGGGTGCAAATCCTTTTGCGGGATGTCTTCCCCTTCTTATTCAAATGCCAATAATATTTGCTTTATTTACTTCACTGCGAACTTTTTTCGACCCGGTAAAACACCCTTCTTTTGTAAATCTTGGTAAAGCACAGTTCTTGTGGATACAAAACCTAGGACAACCAGACCCTATTATCTTACCCTTGCTTACTGTTGTAGCAACTTTTGGGCAGCAGTATATGTCTAGTATGGCTTCGGCAGGGAAGGTTGATCAGACACAGAGAACGATGCTCATCGTTATGCCGCTGTTTGTTGGGTGGATTGCGCGCACACTACCTGCCGGATTGACATTATATTGGGTCATGTTCAGCCTGGTAAGTGCTGTGGAGATGGTAGTGATTAGGAGATCAGCAAAGGCTGTGAAGGGAGCAGGATCA
The DNA here is from genome assembly GCA_012839645.1 of Syntrophomonadaceae bacterium. Taxonomy (GTDB): domain Bacteria; phylum Bacillota; class DSM-12270; order Thermacetogeniales; family Thermacetogeniaceae; genus Syntrophaceticus. The sequence continues at coordinate 34,236 of DUMY01000166.1, forward strand.
CAAGCGTGAAATCCATTGTAGTTGAAGGCAGCAGTGTAGAGGAAGCGGTTCAAAGTGCCCTAGAAAAACTTGGTGTGACCCGGGAACAGATTGAGGTTGATGTGCTGGAAGAGGGTTCAAGGGGATTATTTGGGATAATAGGTGGAAAACAAGCAAGTATCAGTGTTACTATGAAAGAAACACCTGAACAGGTGATGAAAGAGTTTTTAGATGATGTTGTCGAGGCTATGGAATTGAACGTAGAATACAGCATTCACTTTAATGAGGGGTACTGGCACGTTGATTTTACCGGGAAAGATGTAAGATTTGTAATTGGAAGGCGCGGGAAAACCCTTAATTCACTACAGATGCTGACAAACATGGCAGTTAATAAAAAGCTAGAGGAAAGAGTTAGAGTGATTATCGATGCTGAGGGGTACCGCAGCAGGAGAGAAGAAACACTGCGCAGATTAGCCCGGAAGACCGCAGATCGTGTGCGCAGGACCAAATCCAATGTGATGCTTGAACCCATGACCCCTCAGGAGCGGCGCATCATACACCTAGAACTCCAAAATAGTGATTGGGTCGCCACCACAAGCCGTGGAGAGGATCCCTACCGCAAAGTAGTAATATGTTATAAGTCAAGAGGGGCATGAACAGTTTTAACTGAAAACTCACTTATAAATAAAAGATAAAAATAAACAATTATGAAGGGGGAGACCACTCCCCCTTCTTTTATACACAGATGTAGATCAGGGGGAAAGAACTTGTGATCTATTTCATACAACGGGGGCAATCCTTTCTTCCAACGACCAATGACAAACACTAAGATCAGGGATGAAAGGATGCAAGCGACCAAACGGTCGGGTAAATTGGGATAGATCAGATAAAAGAAGAAAGACCAAAAGATCAGAGGGACGGGTCTCGTGATCTAATTTGGTGACAGATGAATCTTCACTGTCACCCAAAAGGGGTTTGTGTAATTATGAAAGAAAATGAACTGATTGTAGCTCTAGGAACCGCGCTTGGAGAGGCTGCTATCAGCATTTTACGTCTAAGTGGTGAGGGAGCTGTAGAGTTAGCAGCATCTATTTTTAAGCCACGTAACAAAAACTTAGATCTATTAAAGGTGAACTCGCACACTGTAAACTTGGGTTATATTTGTGATGAGTCGGGCGATATCATCGATGAAGTGCTTATATGTGTGATGAGGGCACCGCGTACCTATACAAGGGAAGATATAGTGGAGATATACTGTCACGGCGGTGTACTTCCAGTGCGTCGTGTTATGGACCTGGTATTAGAAAAGGGGGCGCGCATTGCTGAACCAGGAGAGTTCACCAAGCGTGCCTTTCTTAATGGAAGGATTGACCTCACCCAGGCTGAGGCGGTGCTGGATTTAATCAGAGCACGCAGCAGTAAAGGAGCAGACCTTGCCTGTAAACAGCTGACAGGAAAAATAGCTACAGGAATTAGTAAATTGAGGGATGATATAAAACGCATCCTGGCACAGATAGAAGCAGAAATAGATTTTCCTGAAGATGTGGATCCACTGCCTAAAGAGGTGAAGTTGGAGAAGATCAATGTGCTGTGGGAGAAGGTTGATCAATTATTGAAGGGTGCCACCCTAGGACGCATTTATCGAGAGGGCCTGCAGACGGTATTAGTGGGTAAGCCTAATGTGGGAAAGTCTACACTGTTAAATATGCTGCTTGGAGAGGAGAGAGCTCTTGTAACTGAAATCCCGGGAACTACCAGAGATCTTATTGAAGAGATGCTTGTACTGGAGGGTATACCCCTTAGAATTGTGGATACTGCGGGAATTAGAGAGAGTGTTGGCTTGGTGGAATCCCTAGGGGTTGAAAGAGCAAAGGAAGCCCTGGAACAAGCGGATCTGGTATTGGCAATTTTTGATGCGGGTACAGGGATCAACGAGGATGATTTTGCAGTTATAGATTTATTACAAGACAAAAAGGGTGTTGTTATTTTAAACAAAGTAGACATTCGGCAAAAACAGGTCAACTTGCAAAAAATGAAGAAGCACACAGGGGATCAGTTCCCAATAATTGAGATGTCAGCAAAATTAGGATGGGGACGAAAGGAACTGGCGGATGCTATATTAAATGTTGTTGGAGTGGGACATATTACCGGGGAAACAATGCTTATCAACAGAAAAAGACATCAAGTTGCCCTGGAGAAAGTGAAAGATCGTCTAGATGCAGCACAGGTTGCTGTAAGCGGAGATCTGCCATTGGAATTAATTGCTGTGGATGTTTGGGATGCGTGGACTGCGTTAGGAGAGATTACTGGGGAGACTGTACCCGAAGAAATAATCAGCTCCATTTTCAGTGAATTCTGTGTTGGTAAATAGAAGTAGTTGCACATTTAAAGATTTATTAAGGTGGTCGAATATGAAGTCGGGAATGGATTTATTAATTGATGGTGCACAGCAGTTAGGTATTCATCTGGGAGAAGTGGAACAAGAGAAGTTTAGGTTATACGAGGGGTTAATCGAGGATTGGAGCAAAAAGATTAATTTAGTCAGTTATAAAAGTGATGAGGAACTCTACAGGTCACATTTTCTTGATTCGCTGATGTGTAGCAAAGGATATAATTTCAGCCAGGACGCCAGAATAATAGATTTAGGAAGTGGGGCTGGATTTCCAGGAGTGCCCTTAGCAATTTGTTTTCCGAACCTGAAGTTTTGGCTGGTTGATTCTAGGAATAAGAGATGTGACTTTTTGCGCAGGGTTAATAGAGAGTTGGACTTGGAGTCATGTTGTGTTATTTGGGAAAGGCTTGAAAATATTGCCCATAAAAAGAAGTACAGAGGTTTTTTCGACTGTGCGGTCGCCAGGGCTGTTGCCCCTTTAAGTGTATTATTGGAACTTGGCTTGCCATTTTTGAAGGTCCAAGGTAAGTTGATAGCCCTAAAGGGTTATGCAGTAGATGAAGAGATAAAGGAATCGAAGAATGCTTTAGAAACATTAGGTGGAAATGTGGATAAGGTAGTCCCTTATTTTTTTCCGGGAGAAAAGGGAAGGAATGTGGTTGTGGTATCAAAAGAAGAGGAAACGACCCTCGAGTTTCCTAGGAAACCTGGCATTCCAGCAAAAAAGCCATTATAAATATTGCAGGAAAAATTATGAAGATGTCGAAATAGAAAGATAAAGCAGTGTGAAGGGGGTCGGGCTTTGCTGGATATAATTTTTAATAGAGCTCGTGATCGTCAGACAGCTAAAATACCGCTGAACAAAATTAGATACGGAAAGTTTCAACCTCGTTTTGCTATAAATGATCAGGAACTTGAAGAGCTTGTGGAGTCCATACGAGAGGTTGGTGTCTTACAGCCGATTGTTGTGCGGCCTGGGGATGATTGCTATGAACTTATAGCTGGTGAGCGTCGTGTACGGGCGAGTATAAAGGCAGGGTTGAAAGATATCAATGCTGTTATCTGTCATTTAAGTGATAGAGAGGCCGCTGAAGTAGCCTTGATTGAAAACATACAACGCCGCAACCTGCATTTTCTAGAAGAAGCGGAAGGATTCCAAAACCTGATCGAGCATTTTCATTTAACCCAATCTGAGGTTGCCCAGAAGATGGGGCTCAGTCAAAGCACCATTGCCAATAAACTAAGACTATTAAAACTTGCCTCTCCTGTTAGGGAAAAAATCTATAAATTGAGATTAACAGAGCGTCATGCCCGAGCATTGTTAGAATTAAGTGATACCGATTCCCAATTGGAAGCTTTGAAATATGCTGAACAAACCAATTTTACGGTGCGTGACTGGGAAGAACTGATACGGCAAGAATGCAGTCCAGAGAATGGCAAAAATATTTCCCGGGAAATAAAGAAGCGTAGGAAACAAAAAATAAAACCCGTGGTCAAGGATCTTCGTTTGTTTATAAATTCATTAGAAAAAGGGGTTAGGGTGCTGCAGGATGCGGGTCTGGATGTGCAGTTGCTTCATAAGCAGCATGATGATGGACTGCGGATTATCATTGATGTAGGAGAGCAGAGATCGCAGGGACGGCAGACGGTTTGAAAAGTCGTTAATCGCCATCAAATCACCTTGTTTCCAGAAGCAATAGATGATGATATAACCTCGGACAACCCGGTCCGATATATTGATGACTTTGTAGGCTCCAATGAAATAGAAAGCAATTGCCAAGAAAAAAATCCAAGTGTCACGTAAAAACCCTCCAGGGATCCCTAGAGGGTTTTATGGTGTTTATGTTAGTTTGAGTTTATTATTTAATTTATAAAAGTATAACAATGTTGTAGTAAGATCATGACAAAAGAGCCTCAATAACTGAAATATATTCCAGGTAAATCTATCTATCTATTCGCCTTAGTCTTGATTCGTATCAGTAAAACAGCCACTACAGCGATGGCAGTGGCGATAACTATTGGAAAGGTTCCGGACAACCAACTGCCTCCGGCCACAGTTCTGCCGACGAGCGGTGGGCCTATGAGCATTCCAAAGTTCTGGCCTAGACTGACTATGGCCAGAGCCATGCCAGCCAATTCAGGGCGCGGCACTGTTTCAGGAGCCAAGGTAAAAGTACTGCTGGGAATGAAACCTACAACTAAGCCAAGCCCAATCATATAAGGAATAATTACAGAAGTATTGCCCAGATTGAAACACCAAATTAAAATCAACACTGCCACAATCAAAGCTGTGCCCAAGACTGCCTTACGAT
>DUMY01000016.1 GCA_012839645.1 Syntrophomonadaceae bacterium
CCCCAGTCAAAGAAAAGTACCACAACAGAGGAACCCGGCATACACTGAGACTGCACCTTATCCAGGTTGCTCACTGTAGAAAGAACCCCCTCCAGGGGCTCAGTAACCATCTTTTCGATCTCACTGGGGCCCGCACCGGGGTATTCCGTCATGATCACAGCCGCGGGCAGCTTGATATCAGGCAGCAGATCCAAAGAAAGGCGGCTCAAGGAAATAAACCCCAGAACCAATAATCCACAAATCAGCATAAAAACAGTAACCGAGCGGCGTACCGCAGACTCCGGAAGATTCATCCCAGTACCCCCCGTAACATCCCCCGTAAAACAGAGGGGTGGTCAGTAAGCTCGGAGTACGCCCACTGATAGGCCCGGCTCTGGGCCAGGCGGCACCATGACTGTCCCCGTGACGCAGTTGAGGCAGGGGTGGTGTCCCCTTGGTGTTTTTTTATGTTAACCTGTGCTCCATCCCGCAAGAAGTGCTGGCCCTTGGTAACGATGGTTTCCCCTGGGCTTAAGCCGCTGATTATTTCTATATAGTCCTGCCCTGCAAGGCCGGTTTCCACCCGGCGCTCTTGGACACAGTACTGTTCCTTGTGTTGATTGCCATTATTGCCTTGACTGCCTTGATTGCCGGCAGTTTGGCTGCTGCTACTTTGCTGATGGGAATTCTGATTGCTGTCACTATTGCTGCTCTGGCCGCTGTTCACACCGCTGTCATTACCCTTTTCTTGATCACGGTTTTGGGTGTGGCCCTGTTCAATTATGTAAACCACCTGGTGGTCGCCTTTATCCACAACCGCATCCAAAGGCACCCGCACCACCCCGCGGCGCTCTGCTGTGGTGAGCTGCACCTCTGCGGACATCCCTGCACGAAGCTTGTTTTTGGGGTTGGGAATGGCAATATTAATTGTAAACATCCTGGTTTTTTCGTCAACAACCGGGGATATGGTGACCACCTTGCCGGTAAAAACCTGCTCAGATTCCTCTGTCACAGCTGTATTGGATGAATCCGCAGCTGGGCCGTTAGATGATGTGGTGTCCGATTCAGCGGAGCCGGTGGTTCCGGCGTTTGCGTCAGCTGACCCCACAGCCTTTACCAAAACCTTAAGTTCCATACCTGGGGTCACACTGTTGATGTCTTTTTCGGTAACACCTGCGGCAACCCGCATCTCAGTATCATCGATAACAACCAAAATCGGCTGGATTGGGTTTGCCATATCACCTGGATTAGCCAGGCGGGCCGCCACAACTCCGTTGAACGGGGAGATGATATTGGTGTTGTCTGACTGCCGGTGCACTGAATCCAAAGCGGTTTGTGCCTCTTTCAGCTTGGCTTCAGCCAGGGCATAATCAGCCTGGGCATTTTTATAGTCCACTTTCGCCCGCTCCAGATCCTGTTTTTCCGGCTTTGCCGGAAGTTTGATATCCTCAGGAAGCTCAACATCAGGATTAGGTAGTTTAACCCCGCTGTCGGAAAACTGCTTTGTCATCTCTTCCAGTGCCCGCTTAGCATTTTCCAAGTCAACCGCCGCGGCTTTTAACCCCAAGCGGGCAGCCTCATTACTTGCCTCGGCAGCCTTCTGATAAGCCTTAATATCTGAGTCATCCAGTTTAGCCAGGACTTGTCCCTTTTGCACGCGATCCCCTACATCCACCTGGACTGCGGTAATCTTTGCCGGAAGCTTAGGGGTCAGCTTGGCATCTGAGCGCGGTGTGACAAAACCCGTGAGTTTGACGGCCTTGGTCACATCCCCTGGCTGCACCTCTTCTACCTCAACAGGAACGACACCGGCTGCGGATTCTTCTACTTCCTCTTCCTTAAAATAACGCACCCCGATGATAATACCTATCAAAACAAGAATAATAACACCTGTAATAATGAAGCCTTTTTTGCGGGGAGACATATCTGATTCCCTTTTATCCACAGCCTTTTCTCTCCTCTCCAAATTCCCATTGCCGACCCGTGGGTCGGCTTCCCCTTGATTCTAACCTTTTGGCAGATAATTGTCAAACATTTTTTGTAAATTATAGCCTTGGCATCCCCGCTCCTTTGTCACCTGGTGCCGCCGCGTGTCCCCCGGGTCACCTTCTGAGACATTTTGCGTAATATGGTAGGAGGTTTAATTGGAGGTGATTCCTATTTCTAGTTACTTTATCAGTGAATCCCTGCGCCAAAACACATTTTGGCTGCGCATTATGAAAGAACACCTGCTGTTCATACGACTTGGTCTTCCTTGTGAGGAGCAGTCTATGCGTGCTGAGGCACAGCACCTGGAGAATGAGGCCGCGCGACTGTTAGATGAAGCACGGCACCTTAGGGGGTCCGCAGGCGAAAAAGCCGTTTTCGAATTCAACCGCAATGTTATTTCACTGCTCACAGCTATAATAGGTTTCAAAAGCCACGTCCTGAGGACTCTTGTCTGCTGTGAGGTTCCTCCTGCTGCCAATTTTCCCCTGATCATTGATCACATCAGGAGAGAAGCCATTTATTTTAGGGCAGCCCTGGTGCGCCTGAATGAGAAGATCCCTGTGGGGCCGGTGGAAATGTTTATCCAAGAAGAGGTTTTCTGGCTGCGCATTATGGCGGATCACAGCAAGTTCATTGCCCATCTGCTGGATCCCGCAGAACGTGGGCTTGTCCGCCTGGCCGTGGACTTCAGCAGCCGGTTTGATGAGCTGCGTTTTATTGCTGAGGACTTCGAAACAATGCTGGTGCCCCAAGCATTTGAAAACTCTTTGCTGCCGGATTACGGTAAACTGGGCAGAAGGCCGGCGGTTTTCGGAAAAGGGCTGCCTGAGCCTTATAATGTGGGATCCCTCGACCGTTTTGCCGCGGAGACGATTTCTGCCACTGAGGAGCTGAGGGACTTCAAGCGCACCGCCCGGGACCTGATCGCCGCCTGCAGGGTGTTGAGCTACATCAATCCCTTGTTGGCTGACCACGTGGTGCGTGAAGCTGAGCGGGCCATCGAGGATTTCACCATTTTCCACCGGCGTCTTCCCTCACCCTGTGGAATGAGGCCACCGATGGATCCTTGATTAGGGTCAGGCTTGCTTAATTGCTTTAACCCGACCAACAGAACGATGCCGGAATTTTGCGGGAATCGTTTTAGGGAGTTAGAAAGCATTAGAAGGTGACAGGTACCAGAGAGCGACAGGGCCAGGGGGATAAAAAGGGGTCAGCGGTAGAAAAATAATCCCGGAAGAAACTTTCGACTTTCGGGAGGTCTTATTGATGAAGGAAAAAACAATTGAACTGCTGAAAACCCTGACAGAAACGCCTGGAGTCTCGGGTTTTGAGGCTCCCATCAGGAAAGTATTAAAAGATTACCTGTCCCCGCTGGCCACAGAACTAACCACGGACCACCTGGGGAGTTTGGTGGCTGTTAGAAAAGGCAACGATGAGGAGCCTAAGATCATGGTGGCAGCTCACATGGATGAGGTAGGGTTTCTCGTCACTTCGATAAGCAATAACGGCTTCATCAGGTTTCAACCCTTGGGCGGTTGGTGGGAGCAGGTACTGCTGGCACAGCGGGTGGAGATTCTAACCCGCAAGGGACGTTTGATCGGGGTGATCGGGGCGAAATCCCCCCACATCCTGAGTGCAGAGGAACGAGCCAAGCCTGTTAAAATCAAAACCATGTTCATCGATATCGGCTCTACTAATAAGGAAGAAACAGAGCAAGCCGGGGTCAAGCAAGGGGACCCGGTGGTGCCCTTCAGCACTTTTCACCTCTGTAAAAATGGAAAGTCCTTTATGGCAAGGGCTTTGGATGATCGGGTGGGATGTGCCCTGGTAGTGGAGCTCTTTCAGGAGCTTCAAGATGTGCATCACCAAGGTACTGTCTATGGTGTCATGACCGTCCAAGAGGAAGTGGGGCTGCGGGGCGCCACAACAAGTGTGGATGTGGTGCAGCCGGATCTCGCCCTGGTCGTTGATGTCTCTGTGGCCACCGACACCCCAGGTATCGGGGATACTGATGTCGCTGTCCGCACCCAACTGGGGAAGGGGCCGGTGATCGGGTTTTATGATGCCAGCATGATTCCCCACACCCCCTTTCGCGACCTGGTGGTCCGAGTGGCAGAAGAAAACAACATCCCCTTCCAAGTGGATGTTATGCCTGGTGGCGGAACAGATGCGGGCAAGATTCACCTCTTCCGCCAGGGTGTCCCCTCTGTAGTTATCGGCATCCCGGTGCGCTACATCCACGACCACACCGGAATAGCCCACCTGGACGACTACCAAAGTGCTCTGCGGCTCTTGGTTGCTTTGGCTAGGGTCATTGATGGGAGCGAACTGGAGAAGCTGAAGGATAACCTGTAATAGTGGTTAAATGAGATGCGGGAAGTGGGAGGTTGGAAGTGGGAATAAATCATCAAGATTTGCCCCGATTTGCCGTGATAGCGGGCGAATAATTTTTCGAGTGGATCAAGGGAAGGTTCTCTTGATCCACTTTTACTGATCCCCAGGTGACTGTCACCCCAAAAGGCAACTTGTATAAACAGGTCTTCATAGCCCTCCGGGACGTCTTGTCAGTGATGTTTCCCAGGAGGTATAATATATATTAAAGGTATATATATGTCGAAATTTACACCAAATAAACACATTATTGGACTTATAATAACATCAAAACAACTGTTCAGGAAATCCTGGAGGCATGCAGTGTGGCTGTGATGATGGGAGGAGGCCCATCGATAGCCTATACCTCTTATGTGGTTAAAACACTCCAAGACCTGGGGGCAGAGGTTTAGAGTAGCACGGTGACATTATTAACATTAATCTATCAAGGAGGGATCTTTTTTGCTCTGTGAAAAATGCCAAGCAGATATAGCAAAAGAAGAGACATTCCAGCATGGAGGGCAAACACTCTGTGAGGATTGTTATGTTGAGGCTCTTTCACGTCCCCAACCCTGTGATCCCGGGGCAGTTTCCGCTGCCCGTGCGGCCAGGGAACTGCAGGGGCATACAGGTATAGATGGCCTCACACCTACCCAGAAGAAAATCTACAATTATCTAAAGGAAAAAGGAAAGGTGCCCCGGGAAGAGCTCGTAAAGTATATGCAGATGACTCCAGAGGAACTACAGGGACAATTTGCTGTTTTGCGTCACTGCGAACTTGCCAAGGGTTGTAAGATAGGAAACAAAATTTACTTTACTTTGATGTAAGCTGCTTTTGGCAACTTGGGCAATAGCACACAGATGAATCGGGGGAGATACCGGCGAAACGGATCTCCTTCCGTGATCTGGAATACATTCTCTGCCCTGTCATCGTTATCTTTCTTATTCCAGAAAATAAAAATGGAGCGGGAAA
>DUMY01000017.1 GCA_012839645.1 Syntrophomonadaceae bacterium
ACACTGTCTGCCACTTCCGCGGCTACAACTGCAATCACCTTGCCCTCATTGGCCAGGTAAAGGGGGTCAATCCCCAGCATCTCACATGCCCCAACTACCTCACGACGGAGTGGAATCTCCTCTTTGGGGCATGTGAGATGCTGGGGATTGACCCCCTTTACCTGGCCAATGAGGGCAAGGTGATTGCAGTTGTAGCCGCGGAAGTGGCAGACAGTGTCCTGGAGTCCATGAGAGAACTTCCGGAAGGGAAGGGTTCTGTGGGGATCGGCCGTGTGCTCGGCGAAGAGGAAGGCCTGGTGCTTCTGGAAACCGACCTTGGGACAACAAGGATTCTAGGAATGCTGGAAGGGGAGCCTTTGCCCAGGATCTGTTAAAATATTTCAATACTGTGGTGACACCATTCATGGGTGCAGCTAGCACTTTGAGTATTTTGATTTTAGAGAGGAGTATTTAAATCTATCCTCAAGAAATAAAAGGTAGAAACTCTTATCCTCAATTCCGGCCACCCTGGGGATTTGTGGATATTATAGTTGTTGTAGTTCTTATTTTTCTGTTTACTGTTTTTTTTACTATCTTCGGCCTCCGTTTGTCGAACTGGGTGCTGTCTATATTTCCGGGGATTGGCAGCATTGAAGTTGCTGTTGTTTTTACAGCAGGTTTTCTCCAGAGTATCCTGATAGTGCTCTTTGTTCTGGGTTCTGCATGGATTAGAAAAGCTCCTCTGACAGCCCTTGGGTTTGGCAATTTTAACTGGAACAACCTGTTTCTCTATGGGATTATCGGGGGGATGGGTGTTTTCCTAATGGTTACCGTCATCATGTCCCTGCTTATTTCCCTGTTTCCTCAACCCATACAGCCCCAAGCCATTGCTGAACTGATCTTGAATGCGCGGGGGTGGGAGCAGATCCTTCCACTGCTGTTGTTGGTGGGGGTTTTTGCTCCTGTGAGTGAGGAGCTGTTCTTCCGTGGGTTTATATATCCTGTTTTACGCAGTCGGTTCGGTGTTGTCTGGGGAATAACTGCTACTGCTTGTCTTTTCGGCCTGATACACTATGATCTGGTTCGGTTTATTCCTCTGGCTTTGGGTGGCGCCTGCTTGAACATCTTCTGTGAGAAGTCAAAATCAATTTATCCTGCCATTGCTGCTCACAGCATGTGGAATACCGTGATGACTCTCTTCATAATTTTCTACAACATGACTCTGTAGGAATGGTATTGGTGGTTGGTCGTTAGTCGTTGTGGAACGGTGACAGCACCAGCTTCCTGGCACTGGTTCCCTATGAAAACAGGGGAGTGGTGCGGAATGCACTTCATGGAAATATCTAGCGTCTGACCTCTGGCGTTAGATTTCTATATTTATGTAGGCAGTACTGCCTTGACAATATTCTAATCTTGGGCAGGTTTTTTTTAATAAGAGGAGAATTTAAGCAGTGTCGGAATATTGATTGCATTATTTTTATGATATGATTAATCGCTGGATAAATAGTATAGTTATATCCGTTCAGGAGACAGCAAACAGTAGAAGATTAAAATATATAACAGAAATTATGATACTGTTAAGATTATAGATGATATCCTGATGCTTATTAAGCTGGGTTTTATAGTGTATTTTGATAAGAGGTGACCTCTTTGCTTCATGGGGATGAACTGGTTTCCGAACTCATAGAGCTGAACAGGTATTTAGAAAAGCGTCACAGGGTGGGAGGAACCATCAGGGAAAGGCGACAGCGGGCAGATCAAAAGGGGGTTTTTGCTCTCTTGTCAGAACTCTCCGGAAAGGAGATATCCTCTTTTTTTCAGGGAAGGCCGCTGGTAGGGGTGGATGGTTCCCTGGCTGCTTACGGTGCCAACTACCCGTATGTGGTAACTTTTTTTCGGGCATTGGCTCACACAACCAGCAGTGGCAGTAATGAGAGGATCTGGGCTCAGGAGATATTTTCACCACTCCTTCCTAGGTATCAGGAGAAAATGGAGGAACGCATAAACAAAGGGCAGGGTCCCGATGAAGCCATGGCTCATCTGCGCTGGGAAACCCTGGCGACACTGGAGGCCAAGGTGGCACTGCAGGCACTTGAGTTGGAACCGCGACTTATGGTTTTGGATGGTGGCTTCGCCCGCCTAAAAATGCATGCCCCCGAAATCTGGAATGGTCTGAAAGATACAGCACTCCAACAGGAGGTTTTGCTGCTGGGGGTTACTGAGGAGATCGCTACCTGTTCCCTGGCACAGACACTTTTTGTGGAGGGGGAGCAGGGTTTACCGGGTCTAATGGGTGACCGGGAGATCCTGTTTGGACTGCTGCAGCCAGGAGAAACATATCGGCTGCACGAGGGGGACAGCGGAGAGCAGGGACGTCTTTATGCCCGTTTTGCCAGGCATCCCCAGGTTGTGGCTGTTGACTACCTGAAGGATCAGGAAAATATCTTTGAGCCGGCTCTCAATTTTTTATACAGTATCACTCCATCACATGGGAGAGGTTTCCCCCTTTGGCTTGATGTGGTGGATGCAGAGGTACGGCTGAGTAAGGAAGAGGTGGATGCTATGATTGCCACCTATCTTGATCCGGCCATGGCTGAGGTCTTTCTGCGGCCGCTGAGGGCAAGCAGGGAGTTGTAGTAAATGGAGGTCGGATGCCGGAAGTCAGAAGTCGGAATCTGCGAGGTCGGGTACCGGAAGTCGGAGTTCAGAGAAAAGATATACCCCTACGCAAGCCTGGCGGAAATAGATGTGGACACCAGAACCATCCTCGCGTCCAACGGAACCGTCCCCGCTTCCAATTTCGCTTAGGAGGTTTTCTTTATGCAAGTTGTTGGTGTGACAACCCAGCAGTATATTTATGTGGCTTCCCGGGAGCGGAAGTTCCGCATCGGGGAGATCCTGGTCATAGATGATCCGGAGCTGAAGCCCAGGGGTGAGGTTGTAGAAACTAAGTCTTTTAATCGGTTCCTTCCCCTCACTATGGAGCGCAGCCCCTTGATCGATCCCGCGGTCTGGGAGGGGCTGGAACAGGTGGGTTTTCGCCTGGGTGAGGAGACTATTCACCTGGCAAAGGTGCGGGTTTTAAGTGATATCCCATATCCGGTGGCAGTAGGGGCGGGTGTGCACCTGCCTTCTTTTGCGGAGGTTGATGATCTTCTCCTGCCCTGTCCGGTAGATGCCGGGCTTGTTCTGGGAGTGATTCTGGGAACTGAGGATATGCAGGAGACACTGCCGGAGGAGCTGAAAATCCCTGCCCCCCTCTACAAAAAAGGGAAAGGGGTACTCCCCCAGCGCGGTGTGCCCTTTGTTTTCGATCACTGTGCTATGCAGGAGTATCCCCATATCGGTATTTTCGGAGGGTCGGGTTCAGGCAAATCCTTTGGGATGAGGGTGATCCTGGAGGAACTCCTGGAAAAACAGATACCCACCCTGGTTTTCGATCCCCATTATGAAATGAGTTTTGCCACTCCCTTTGAAGGGATGGAAGGGGATAGGGCAAATAAATATCAAGGCAGGACGGAAATATTAACTGTGGGCAGAGATACCGGGGTGAGCTTTGAAGACCTGACCAGCAATGATCTGGCTTCTCTCCTTACAGCTGCAGGGGGGAACTTCACTGAGGGGATGGACAATGCCTTGAAAACCATTCATCAGGGGAAGGACTCTTTTGTGAGCTTTGCCAACAAGCTTGATCACTGCATTGGGCTGGCGGAGAAGGAGGAGGAAACATTAACAGAGATCCGTAAAAATTACGGTGAACACTCTGCTTATGAAAAGAAAATCTTAAATTTAGCCCGCCAGGCCGGGCACCCCAGCAGTCTGCGGGGTATTCGCTGGCGGCTTCACCGCCTAAATAGAGAGGGGATTTTCCAGAAGGACATTTCTCCCATTACCGATGCACTTAATCGCAGGCGCCTGACAGTGATCAGGGGACCCATCTGGCTGTTGACCGTTTTCAGTGCCTACTTAATACGAAAGCTCTATGGGATGCGCCGCAGTTACCAGGATGCTATCCAGCGCGGTGAGCCACCCGGAGATAAGTTTCCACCCTTCATTATAGTGACCGATGAGGCGCATAACTTTGCCAGACGTGGGATCGAGTTTGTTTCACCGGCACGCAGTATCTTCCGGGAGGTGGCCCAGGAGGGAAGGAAGTATGGGGTTTTCATGGTGTTGGCAACCCAGCGCCCGGCCCTACTGGATGAAACCATCACTGCTCAGCTCAACACCAAGATCATCTTTCGCACGGTCAGGGCGAGCGACATCAAGGTGATCCAGGAGGAAACCGATATCTCCGGAGAGGAGGCGGGAAGGCTTCCTTATCTCCCATCAGGTACTGCCTTTGTTTCATCAGCTGTTGTGGGAAGAACGGTATCTGTAAGGATCCGCTGTGCGCGAACCCAGGCCCCTCGCACAATAAACCCCTTTACCGAATTGGAAAAAGATTTTGGCAGTGTAGATGAGGAGTTTATTAAAGTAATCGCCGATTTGCTCCCGCTTCATATAGGCCAAATCAGTCTTCATCTTCCTGATCTGGAGAATGCCCTTAACCGGGCAGTGACAGTAGATGAGGTGCAAGAATCCCTTGAAGAGCTGGTTGCAGCGGGAAGATTGAAAAAGATCGAGGGCCCCTTCGGTCCCACCTACAGTTAATAGATGTCGGAAGCCGGAAGTCGGAAGTCGGAGGTTAAATTGGTGGTCGGGCGTTGGTCGTTGGATAAAAGATGGAGTGGGTGACTGTCACCTCACCTGGGGTACTTTCCATGCAGGTTGATGGGGTTGGTAACGATGGTGTTGGGTGTCAGGCACCCAAATTGAAAGAAAGGTAGAGGCATGCGCTTTCTATATTTTACAGATGACCATAAGAGGGGTACTACCCCTGAAAACAGGAAGGATAACTTTCCTGCGGCTCTTGCGCGCAAGCTGGAAGAGGTGGTGAGCATTGCCAGGGAACAGGAAGTGGACTATGTGTTGCATGGAGGGGATTTCTTCGATGTTCCCGCTCCTGCCATCAGTGTCTGTGCGGATTTTTTGGAGATCTATCAGCAGTTTCCGGTTCCTGTCTTTACCATTCCGGGCAATCACGACCTTTTTGGGCACAACAGTGAAACCCTACCTCGAACCATGCTTGGGTTTGCTGCCAGGCTGGGGATTGTGCACCTGTTGGGGAGAGAGCCCATTTACCTTGAGAAAAAGGGCCTGCGGGTGCAGCTGACCGGGCAGGGCTATCACTTTGAAATGGACCGCCGTGAACGGCAGTTGGATTATGTGGTCAAGAAAAAGGACTGCGACTATGCCATTCACATGGTGCATGGCATGCTTCTGCAGCGAACCCTTTTCCCGGGGGCATTTTATACTCTGATAGAGCATATCTGGGATACCGAGGCGGATTTTACGTTGGCTGGGCACAACCACCTAGGGTTTCCTGATACGGAAAAAGATGGCAAGTATTTCCTCAATCCCGGGGCACTGGTGCGCCTCTCCAACCACCAGCAGGAGATGAAAAGGCCAGTGCAGGTGGTGATCATCGACTTCTGCGGAAGTCTGCCGACTTTTGAGAAAATCAGGCTGAAGAGTGCTGCACCTGGTGAAGATATCCTGGACAGGTCGCGGTTGGAAGAGGCTGCTTTTCGGGAGCAGAGGTTAGCGGGGTATCTGACAGAGGTAAAGGCTGCAGGTTCCTACCAGCGCACTGATGTCCGGGTGCTGCTGGAGGAGATTGCGGCGATGGAAAAACTGCCTTCGGCTGTAATTGATGAAGCCCTGCGGAGGATTTCTTTGGCAGAGGAAGCCCTGGCTCGGGGGGAGGATGAGGCATGAGCTGCATCAGACGGCTCGTCATTGATAACTTTCAGTCTCATGAACACACAGAAGTGGAGTTCGGATCAGGGCTTAATGTTGTTGTGGGTCCTTCAGATTTCGGTAAGTCCGCTTTGGTGCGGGCACTAAGGTGGGTTCTCTATAATGAGCCCCGTGGGGCTAACTTCATCCGCGCAGGAACGAAGGTCTGCCAGGTAAAAGTAGAAATGGATGATGGGGCTGTTGTTACCCGACTGCGAAGCACAACTGGGAAAAACCAGTATCTATTAAAGAGACCAGGTGAGGACGAGCTTGTTTTCGAGGGTTTTGGAAACGAGATCCCTGTGGAGATCATTCAAGTCACCGGAGTCAGGAAAATCGTGATCGATGAGCGCAGTAAAGTGGAGTTAAACCTGGGGGCACAGCTGGATGGGCCATTTTTGTTGTCTGAAAACGGTGCTGTTAGAGCTAAGGTGATCGGGCAGCTGGGAGGCGTTCACATCCTGGACTGGGCGCAAAAGTCAGTGAACACTGAACTGCGGCGTTTTGGGGAACAGGAAAAGCGGTGCCAG
Organism: Syntrophomonadaceae bacterium; assembly: GCA_012839645.1. Classification (GTDB taxonomy): domain Bacteria; phylum Bacillota; class DSM-12270; order Thermacetogeniales; family Thermacetogeniaceae; genus Syntrophaceticus. The sequence continues at coordinate 6,351 of DUMY01000017.1, forward strand.
GAGGAACTGCTGCGGCTTGCAGAAGCCTTGAAGTCTTATGAGCACCTTCCGGAGCTGCAGGAGAAGATTGAACAGATCGGTGTTCTTGTCTGTAAGGCGGAGGATGTCGCCGGAAAAATTGAAGAACTTACTGCTCTTCAGAGTGAGTGGGAAGAGAATAGAAGAGCTTTAGCAGGGGTGGAGCGAGTTCTGGCGGCACTGGAACGGCTCGAACAAGCAGAAACAGGATGTCGGAAGTTGGAAAAGTGCAGTGAGGAGTACCGCAGCCTTATTAATTTGTTTATAGAAATCAGCCAGGTAAACCGGCAGGTGAAACAGGCTGACCAGGTGATTGCGGATACCGCGCAGGTGCCTGCTGTAGGTGAGTACCTGCAGAGAGTTGACCCGCTTTTCCGTGAGTGGAGAGAACTCAGCCTGATCGCCGGTGACCTGAAGAATATAGCACACTATTTAAAGAAAATACTGTATATCACAGGACGAACAAAAGAACTGGAAAAAGTGGAAAAGCAGCTGGCAGAGATCGAGGAGAGCAGGCGAATGTGGGAATTATACCTGGAGTTATGGCAGAGGTGGCAGGAACATGATAAGGCATATCGCGGCTCTTGCTTGGCAGCGCAACGCTGCCAAAAGGAAATCAACCGGCACCTGCTGGATTTTCGTGAATTTTTGTTGAGGATCGGGAAGTGTCCGGTCTGTTTTGGGGATCTGGACCAGGAAGCAGTGGAGAGAGTGTTGAACGAATATAAATAAGGGAGGATCACGATTTTGGCAGGAGCTAAGGAGCAGATCCAGTATGAAAAGCAGATTAATTACCTCAAGGATGCCCTGCGTAGATCCCGCGACTTGAGGGAGCGAGCTTTAAGCCAAAAGGAGCTGCTCGAGCAGCAGAGGGAAAAGCTCTACCAGAAGGCAGCGGAGCACGGGGTTAAGCCGGAGGAATTGGCGGATAAGATCTCTTCTCTGAAAGAGGAGATGGACCGTTTGTTGGAGGAGACCGGTAAGCTGATCCCTTGGGACCTCCTGGAAAAGGAGCGTTCGCGGTGAGCCAGAACCTTGCTACACTGAAAAGGAATCTTGAACAGCTGAAGGCGATTTATTACAGGCAGCGGGGTGAAGAGCATAAAATTCTGGAGAAAGAAGCATCTCTTCAGGAGAGCATTAAAGGGATCCGTGAGGAAGGGGAGTGCCTGGAACAGGTGCGCCTCCTGCTGCTAGAGGCAGCTAAGCACGCCCGGGAACAGGGGCGCCGTCAGGTGGAACTTTTGGTTACCCAGGCCCTGCAGTTTGTTTTTGGGGCAGATATGGAATTCAAAGTTGTGGTGGAGGAAAAGCGCGACCGCCCGGAAGCGGAGTTTTATGTCTGCTCTACTTACGAAGGGGATTATAAAGTAGAAACCACTCCCCAGGATGCCCGAGGAGGAGGGGTTGTGGATGTTATCTCTCTTGCTCTAAGGCTTGCTTTGCTGCACGCCTTCCGGCCGCCGGTGGGAGGTCCTGCAGTCCTGGATGAGCCCGGGAAGCATGTATCTGAAGAATATGCCCCACAGCTGGCGCGATTTTTAAAGGGTTTCAGCCAATCACTGGGACGACAGGTGATCATGGTCTCTCATAACCAGCACCTGGCTGACTCTGCAGATATTGCCTACCTGATGGAGATGAAGCAGGGAGCAAGTAGGGTGCGGCGCGTTCGCTGAAGCAGGTAATTGAGAACTAATCAAGAATTAATTTATATTCCGTGAAAGATAAGTGACAGGAGGTAGTTTTTAGTGACAATTTGGCAGGCGGTGGTGATGGGCATTGTACAAGGTCTTGGGGAGTTTTTGCCCATCTCCAGTTCGGCGCACCTGGTACTGGTGCCATGGCTTTTCCGGTGGCATGATCCGGGATTGACATTTGATATTGCTCTTCATCTTGGAACACTGGTTGCTGTTATCGCTTATTTTTGGAGAGATTGGGTTGATTTAATCAAAGGGGGGCTTCGAGGCACCAAAACCACAGAGGGGCGGCTCTTTTGGTATTTGGTTTTAGCAACGATCCCAGGTGCCATAATTGGTCTTCTACTGGAAGAAAAAGCAGAGACGGTTTTTCGCAACCCTGCCCTGATTGCGACTATGCTGATCCTGCTGGGTGTCATCCTTTATTGGGCTGACCGCAGGGGAAGGAAGTTCACAGATGTAAACAAGATCACCCTGGGGCAGAGCCTGCTGATCGGTGTTTCCCAAGCCCTGGCCATTATTCCTGGTGTCTCCCGCTCGGGGATCACCATGACCACAGGGCTGATTTTCGGCCTTACCCGTGAGGGTGCGGCACGCTTTTCCTTTCTTCTTTCAGCACCGATAATTTTTGGTGCTGGTCTGATCAAGGTACCGGATATCATAGCAAACCCGGCTATGATAAACGCTTCTTTTCTGATCGGGATATTGGTCTCTGCCATTGCCGGGGTGGCCAGCATCGGCTTTCTCTTGCGGTATGTACAGACGAAAAACTATCTTCCTTTTGTTTGGTACCGCTTTCTGCTGGGTGCAGTGGTGTTGGTAGTGGCATTGGCGCGTTGGTTATAGCTAAGAAAAGGATTTTGGGTCAGGTGCAATAAAGCAAGCCTGACCCCTTAATTTATTTTATCCGCCTGATGTATTGTGGGCGCTGTGGTTGGTCGAGTTCCTGATCAGGGGGTAGGTCTCTTTTGATTTCATTGTGGATGTGTTTTGTAAAGCCTGCTATGGCAAAATCAGCGCCTCTTTCTGGATATAGATCTACCCCGAGGGTGTGGAAATAGCTTGTCCAGGTTTTAAGAGGAAGGTCACCGCATTCTGCTCTACTCAGCCTTACAGTGACAGTTTCACAATCAAAACCACATCCCAATACAACCAAGGGAAGACATAGAATTGCTATCCGCGGGTAGCACCAGTGGGGATTGATAGAAATATGATTTGAGTCAGATAAATTTATATAAGGGGGAGAACTATTCTCCCATGAAGAAATCAGGGACTGTTCAACCTGTTCGCTGATTCTGTCGATAACATTTGGATATATTAGCCGATCTCCGAGCAGGATGGTTACACCATATCCACGCAAGGATGAAATTCGATGGAATTCAGGCAGGGGCTGTAGTATCCGGAAGATGAGTTCCTGTCTGATTTGATAAATTAGGTTCTGGGGCAGGGTGGGCTTCAGTTGGCGCATCGCGGCAGAATCAGGTACAATAACTGGAAGAAACCAGGCAAAAAGAAGAGCTTTAAGGGATTCATCTTTTAATACATAGTGCTGCAGTGGATGACGAGCGCGGATTCTTTCCAGGTGCTCCGGGTTTTGAGCAACCCATAATGCCCAAGAGGCATGTTTGTCGCGGTAGTGGCTGCGAAGCGGGTTTTCTTTCAGCCAATTTGTAAAGTCATAGTTATCGAAGGGTACTATGGTAATCCAGGCACCGAAATGCTCCTCCTGCCAATGCTGGAATTCCCGTTGGCGGGCTAGTAAGAAATCTTTGTAGGTATTTAAACCGCCACCCCAAAGTTTCTCGAAATCTTCCGGACTATAGGAGACATATACAAGCTGCTGTCCATCGCAAATAAAACCTGTTTTCGCTTTTGATACCAAAAAAAGCACCTCCCTGTATCATTATAGCGAAGGTAGGATCAGTAAGGTGTCCATTTCTGTCGATCCTCATAACAAATAACGTAATAAAAGAGGAAGTTTTGTCTAACACTTTTTCAGCCTTATAAAAGCCTTGCGAAATGATGCTTAAATGTTGCAATCTACCGCTTCTACCCTTGACTGACTGCAGGAAAAGAAGTAAAATAGATTTCAGCATAATTCGGGATGTAGCTCAGTTTGGCTTAGAGCGCACGGTTCGGGACCGTGAGGCCGCTGGTTCGAATCCAGTCATCCCGACCACTTATTTTTATAGCCCTATGCTATACAACCTCCTGGTAGCTCCAGAGAGGTTTATTTTTTTTATTTCTATATTCAGCCAACAAAAAGTGATATTATTAATAGTGCAAAGTGCCATCGTTTTTCTGACCTCCGACCTCCGGTATCCGACCTCTATTTTCAGTAGGGGCACCTTGTGTCACCGGGGTGCTTATGTTAAACTGTTGGCAGAAATTACTTCGTTTTGTTTTAGGGGAATGTGTCTGGGAGCGGATCATATTCCCTATGTTTATGACTTCTATGATCAGGATTATATCCACCTCTCCCGGTAGTGATCTCTGATGACACACTTATGAAAACAGGTTACCCGATCACCGCTAAGAATGTAAATTTCATAATGGATACAACAAGAGGCTACGGGTATATGCTTTATGATCGGGAATGGTGCTAATGATATTCTGGCAAAAATCTTTATTTTCTTTATGATGAAATGGAGCGAGCTGAGAATGACCGCGGATTTTGTTCACCTTCATGTGCATAGTGAATACAGCCTGCTAGATGGTGCATCCCGACTAGAGAATCTGGTAGAGATGGCAGTTAAATATGAGATGCCTTCAATTGCTCTTACTGATCACGGTGTCATGTACGGTGTGGTTGATTTCTATAAGCTGGCGAAACAGGCGGGTATTAACCCAGTGTTGGGTTGTGAAGTTTATATGGCGCCGCGCAGCCGTTTTGCTAAAGAAGCCCACATTGATGATTCCTTCTATCACCTGGTGAGCAAATTCTTATATCCTTGCTCA
>DUMY01000018.1 GCA_012839645.1 Syntrophomonadaceae bacterium
CAGAAGTCTGGATACAGTGTGTTTCTCCATGTATTCAGACATATCGAATCGCACCATAGCCTCTTCATCACCAAAAAGGGCCTCCGCTAAAGCTCTAGCCAGCTCTGTCTTGCCCACACCCGTGGGACCAAGGAAGATGAAAGAGCCAACAGGACGTTTAGGGTCCTTCAGTCCGGCCCGCGCTCTTCTTACCGCACGGGATACTGCCTCAACCGCTTCATCCTGGCCAATCACCCGCTCATGCAGAGTATCCTCCATATGCAGCAGGCGCTCTGACTCCTCTTCCTGCAGCCTGTGGACAGGAATCCCGGTCCAGCTGGAAACGATATCAGCAATATCATCCTCGGTGACAATGGACTGATCCAATTCCTTGCGCTGTACCCAGTTGTTCTTGATGCGCTCCAATTCGTCCTGTACCTGCTGCTCCTCATCTCGCAGCGCTGCAGCCTTTTCAAATTCCTGGCTCACCACTGCGGACTCCTTTTCCTTCTGCAGCAGTTCGAGCTTTTCCTCAAGTTCTTTGACATCCGGGGGAGCGGTATAGGCTTTAAGCCGCACCCGGGAGGCCGCCTCATCCATGAGGTCGATGGCCTTGTCCGGCAGGAAGCGATCACTGATATAGCGGCTGGACAACCTGGTAGCTGCTTTAAGGGCACTGTCAGTGATCTTCACCCGGTGATGTGCCTCATAGCGGTCCCTTAAGCCCCTCAGGATCTCAATGGTTTCTTCCAGTGTGGGCTCACCCACCATAACCGGCTGAAAACGTCGCTCCAGGGCAGCATCCTTTTCGATGTTCTTGCGGTACTCATCCAAAGTGGTAGCACCGATGCACTGGAGCTCACCCCGAGCCAGTGCAGGTTTCAAAATATTGGCGGCATCAATAGCCCCCTCTGCAGCCCCTGCACCCACAAGGGTATGCACCTCATCAATAAAGAGGAGAACATTACCGGCACCCCGGATCTCCTCGATCACTTTTTTGAGCCTTTCCTCGAACTCACCCCGGTATTTGGTGCCTGCAACAACAGCAGACATATCCAGGGTAACCACCCTTTTATCTACAAGCATTTCCGGTATTTTGTTCTCAACAATTCTCTGGGCAAGTCCTTCGGCAACAGCGGTTTTTCCAACTCCAGGCTCCCCAATCAGACAGGGGTTGTTTTTAGTGCGCCTGCTCAAGATTTGGATCACCCGCTCTATCTCTTTATCTCTCCCAATAACGGGATCAAGCTTCCCTTCCCGGGCAAGCTCCGTCAAATCACGCCCCAATTCATCCATGGTCGGTGTCTGGCTGGAGCGCCGGGTCATTCCTGACTGTTTGTGGCCTGGACTGATTGGACCAATACCTCCCAGCAGCATCAAGACCTGGCGACGCACCTTTTCCAGGGTCAATCCCTGGTTGACCAGTACCCGGGCAGCTACTCCTTCACCTTCCCGAATCAAACCCAGCAGAATATGCTCTGTACCTACATAACTAACCCCTTGCCGGCGCCCCTCTTCCTGGGCGAGCTCAAGAACCTTTTTGGCCCGGGGTGTCAGCCCGATTTCTTCACCAAACCCCGGCTTGCCCGGAGCAACAATCTTCTCCACTTCCTTGCGGACCTTGTCTGCATTGACACCCAATGCCTGCAGAGACCTGGCGGCGATTCCCTCACCCTCCCGAAGCAGCCCCAGGAGGAGGTGTTCAGTACCCACAGCCGGGTGACCTAAACGCCGCGCTTCATCACGAGCTAAAAAAAGTACCTTTTGCGCTCTTTCTGTAAACCTTCCGAACATCACAAAACCTCCTTTCTAACATTAAGACAACGAATTCCTAATTAATTCAGCTCTTTTGAAATCACGATTAAATGCATCAATTTCTTTACCAGCGAGCTTTCGCAGAAAAGCCGGCCTGGTTTCCACCAACAATTCATTAAGCTTTCTAAACTGTACATCCCTAAGCAGCCCCATATCCAGTCCTAGACGAACGTTGGAAAGATGAGCCATGGCCTCTTCTGAACTGATGATATAAGCATTGGTTAAGATCCCATAGGACCGGAAAACCATGTCCTCCAGTTGGGCAAGGCCCTCTTTGCGCATTTCATCCCGGGCCAACTGCTCCTGCTCGATAATCTGTCGGCTTACCGAGGTGAGGCTGCCGATGATCTCTTCTTCACTGAGTCCTAATGTAATCTGGTTGGAAACCTGAAAAAGGTTGCCCTTAGCCTGGGTACCCTCCCCATAGAGCCCCCGCACCACAAAGCCCAGTTTAGAAAGAGACATAAAAAACCTATTGGCCTGGTTCGTCATTGCTATTGCAGGAAGATGCATCATCACCGAGGCTCTGAGGCCTGTTCCCACATTAGTAGGACAGCACGTCAAATAACCGTACTGTTCATCAAAGGCATAATCAAGCCTGCTTTCTAAAAGATCATCCACCTGGCTGGCAAGACTCCATGACTCCTTTAACTGCAGCGCCGGGAAAAGCACCTGGATACGCAGATGGTCTTCTTCGTTCACCATAACACTGACCGCCTCATCCTCACTCAAGGCAAGGCCACACTGCAGCCTCTCATCTTCAGCAAGCTGCGGGCTTATCAGGTGTTTCTCCACAAGAATCAACCGGTCCAGGGGAGAAAGATCCTCAAGGGAAACAAAGTCGATCCCCTCCACCTGCTGCTGTACCTCTTTACATGTAAGGGCATCCTTGGCCAGCTCCATCACTTCCCGGCCGCTTTTTTCGTCCTGCAGGTGAGGGAAGTTATACTCATTAAGATTGCGGGCCAGCCGCACACGGCTGCTGATTACGATGGATGCATAGGGGCCTTTCCCCTCCATCCACTTGGTATAAGGGTTATTTAGGGCATTTTTTATAGACATAAAACATCGCCTTCCTTACTGAATTTGATCTTCCATAGCACGTATTTTATCCCGAAGCTCAGCAGCCTTTTCATAGGCCTCTTCCCGCACAGCTTGCTGCAGCTGAGCCTTCAGCTTCTCGATCTCCCGCTTCACACCAAGCTTGCCACCCGCTCTTTTGGGAACCTTGCCGGTATGCCGGGTGTTTCCCTGCACTCTACGAATCAATGGTTCTAACCCATCACTAAAGGTATTGTAGCAACTGCTGCAGCCAAACCTCCCGGTCTCACCAAACTTGCCAAAATCAAGCCCACATCTAGGACATTCAGGAGAGGCTACAGGCTCCATTTGGAAGGGAGACCCATCCAACAGCCCCGCAAGAAACTTGTGAATGGAAAAACTGGGTTCAAAGCTCATAGATAAGGCAAGTTTCTGATGCTTGCGGGCACACTCAGAACAGAGATGCACCTCTGTTTTAACATTATTAACAATCCGTGTCATATGTATCGTTGCCGGTCTCTTTTGACACTCCTGACAAAACATGAAAAGCCACTCCTTTTTTCGGCAGCTTACTTAGAAAAACTGTGCTGCCTGATATCAATCTAGTTATCTCATCTCCGGACTTAACCGGAGGTGTTTTTTATCAAAAACGCTGGCCAATTCGAACCATTTCTTTAGAAAAAACCTTCTTGGGCAAGAGCTTTTAGTATCTCCAGCATAAGCTTATCCCCCGCTCCATTCGGAAGGCTGCTTTCCAGCACATCTAAAACAGTTCCCAAAATGAGAAACTCACGCTTCGTAAAAAACCCACGACGAGCCAAAGTGTACAAAGCGGCCCGTGCATTTTCATCTACCTTTTCCTCAATATGCCCCCTGAGAGCTCCTTCAGGTGCTGTGAACAAACTACAGATCCTGATAAAACCACCACCCCCGCGACGGCTCTGCACCACATAGCCATTCCGCAGACTGAAGCGGGTATTGATAACATAGGTGATCTGGGAGGGAACACAATCGAAAAGCTCGGCAACATCTTTCCTGCTCAGCTCGATCCAACCCTCCGGGCTCTTTTTTAACAGGGACTTGAGGTAAGACTCAATTTCGCTGACTAAAGATCTGTATTCCATCCCGTATCCCCCTGTTATTTAATGGTTAGTGATTATTTTTATTAAGAGGGCCCATCTACTGCTGCAAATATTGAAGGTTACCGATGAATTCAGTGATTTTAATATTGCTGTGCATAAACTGTAAAAATTGCTTCATCTAGTAGTATATTTAGTAGTATATTTGTGAATCATTTTGGTTATCCAGATGGGCCCCTCTTGACTATTGTTGACGTTTTGACTTTCCTTGACTATCATTATAGACTACAAAACCAAAAATGTCAAAAGTTGATTCTGCTTTATTTTCTCCTTGAGATCACTAAAATAAACAGAAAACGTAACAAAAGGGCAATCCATTTGTCACACAACACTTGAAATAGATATCAGAAATTTTAGTGCCCACCACCATTAACCAATATCTCCCAGGTAGCCATCGCCATTATTGTAGCATAAAAAACCTCCTTTTGAGACAACCTGTTAAGAAAAGCTCAAAGGAGGTTATTGTATTGCCTTTACTGGGAATCAGCCTCATCCCCATCGGCACCAAATCCGCAAGCTTCAGTTCCTCTGTAACCGGTGCTGTTAAAACTATTGATGAAAGAGGGCTCAAATACCAGGTCACCCCTACTGAAACCATCATCGAAGGGGAGCTCGATGAACTGCTGGAAGTAGCCAAAGAAATCCATCAAAGCGCCATGGCCGGCACAAACAGAGTAATCACCAATATCACCATCGATGATCGAAGAGATAAACAGGTCAATATGGAGGAACAGGTGGATATTGTGACACAATCACTGCGATAAGTAGATAGATGGCAAGTAAGAAAAGATAAAACAAACTTGGCAGAATAGATGTCGGGCTATTCTTCTTCCTCTCCCTCATCTAGCAATAACCTGGCAAAATTAATTACTTCATCTTCATAAAGAAAGGCTTCTTTTTCTGCCTGTTCTCCCAGGGTTTTTAAAACATCCCGTACATGGATGGCCTCCATTTTCATATCCTGGGATTCCAGGTAGCAGGCGTAGTGTTCGATTAATTCTTGATCACAGTAATCACCCGGCACCTTAAACTCCAGGTCAGCCTCAGGCAAGATAACCGGAAATCTGCTTAGATATGTGCAGACACATCTAACATAAAGGAATTTTATGATGGCAAGCTGCTTAGTGTCACTTGATAAGATTAGGAAAAACAATAAACTGTTGAGGGCATCTTCAAACTCACTATCCTCGGTTTCCTTAAGCGCCTTATCAAAACAGCTGACCACCTCCGGAAAATAGAAATGATACTCACCACCTGCAAAAAGCACCTCCTCCAGAGGAGGTAAATTCTCCTGAGAGGAACCCCGGGGTGAATACTTGGCGTTAAAACTCTCAACAAGCTTGGAGACCATGGCATAGATTCCCCCCAGCACAGAATAGAGAGGAACTTCTATCTTCAAGCCACCATTTGCAACTGCATCCATAACAAAGTTTATATCCCCATCCATTCTGTCTGACATCATCTGGTCGTAAACCGGATAATTGTAGAAGATGGAGCGCATCTCCTGATATATTTGGCTGTCATCATCACCGTACTCATCCATAACTTTATCTATTTTCTCAGACGCTGCTACCAGGTCGCTCTTGGTCTTATACAGCACAGATCCCAGAAACAAATCCCTGGATTCATCAACAACCAACCAGCTTAAGGCAGCAAGCAGAGTCTTCAGCTCTCCATCAGTATAGTCATCATAAAGAAGGGACATCCCTATGGAGTTAACCGCATCTGTAATAAACACCCGCCCCCCAGGGCCCCCCATATATTCAATAATCCCATCAATAAGCTCCGCATCCTCAGCTTCGCCCTGGGACTCAGACTCCGGCTCAAACTGCCACACCGGAATCCTGATCAACCCCAACTGGTGCTTTTCCCCCAAAAGCACCTGAAACGCCATAGACAAGGCACCCAAAGCACCCTCATCCTGGCTGAGCTGTATCTTTTCCTCCTCTTCCCAGGTCTCTTTAAGAAGCCGCCCCAGCCTCTCCGGTTCAGGCATATGGCCGTCTTCAGCCTGTAGCCCACATATAAAACCCAAAGTCTCTATAACCTCAAGCCCTTGAGCCGTAAAACTCCCGACACCCATAGCATAAATGATCCGGCGTGTCGCATCCACCACCTGATCCTGACAGCATCTCTTAAACTTGCGCCCACTGCCACAGGGACAATTGTCGTTTCGTTCGATTTGGAAGATTTTCATGGTGAACCTCCGTTTCTTGTACTCATATGTATGGAATAAATTAGACCCGGGAATGGGTTTTCCCTGCCCTGACTCCTCACTCTGCCATATTCTTTTTTACAATGGTCATCTGCGGTCACCTGCTCTCACAGAATAAACCCATAAAAAATACTGGCCAACACAAATATGTTTGCTCCACAAACTTCGCCAGTTATCCATTATTTTCCCCCTCTCTAGGCAAAAAGTCTTAAATATTTATTACCTATGGAGGAATTTTTGATCTCGTGAGGAATATATCTCTGACC
>DUMY01000019.1 GCA_012839645.1 Syntrophomonadaceae bacterium
AGCAAATAAGCCTTAGATCATCACGCTTTACTGTAGATGCAAGACAGTAATTTGCTTCTGTTGTCCAGCCGGTTTTAAAACCATCGGTCCCGTCATACCACCAAAGGAGTTTGTTTGTATTATCCAGTTTTGTTTTTCCACCGCGCAGCTTATAATAATGTTTGATGCTTGTCAGTTCCAGAAAATCCGGATACTGAACAGCCTCCTGGCAGAGCACAGCCATATCATGGGCAGATGTATAGTGACCCTTGGCAGGAAGACCGTGGGCATTAACAAAACGGGTATTTTTGAGCCCCAGATCCTTGACCTTTTGGTTCATCAGGCCCACAAAGGCTTTTTCACTGCCGGCGATATGTTCTGCTACTGCCACACAAGCGTCATTGGCTGACCCTACAGAAATAGCAATCATCATTTCCTTGAAGGACATTTCCTCACCGGGTTCCAGCCAGATTTCTGACCCCCCCATCTCCCAGGCAGCTTCACTGGTTACTACGCGGTCGTCCCAGTTCACTTTACCACCCTTCAGTGCATCCATAGCCACCAGGAGAGTAACTACTTTTGTCACACTTGCTGGAGCTCTCCGTTGATGAGGGTTTTTCTGATAAAGAATTTTTCCGGTGTGGGCTTCCATGAGCAGAGCAGAAGGCGCCTCGGTTTCCGGAGTTACAGCACCCCAGGCAAACTTGACAGGGGCAAGCTGTACAAGAAATATTGCTATAAGACTTACGATAATCCAGCAGCAACGGCGCATAGCACTATTACCTCCCTAATAAAATCGTCTTTCCTTAGTATCTGCAAGTTTAACCCACTTACTCCTGGGACAGCAACCCATAAATGGTGGTTAGTGGTTGGCATATTAGTGGTTGGTCGTTGGAGGTAGGAAAAAGATGTTGTTCGGTCTAGCGGATCACATCATAGATCAGGGGTGGCAGTGACGGCTTTTTCCGTCCGATAGTAAAAGCCTGACTCATGCGTCGTTTGGCTTCATCCAAGTTCTCGGTACTATTCACGTGAAGCACAGCCAGGACTTCCCCGGCAGCAACTGCATCTCCTATTTTTTTCATCACAGTAATACCTACAGCCGGGTCAATGGTGTCTTCCTTGCACAGCCGTCCTGCACCGAGCAGCAGTGAAACCCATCCTACCTCCCGGGCATCAACTTCTTGGATGAAGCCGCTGTGCGGTGCTGTGACTTCTATCCTCTGAGCAGCAGCAGGCAAAAGGGATGGATCATCAATAATATCAGTGGAGCCACCCTGAGCAATTATTATTTCTCTCAGCTTTTCCAGCCCAGCTCCTTGCTCCAGAAGCACCTGCAGCCGATCCCTGCCCAACTGGGGAGTTTCTGTAACACCTGCTGCAGCCAGCATCTCCCCTCCCAGCACCAGGCAAAGCTCGGTTAAGTCAGCGGGACCCTCCCCTTTCAAGGTAGCTACCGCCTCCTGTACCTCCAAGGCATTTCCCACCGCACATCCAAGGGGCTGCACCATGCTGCTGAGGATAATCACTGTCTTACGATCAAATTCCTGACCTAGAGCAGCCATCATTTCACCGAGCGCCTGCGCCTGTTCCACAATGGGAAGAAAGCCCCCGGATCCCACCTTGACATCCAGCACGATCCTGTCCGCGCCCGCAGCGATCTTTTTGGACATGATGCTGCTTGCAATAAGCGGCAAACTGTCCACAGTTCCGGTGACATCTCGCAGTGCATAGATCTTCTTATCTGCAGGTACCAGATTGATCGTCTGGCCCGCCAGAACAGCTCCTGTTCGCCGGGCAACACCGAGAATTTCCTCGAAAGGTAAATCCACGCGAAATCCAGGAATGGCTTCTAATTTATCCAATGTGCCCCCGGTGTGGCCCAGGGCGCGCCCGGACATTTTGACCACTGCTGCCCCGGCTGCTGCCACTAACGGTACCAGAATCAGTGTGGTCTTATCGCCCACACCACCGGTGCTGTGTTTATCCACCTTGACACCAGGAATCCCCGTCAGGTCAAGGGTGTCACCGGATCTGATCATTGCCCTGGTTAAATCCCTTGTTTCAGAAAAATCCAGTCCACGTAAAAAAACAGCCATTAAAAAGGCTGAAATCTGGTAGTCAGGGATAGCACCACTTACATAGCCCTGGATCAGATAATCTATCTCCTGGAAACTTAATCTACGTCCGTCCCGCTTTTTGATGATCAGATCAAGTGCCCGCATGGCCACTCCCTCCTTCAAAATCCCTCTAAAATTTCAGGTATTGGAGTTCCATCCCCCCGCTCAACACCAAAAAGTTCAGCTAATGTAGCCCCTAGATCTGCCATTGTAGAGCGCACCCCCAGATAAGCAGGACTGATTTCAGGCCCTATCATAAGCAGGGGAACATACTCCCGGGAGTGATCTGTGCTGGGCGTTGTCGGGTCACAACCATGGTCAGCGGTGAAAACAACAATATCCCCCTGTCCCAGTTGTGAGAGCATACCAGGCAGCCATGAATCAAGGCTTTCTAAAGCTTTAGCAAAACCCTTAACATCATTACGGTGGCCGTAAAGGGTATCAAAATCTACCAGGGTAGCAAAGACAAGGCCGCTGTCAATTTTCTTAAAGGCCTCCTCCGCTCGCAAAAATATTTCGCGATTCCCAACAGCAGGGACAGATGATGTAACTCCACTCCCCGCAAATATATCATTTACCTTACCAACTGCTACCACCTGATAACCGTTTAGGCTTAATGTATTAAAGAGTGTTGGGCCTGGGGGTGGAAAAGAAAAGTCATGGCGACGCGGTGTGCGCCAGAAATTACCCGATTCCCCGAGAAAGGGACGCGCGATTACCCTTCCCACCGCATGCGGCCCAGTGAGTAGTTCTCTTGCTGCCTCACAGATACGATAAAGTTCAGGAACCGGAATCACCTTCTCATGGGCAGCTATCTGAAAAACACTGTCTGCAGAAGTGTAGACAATAGGAAACCCTGTTTCCAAGTGCTGAGAGCCCAGTTCCTTAATGATTTCTGTTCCCGATGCAGCCTTATTTCCCAGTGTTTTCCTCCCGATCTTCTCTTCAAAGGGAAGAATCACCTCCGATGGAAAACCATCCGGGTAAGTGGGGAAAGGGGTCTTTAGGATTAACCCGGTCATTTCCCAGTGGCCGCTGGTGCTGTCCTTTCCTGGGGACTGCATAGCCATCTTCCCATAGGCTGCAAGGGGCTCATCTGCGGGAGAAACCCCTGCAATAGAAATAATATTCCCTATTCCCAGTTCACCCAGATGGGGAAGATTCAAGCCACCTGCTGCCTCTGCCAGGTTTCCCAAGGTGCAGGAACCTGTATCGCCGAAATCTGCAGCATCCGGGAGCTCCCCTACTCCAAGCCCATCCATAACCAGAATCAAAACACGCTTACATCTACGATCTGGGATGTGCTTTCTCATAGACGTCCCTCAACTTTCCTTGACTTAGATGAGTATAAATCTGTGTTGTCGAAATATCAGCATGTCCCAGCATTTCCTGAACCGCTCTCAAATCCGCTCCGTTTTCCAGGAGGTGTGTGGCAAAAGAATGACGCAGCACATGTGGGGTGATCTCTTTATTAATTTTAGCCTTTTCCGCATAACCCTTGAGAATCTTCCAGAACCCCTGGCGCGTCAACCGCCTGCCGTGGTTGTTTAAAAAAACCGCCCGCTCATAGCTTTTCTTTCTTAACTTTAACCTGCTGCGTGAAAGGTATTCTTTAAGACACCTGCAAGCCACTTCACCGATGGGAATCAATCGCTCCCTAGAACCCTTCCCTAAACAGCGGACAAATCCCATATCCAGATTCAAGTGATCAGTATCTAAGCCAAGCATTTCCGAAATCCGCATTCCTGAAGCATACAACAACTCCAGCATGGCCTTATCCCGCAGACCAATCACAGTCCCGGGATTTGGCTGAGAAAGAAGCAGATCTACATCCTGCTCACTGAGCACCCGCGGTAGGTTCTTCTCCAGTTTAGGAGATGACAGGTTCTCGGTAGGATCCGCTGCCACCTGGCCCTCCTGTAACAGGAAGCGGTATAAACTACGTATCGCCGCCAATCTACGGGACCGGGTCCTGGCACTGAGATTCTGCTGACGCTGTTCATTCAAAAAGCTAAAAATCACACTCTGGCTTGCTTCTGTAAAGGTCAACCCCTTGCCTTTTAAAAAAGAAGCATACTGCTCCAGGTCGTAGCGATAAGACTGCACAGTATTCTTGGCTAGTCCACGTTCTACCCGTAAATATGTTAAAAACCCATTCAACTCTTTATCATAACTCATAGCTCAAAATAGATTCCTCCGTAAATATTTTCCTCTCAAAGAGACTTCCACATATAAAAAAAAACTCCTCCCTGTTTCCAGAAAGGCGAATTCTTTATCATACTATGATTCATCTTTTCAACGCGTGGTACCCGGTTCCTTCCCATAGTAAAACTGCCTCAGCCTTTCCAAAAAGGTGGGCTCCTCTACAGGCTTATCAATACTTCCCTTTTCCACCCGCATATAATGGGATTCATCCTCGTTAATATCTGCCAGCCCCCCGGCAATGAAGGTAAGAAACTGCGGAATAATCAGACCAATCAACAACAGAAAAAACAAAAGCTTAAGGGCAACCGCAGCCTTTCGTTTCCAATTGGTAATAGTGATCAGCATCATAAGCTTCTGCCCCCTTAGAGATTTCATAACCAACCAGGTTTTGGCACCTTTCCTAATACTTATGCACAGTCTGTCCTAAAAATACATCCTGCGTTATCCTGTGTTTCGTCATGCTACCTGAAAATCCATAGCTGCAATTTTGATAGTGTCATAGGAAAAAGGGAAAGAGATTGCCTGTTATTAAAAGAAGAGAACAGTAGATCCACCCCCTGATCTATTTTTAATGGAATAGGGGGCTGATTAGGCGCAGCAGTCCTGGTACCAGATAGGCTTCTAGCCAGGAACCGATAATGATCAGCAGGAAAAAGACTAAAAAGAGCAGAGAATAGACGCCCAGGCGGCGGTAGGGTGCTTCCTGGGAGCGCAGGAGGGTAAATGAAAAATATAGGGACAGGGCACCGGCACCCAAAACAGCTGGGATATAGCAGAGATTTTGGGGGAGCACACTGGCTACTGCCAGAATCAACCCCTTCCCCGCTTCTTCCTGCACCAGAAAACCTACAGTGAAACCCACAATAAATCCTCTGGCGCCAACGGCTATCAGGATCAAGGGGCTTCCCACAATAGTTAACCCGAAAATCCAGAGGAGGGCAAGTGAACCTGCTTGCATCTTCAGGGTTTGAACCCAAGCCTTTAATCCGGAAATGGAGTGTCCGGAATAGGTAGAAGCCTCCTTGAGATAAAACGTAAGATATTGGTGCAGTTCTTGTTGTACCGGTGGGTTTAATGTGCGCAGACTAACAGCTCCTAAAACCAATCCGCACAAAAAAACCCCAACTGCCATGACAATAGGAATTAACAATCCCTTTCCAGCATTGATGGCAATAGGAGTTCTTGTCCAGCGCATGGTTTACCTCCCCCCAAAACTTTCCTCCCATAGAAGATTCTATGCAGGGAAAAATAAACCAATTACTTAGTTAGTAAAATCGTTGCAATAAAAAGTGTTCTGACAAGTAGTATGTGGCTAACACATCCTCTAATGCCTTACCGCTGGCAGCAACAAGAGCAATCCCCCTTCCTTCATCCTCTGCAATCTCTGATGCTCTTTCTATGGCTTTCGCCGCATTTTTCCATCCTGTACACCCGGGTGTACGTGCCACAGTACCTGTCAGTACAGGTGCACCCGCATTAAATGCTGTATCAAAGGCCGCTCCACCACAGTCAGTGACAGCTACCACAATCTTATCCTTAAAATCTACCAGTTTGGCGGTTTCTGCACCCTGGTTGGGGTAGATGCCCGCCTCTTTGATCCCTTCTGCATGAAGCCCTTTCAGGAAGCCTTCTGCTCTCTCCTGGCGCTCCGCGCTTCTACCGATCCTCGGCTCGGCTATCACCACCACTTCGGTATCCAATTCATCGGCCATCACGGCGGCGTATTTACCTATTGCTGCAGGATTCACCGGCACAGGTGCCCTACAAGATACAGGACTTGCCCCCAGCACCAAGGCTGCCCCTTCCTGGAGGGCGACTTCCAGTGTTGTGCTCATATCGATGACATCTACGATTACAACAACCTGCCCACTGCAGGCGGCATGATATGCCCCACTGGCATCAGTTGTTACAGAGATCACTCTATTCCTTGTCACCTGCGTCTCCCCTTTGCTATCTGACAACTTTTCCATAAGTCCCTCCACCTCCGGCCGTAAGAACCAGTTTGCCCTGGCGCGCCTCCTGAATAACCTTACCTATCCTTTCCCCCACCACCTCTATGAGATCTTGATAGCTCACAGAGTG
>DUMY01000020.1 GCA_012839645.1 Syntrophomonadaceae bacterium
AATTCCCGGATCACACTTAAACTGAGCTGCTAATTCAGCAAGGTTCAAGGGTTTGCTAGCAGACTTTAAACATGACAAAACTTTTTTCTCTTGAACAGCACTCTCAGGTGCTGCCTTTTTACGCTTTTTCTGTTTCTTATTCATTATCTTACCTCACTCTTTTATATAATCAATTCTAATATGCCCTGATCCCAAAAACAACTACACTTTTACTAAAAAAATTCGGGAGACATCTACTGAACAATGCCGGTAGAGCCTGATATAACGCGGTTATCGAGATGGGTGCACACGAGGGCAAAAGATCTGAGGCCTTTGAGGTAGGCGACAATTAATACAAAAACCCCTGTCAATAAGATGACCGGGGTTTTTGTGTTCGGCATATTTATTCAATCATAGCGATGAGCAGGGTGATTATAAAAAACGCAGCAGCAAGTCCAGTAGATATTTTGCTGAGAAACTCATCAAGCCCTTTCTTCTTCCCCAGCAGAGAATCAGCTCCACCGGCAATGGCGCCGGACAGCCCGGAAGCCCTTCCTGACTGCATCAAAATCGTTATAATTAATCCAAGGCATACCAGCACCTCAAAAACAATCAATATTGTCTTCAACAAACCGCGTCTCCCCTTTTACTGAATCTTCTTTGACCCTACAGCTACATCTATTGTAGCACTAGCAGGAACAAGTTGTAAAGGGAAGAAACCCATCCTTTTTCCAACCACTAACGGCCATATACGGCTGCTTCAGCCAGGTCCTCTTCGATACGCATCAGTTGGTTGTACTTAGCCACACGGTCAGTTCTGGAGGGTGCTCCGGTTTTGATCTGCCCTGCGTTAAGGGCCACAGCCAGGTCAGCAATGGTTGTATCCTCAGTTTCACCGGACCTATGGGAGATAACCGCTGTATAGCCGGCTTTCATAGCCATTTCTACGGTCTCCAGTGTTTCAGTTAGGGTTCCGATCTGGTTGACCTTAACGAGAATGGAGTTGGCCACACCCTCGCGGATTCCCCGCTCTAAGCGTTCTTTATTGGTGACAAAGACGTCATCCCCCACCAACTGAATCTTTTTACCCAGTCGCTCGGTCAGCTGCGCCCAGCCCTCCCAGTCATCCTCATCCAACCCGTCCTCGATGGAAATTACCGGGTAGTTGGCAGTCAGTTTCTCGTAAAATGCAATCGTTTCCTCTGTAGTCAGTGAGTGCCCTGTGCTGCTAAAATGGTACTTGCCGTCTTTATACAGTTCTGTGGCAGCAACATCCAAAGCAATAAAAACTTCCTCTCCTGGCTTATATCCGGCTTTGCTGATGGCTTCCACAATTACATCGAGAGCCTCTTCATTGGACTTCAGGTCCGGGGCAAAACCGCCCTCATCTCCTACAGCAGTATTATAGCCCCTGCCTTTGAGAACCGCCCGCAGGTTGTGGAAAATTTCCGCCCCCATCCTGATGGCCGCTCGCATACTTTCCGCCTTCCTGGGGATGACCATGAACTCTTGGATATCCACATTGTTGTCCGCATGCTCTCCCCCGTTCAAGATGTTCATCATCGGTGTAGGCAGCAGACGCGCCCCTACCCCTCCTAAATAGCGATAGAGAGGAAGCCCTACACTGTCAGCAGCAGCTTTGGCCACTGCCAGGGAAACACCCAGAATGGCATTGGCTCCTATTTTCTCTTTATGGGAAGTTCCATCCAAATTGATCATAACCTGATCCACCAGAATTTGGTCCAGGGCATCTAACCCCAACACCTGGGGTGTAATCAAATTTTGAACATTGTCAACAGCATTCAATACACCTTTCCCCAGATAGCGGTCTTTATCACCATCGCGCAGTTCAAGTGCTTCATGCGCCCCGGTTGATGCTCCAGAAGGCACCGCGGCACTGCCGAAGCTTCCATCCTCTAGGTAAACATCGACTTCAACAGTTGGATTTCCACGGGAATCCAGAATCTCCCGTGCAATAACATCAATAATCTCTGGCATCTTCAGCACCTGGTTTCCCCAAAAGGGAATCCCAGGCTTACCTCCTTTACAAAATAGTTTTCATGTTTTCTCAATCAAGAATCAATGAAGACCCGGTCATCTCAGAGGGCTTCGGAATCTTCAGAATTTCTAAGATCGTCGGGGCAATATCCTCCAGTGCTCCACCCTCTTTAAGGTTTACCCCCCGGTACCTTTCTCCAACCAAAATAAAGGGTACTGGATTGGTTGTATGAGCTGTATGAGGCTCTTCACTGTCCTTTTCCAGCATCATCTCAGCATTCCCGTGGTCACCTGTGACAAGAGCAGTACCCTTCCGCTCCAGAACCGCGTCCACCACTTGTTTCAGGCAACCGTCAACAACTGTTACAGCATCCACAGCTGCATCCGGCACACCTGTATGGCCCACCATATCCGGGTTGGCATAATTTAAAATGATTACATCATAATAATCTCTACAAATCTCAGAGATTACCCGTTTTGTGATTTCATGGGCACTCATCTCCGGCTGCAAATCATAGGTAGCCACCTTGGGTGATGGGATCAGAACTCTGTCCTCACCTGGATTTGGCTCCTCTATCCCCCCATTAAAAAAAAATGTTACATGGGCATATTTTTCTGTCTCAGCTATACGCAGCTGTTTCAAGCCGCTGCTTGCCAGAACCTCCCCCAGTGTCTTTTGGTGAACTTGAGGAGGAAAAGCAACAGATGCGGGTATTGTAGCATCATACTGCGTCATACAGACAAAGTGAACACCGGGATACCCTCCTCTTCTGGGGAAACCCTCAAACTCCTGATCAACAAAGGCCCGCGTGATCTCCCGCGCCCGATCTGCCCTGAAGTTGTAGAAAATAACTCCATCCCCAGGCTGAACGCGTCCTATGGGATTTCCTTGATGATCAATAATAACTTTAGGCAGTACAAATTCATCTGTAACCCCATCAGCATAGGATCTCTCCACAGCTACTGATGGCTTTTTCACCTTATCCCCTTCACCATAACAAACAGCTTTAAACGCCTTCTCTACCCGTTCCCATCTATTGTCCCGGTCCATGGCGTAGTATCTGCCGCTTATAGTAGCGATCTCACCGATACCCATCTCCCGGCACTTCTGCTCAACCTCTTTAATATAATCTATACCACTGGTAGGAGGCACATCCCGACCATCCAGGAAGGCATGGATGTAAACCTTATCAAGTTTAAACTGACATGCCATTTCCAGGAGGGCATAAAGATGTGTCAGATGGCTGTGTACCCCGCCATCAGAGAGCAGTCCGAAAAGGTGTAGAGAGGTTCCTTTTTCTTTTACCTTCTGCATCACATTAACCAAAACCGGATTTTTGCAGAATTCTCCGGTTTTGATAGCCATGCTGATCCTGGTGATGTCCTGATAGACAACCCTGCCGGCTCCCATGTTCAGATGGCCAACTTCGGAGTTGCCCATCTGCCCCTTGGGAAGTCCAACCCTTTCTCCTGATGCCTGGAGAACTGTATAAGGATAGCTTTCCTGTAGTTTTGTAAAATTCTGTGTGCTGGCCAGACGGATAGCGTTCCCCCGCTGAACAGGAGAGAGGCCCCATCCGTCAAGAATAACCAGCAGAAGCGGGCTTTTCAAGCAGTTTTCCCCCTTAACTCCACTGTAGACTGAATGATTGCTGTAAATTTATCGATGTCCAAACTTGCACCGCCAACTAGTACTCCGTCTATTTCTTCTTCCTTCATAAAAGAGGATATGGATTCGGGTGATACACTGCCGCCATAAAGGAAGCGCACTCCGGAAGCCAACTCTTCTCCGTACATCCTCGCAATTTCTTGGCGTAGAGCACCAATGACATCCACTGCATCCTTCGGGGTCGCGGTTTTCCCGGTACCAATCGCCCAGATCGGTTCATAAGCCACAACCAGGGCATGGGGTTGGTTGAGCTCCAAGCCCTCAAGACCTGCCCTCAGCTGCTTCCGACAATGCTCCACAGCCTGCCCTGCTTCACGTGTAGCCAGGTCCTCTCCCAGGCAGAAAATTGGGCGCAGCCCGCAGGTGATGGCAGTTTCCAGTTTTTTTCTGATGACCTCATCGGTTTCACCAAAATGACCGCGACGCTCCGAATGCCCCAGAATCACATAATGACAACCCATCGCCTGGAGCATGGGCGCAGATACCTCCCCGGTAAAAGCACCTTTTGCCTCCCAGTGCATGTTCTGCGCACCCCAGCTGATCTCACTTCCCGCTAACTTGCTGGCTACTGCAGCCAGAGCTGGGAAAGGCGGGCAGACAATCACTTCAACACTGCCCCCTTGCTCATGAACACTTTCCCGCAGCAGTTTCACAAAATTACCGGCTTCAGCAGGTGTTTTATGCATCTTCCAATTACCTGCCACTAAAGGAGTTCTTTTATTTCCCACTATTTCAAGTTCTCCTCTCTAAAATTTTATTTCATAAGTACAGCCACTCCGGGCAGTTCTCGCCCCTCTAAAAACTCCAGGGAGGCACCGCCCCCGGTGGACGCATGGGTAACCTGTCCCGCCAGCCCGTACTTCTCTAATACTGCCAGGGAATCCCCGCCTCCTACAATTGATGTCAGCCCCGGTTCACTCAAGGCCCGGGCTACCATCTCACTTCCATGGGCAAACTGTTCCTCTTCAAAAACACCCATGGGACCATTCCAAAAGGCAGTTTTTGCCTTTTTTATTAATTGAGAATAAAGATCAGCAGTGCGGGGCCCAATATCCAATGCACGCCAGCCAGAGGGGACACTTCCGGAGTCCACAACCTGTACTGGGTCCTGATCCCCACTTGAGGCAGTCACCAGATCTACAGGCAGTTCGACCCGCACACCCCGTTCCGCAGCCATATCTAAAAACTTTCTCGCAAAATCCAAATTATCATCATCAACAAGGGAATCCCCTAGCTCAGATCCTTTGGCTTTAAGAAATGTGTTGGCCATACCCCCACCCAGGAGAATGGCATCAACCTTACCAACCAAGCTGTTCAAAACCCCAATTTTATCCGAAACCTTGGCTCCTCCGAGCACTGCCAAAAAGGGGTGATCCGGATCAGACAGAATACTCCCTAGTACCTTGATCTCTTTTTCCATCAATAAACCCGCGGCTGCCGGAAGATAATTTGCCACCCCGGCAGTGGAAGCATGGGCACGGTGTGCCGTGCCGAAGGCATCATTGATATAAACTTCTGCAAGAGAGGCCAACTCTTTGGCAAAACCGGATTCGTTTTTTTCTTCCTCTGGATGGAAGCGCAGGTTTTCCAAAAGCAAAATCTCACCCTGCTTTAATCCTTCCACCGCTTTGGCTGCTTCAGAACCAATGCAGTCATCGACCTTTTTGATCTCTCTTCCCAGAAGCTCTCCTAAACGTCTGGCCACATCATCAAGGCGCAGTTTCTCCACAACCTTGCCCTTGGGCCGTCCCAGGTGGCTCATCAGGATCACCCTGGCTCCTTGATCCACAAGGTATTTAATTGTGGGCAGTGTGGCTTTGATCCTGGTGTCATCCGCCACTCTCCCATCGTCATCCAAGGGGACATTAAAATCAACACGCACCAGCACCTTTTTCCCCTTGATATCGAGACTCCTCATGGTCTTCAGATCCAATTGACTACCCCACCTTTCCTTTAGAGTCCTTTGTCTGCGATGAAAAGGGCACAGTCAACAACCCGTACAGAGTAAGCCCATTCATTGTCATACCAGGTGAAGACCTTTGCCAGATTACCACCCATGACCAATGTACAGGGACCGTCCACAATTGCTGAATGGGGGTTACCATTATAGTCCCTGGAGACAAGTGGTATATCCGAATAGGCAAGGATTCCTTTGAGGTCGCCCTCTGCTGCATCTTTGAATGCCTGATTGATCTCTTCCACCTCTGCGGATTTTTCCATTTCTATCACCAGATCCACCAGTGAAACATTAGGGGTTGGCACCCGAATAGCTACTCCTGTCAGTTTACCCTTCAGCTCCGGCAGAACAAGTGCAACCGCTTTAGCTGCCCCTGTTGTTGTAGGAATCATGGACTGGCCGGCTGCGCGGGCGCGACGTAGATCTTTATGAGCAAGGTCTAAAACCCGCTGGTCATTCGTATAGGCATGGGTTGTTGTCATCAACCCGCGTTTGATACCGAAATTATCATTCAACACCTTGGCCACAGGTGCCAGGCAGTTGGTGGTACAGGATGCATTGGAAATGATATGGTGGTTGGCAGGGTCATAATTCTCTTCATTGACCCCCATAACAATCGTCAAATCCTCATTCTTGGCGGGAGCCGTAATAATCACCTTTTTTGCCCCGGCCTTTAGGTGGGCTGAGGCCTTTTCCTTATCCCTGAAGGCACCTGTGCCTTCAATAACAATGCTGACACCTAAATCACCCCAGGGTAATTTATGAGGATCTTTTTCGGAAAAAACCTTAATCGGGTGGCCATTGACGACCATCTCGTTCTCACTGGCTTCTACTGTGCCCTGAAACGTTCCATGAACAGAATCGTATTTAAAGAGGTGCGCGTTTGTCTCTGCATCTGTCAGATCATTAACCGCCACAACATCGATATCCTGGTTATTGATGGCCGCACGTAAAACCAGCCTACCGATCCTCCCGAAACCATTAATTGCTACCTTTACAGCCATGAAAAAATCCTCCCTTTCAATATTAACAATAAAGGTAAACCACTAGTTAAGCCCAATACTTATAGTATGTAAACTATCCCCTTATTATATAAGTCCCGTTGTTAAATCACTTCCTCCATATCCTGCTACAGAATTAATCAAAATAGCCTATATTATAAATAACATTCATAACATTTCATCTAAAATTATATACTATTTAATTGGCAATGCAACCCAGACCAACAAAAAAAGGCGCAAGGCTGCGCCCGAAAGAGCCATGACATTTTAACTCTTTTTTCAGCGATAGCGCTTTCGCTGCCGCATGGAAGGGATCTTAATCTCCTTCCTGTATTTCGCAACCGTCCTCCTGGCAATGTTGACCCCCTTTGCCTTCAGCAGTTCACAGAGCTGCTGGTCGCTGTAGGGGTCATAGGGATCCTCAGCTGTGATCATCTCCTTCAAAATGTATTTAACGCTTTCCGCAGCCACCATCTTGCCGGCGGCAACATTCTCCAAACCGCTGGTAAAAAAGAACTTGATCTCAAAAAGGCCCTGTGGCGTCTGAATATACTTGTTGGCAATGGCGCGACTCACTGTGGACTCATGCAGCTCTGCCATATCGGCAATCTGCTTCATGTTAAGAGGCTTCAAGTGCTTGATCCCCTGCTCCAGAAAATCCCACTGGTAGTCTATAATACACTGAACAACCCGGTAAAGGGTAAGCCTTCTTTGTTCGATGCTGCGAATCAACCAGAGAGCAGATTTCATCTTGTTTTCGATAAACTCAACTGTTCCCTGATCAGATGGCGTTTTCTTTTTGATCATAAGTTGGTAATTACGGTTGATTGTCAAACGCGGTATAGCCGTATCATTGGAAATAATTACATATTCATCCCCGATCTTCTCGACAACCACATCAGGAATAATATAGCGGTTTTCTCCAGGGCGGGAAAAGTTGCGCGCGGGTATGGGATCTAATGTTTTAATAATATCTGCTTGTTGCTGTACCTCTTGTGCGGTAAGATCCATTGATGTAGCAATTTTAAGCAGGTTGCCGCCGGCAAGATCATCCAGGAATAAATGTATGATCTTCTCTAAAATAGGGGTGCTCCGGCCTTCCTGGTCCAGCTGAATCAAAAGGCATTCCTGTAAATCACGGGCACCTACTCCGGAAGGGTCAAAGGCTTGAATAACCTTTAAAACACTCTCAATTTCCTGCATCTGAAATCCTAATACCTTTTGTACCTCTTCCAGGCTGATGTTCAAGTATCCGCGGTCATCAATATTCCCGATGAGAAATTCCCCGATCTCCATGTCTTTAGGGTCAGAGAGGGTAAGCAGCAGCTGAAAGTACAAATGATCCTGCAGACTGGGCGCCTGGGCAACAAAATGCTCCAAGCTGTAGTGTTCTTTTTCTTCATATCCCGCTGCTCGCTCAAATGAACGCTCAATAGCACCGCATTCTGCGAGATAATCACACCATTCCTCTGTAAAATCATCTTTTTCTTCTTCAGAAGGTGGTGTTTCCTCGTGCTCTTCTTCGGACACCTCAAGTAGAGGGTTTTCTAGCATAGCATTTTCTACATACTGTGCCAGGTCCATCGCTGACAGCTGTAGAATCTTAATCGCCTGTCGCAGTTCCGGAGTCATAATCAATTTTTGCGTCTGTTCCAGTTTCATCCCGTAGTTCAAGCGCATCTCTTGCTACCCCCTTCTTACAGAAAAGAATTCTCTATTTCCGCATGAGAATCCTGCTTCCTCTGCTAACAAGATATGCCGTATCTAACAACCCATGTCTCATTATTTACAGGGAAACCCAAAGGTAGTGTAAGGTAATCCTGGGTGGGACGTATGGCCAATTGCCACACTACTGTTTTTTTCGCAGTTGATCAGCGATCCTGTAGATCTCCCGAAAGCGGTGGTTGACCCCGGATTTGCTGAGTGGAGGAGATAGGAGTTTACCGAGTTCCGTAAGGCTCGCCTCTGGGTATTGTAGGCGAAGTTCCGCTAATTCCTTCAGCGGAGGGCGCAGTATGCCTAGGCCAGCCAAAGAGTCGATCTCTTTGATTACAGCAACCTGCTTTAGACCGGCCTCCACAGCCTTATTCAGGTTGGCAGTCTCACAGTTCACCAGTCTGTTCACCTGGTTACGCATATCTTTAAGCACACGGCAGTTTTCAAACTGGAGAACCCCCTGGTTGGCCTCTATTATGCGCAGGAACTCTGAAACCTGATCAGCCTCCTTGAGGTATACCTCATACCCACCACGGCGCTCTCTGCAGATGGGCAACAAACCGAAGTGAGCTAGTGTTTCCATCACTTCCTCAGCCCCTTCATGGGTTTTGAGAAACAGTTCCAGGTGATAAGCCCGGGAAGGCGCCGCCAGAAACCCAGATCCCAAAAAACACCCCCTCAGGAAAGCCTTCCTGCAGCAGTCCCTTGCCAGGATGCATGGATCAAGATAATCCCGTAACATCATGTCTTTATCCACAAACCCCAGTTCTTGGAGCAAAAAATGATTCTGCTGCTTAAGAGGAACCTGAACGGTGAACAAACGCCGACGGCGAGGCCTGGAATACCGGCGAACAACAATTACCCTACTCCACCCCAGATTTTTTGAAAGCAGAAAAATACGACGTGCCACCACCGGCAGTTCTGATGTCATCAACAGTATTCTCTGCTTCCCCAGGCGGACAATCCCCACCACCCGCGCAAAAGCGGCCAGCTCTGCCTGCTGGCAGCAGTTAGATCGGAGAGGCAAATGCGCCACTTCATTTTTGACCTGCATCGCGAAGGACATCGTTTTATCACCCTGTATTAGCTATGGAAAGAACTGTACTGGCCAGTTTCTGTGCATCATGACGCACCAATTCCTGCTCATCCAGAAGGTCCCTCCGCAGGACTCGTACCCCCATTTTCTGTAAGGCGCGCTCGTCAACAACCACTGGCCTGGCCCCTTCTCTAGCATACTTTTCCAGATTAACCTGGGCAATTCTTTTGTTATTGACCAGAATATAATCAATACAGTCGATTCCTGCATGATTGTAGATAGCGGACAGGTGATCTGAAGCCTTAAAATTGGTGGTCTCCCCTGGCTGTGTCATTATATTACAGATATAGCATTTTACAGCCCGGGACTGATTGATAGCTGTGGTAATTCCCGGCACCAACAGGTTAGGCAGAACACTGGTAAAAAGACTTCCTGGCCCTAAAAGAATCAAGTCCGCCTGCCTAATTGCAGCAACCGCTTCCGGTACTACTTTGCAAAACGAAGGTGTTAAAAAGACCCGCTTCAAGGGAGTATCCACCTGGGATACTTTGCTCTCTCCAAAAACATGTGTACCATTAGTTAGTTCCGCATTCAGTGTCACCTGATCCAATGTCGAAGGGAGCACCTGCCCACGCACCTTCAAAACATGGCTGGCCTCCTTGATAGCAGTTTGAAAGTCCCCGGTAATATCCGCAAGAGCAGTGATCAACAGATTACCCAAACTGTGCCCTGCTAACCCCTCCCCCTGCCCGAAGCGGTAGTGAAACAACTTTTCCATAAGAGTTTCCGTCTCCGCTAGTGCCACCAGGCAGTTGCGGATGTCCCCAGGTGGAAGGATTCCGAATTCCCCCCTGAGCCTACCGGAGCTTCCCCCGTCATCTGCCACAGTTACAATGGCTGTGATGTTGGACGTATACTTTTTCAACCCACGCAGAAGAACAGGAAGTCCAGTCCCACCCCCCAGTGCTGCAATGCGAGGCCCCCGCTTCAAGGACCGTCTGCGGAAAAACCCGCTGAAGGAACTGACTAAACCCCGCAGCTTCATCATGTCTCAGCTACCTTTGCCCGGGGAAGATCCCGGTGATCCACCTGCACCTGATAGTTAGGACGCAGTTGAGCAGCCAAGCACTCAGCCAAAGCCACTGACCTGTGCTGCCCACCTGTACAGCCGATGGCCACTACAAGATGGGTTTTCCCTTCCTTTATATAGAAAGGCATTAAGAAGCACAGGAGGTCGTTGTACAGGCGCAGGAAATCCTTCGTCTCCTTATGAGAAAAAAGGTATTCAACAACACAATCATCAAGCCCTGTATGGTATTTCAAACCTTCAACATAATAAGGGTTGGGGAGAAAGCGGACATCAATCACCAGGTCCGCGTCGAGGGGTATCCCGTACTTGTAGCCGAAGGAAATCATGTTGATAGAGAAAGGTGTTTCCTGATCTATATCCGCAAATTTCTCTTTAAGGCTTTTTTTGAGGTCATGCACGGTCATCTCTGTGGTATCCACAATAATGTTGGCCGCCCCCCGCAGTTCCTGGAAACGCTCCCGCTCAGCACTGATGGCTTCCAGTACCGACCGGTCCTCCTCCAGGGGATGCTGCCGACGGGATTCCTTGTAGCGCCTAACCAGGATCGTATCAGATGCTTCAAGAAATAGCATCTCATACTTGATCCCCAACTGAGACAATTTGCGAAGTTCCTCAACTAAAGAACCAAAAAAGAGGGTACCCCGCACATCCATCACCAGCGCTACCCGTTTTACCTTGCTGCCTGACTGCTGGCAGAGCTCAGTTATCTTGGGTATCAACGTTGGTGGAAGATTATCCACACAAAAAAAGCCCATGTCCTCCAGGCACCTTATTGCCTGGGTTTTACCCGCTCCGGATAGACCTGTTACAATCACCAGGCGGATCGATTTTTCCTCATCCACCTTCACTCCCCCCTTCCCTCCAGCGTGACGGTACAGATACTGGACTCATGTCACGATTCTGATCGATAGCACACTAACCTTAACTAACTACCGCTCTTTTTCATTGTTCCTTCCACCAAGTTCTGGCTCTGCCTTATGGCGCAGGGGCAGCTTACGGAAGAAGGCATTTAGCTGGCGGTTCATCTCTAACTGGTAATCTAAAGATACCTCTTCTCCGGCCAACAGCTGGTGAACGAGTTCACCCAGGTCTCTACCCACCGCACGCTGTGGTACCTGCACTTCCAAGGCACCTGCAATGGTTGTCGCAATTTCAATATTATGAACAACCCCTAGATTTACTCTACCGGCAATATTATTGGCCATCAGGCAGAGGGGTGTAGGAGCGGTATTATGCCTTCCTGTGATAGGATTAGTGCCATGATCCGCAGCAATAATCAATAAGGTTTCCTCAAGATCCGCTTCCTTTAAGAGAACTCCAACAATACTATCGGCTTTTTCCACCGCTTCGATCAGCCGCGGGAGATTTTTCCGGTGCCCTGTAAAATCCACACCCCCATATGTTGCTACCAGAATCCCTTTATCCATCTGATAAAAAGCATCCAGGATTTCCTGGGTCATCACTTCTTCGTCAGAGGGGTCAATACCATCTAATTCAAGGTATGACCGCGTTAGGTTTCCGGTGCCCCCAAGTACAATGGCTGCCTCGTTTTTCCCTACTGCCACTCTGGACAAACCGGCTTCTCGGGCCACATCTCCTATGGTTTCTACAACTTCCCCATAATAATTATAACATTTCCCCTCAGTTTCAAAACCAGGTCGTGCAGCAACAACATCAGGACTTCCCGTACCCATCATAGCATGAGCGATCGGTGTAAGTACTGTTCCTGCCCCGATAATTTCCGTGTGGGCAACCCCCACAGCGGTCTTGCCATGAATTCCACTCATTACAGGGGCATGAGCCATAGTAAAATTAACGGTATCCATTCCATCGATGACAAATAAAATTACCTTGTTAAGGGCCAAACAAGTTCCTCCTTATATACCCGACGACGTCCCTTTCTCTAATTGGTCCCACGCATAAGCTGCCGCTCCCAAAATTCCGGACTGCGACATTAATGCTGCCAGGGTGATCTTGAGAAACGCACGATAGGGTGGATATGTACGCTTATATGCCTCATGGCAAGCGGGGTCCAGTATCAACTTACCCACACCACAAGCAACCCCGCCACCGATAATAAAAACCCCCGGATTAAGCAGGTTGGCGACATTGGCGATAGCAATCCCTAAATAGCGGCCGGCATTAGCTAGCACTGCCCGAGCCTCGGAATCTCCGTCTACAGCTGCCTTACCCACAACTCGAGCATCGATCCCTTCTACACTGCCGGCAAGCGACAGCATACGGCGCCCCTTGCCAGATTTAACCAGCTGTTGGGCATCCCTCTTGATTGCACAGCCAGAAGCCAAACCCTCCAGACATCCCATATTTTCACAGGAGCATTCAGGACCATGTGCATCAACGATCATATGACCAAACTCCCCGGCTCCTCCAAAAGCACCCCCATAGATCCTTCCTCCCAGAATCAAGCCGCCCCCAACTCCGGTACTGACAGTGATATAAACCATATCATTAAAGTCTTGCCCCGCCCCATAGCGGTGCTCCCCGAGAGCAGCCAAGTTGGCATCGTTCTCCAACCAAACTGGAAGTCCCAGGGCATCCTCTAGCTTCTTTTTCAAATCAACATTACGCCATTTTAAATTCGGAGAGAAAATAATTCTATCGGTCTTGGGGTCGATATAGGCAGGAACCGCTACCCCAATCCCCCCGGGCTGCTCACCCTCCGGCACCACCTTATGCAGGCTGTCCAGGATCCTGTCTGCAACAAGCGAAAATCCACCATCAGACATAGTAGGGCGTATATCTTCACGAATGATCTTTCCCTTGTTATCCACCAGCGCAGAATAGATTTTAGTGCCACCGAGATCTAAAGCCAGGACCTTTCCCATGAAACCCCTCCCCTATTAGTGGTTAGTGGTTGGTCATTAGTCATTAAAGCTCTTAGACACGAGCACTATGCAAGCGCCTGCACAGGGAACAGTCCCCTGTGCACGATGCACCTAACTGTCTGCAACGCACCTTTAAGGTAAAGCACAACCGGAATCCACCAAGGCATCAACAACCCTGTCTCACCTCACCCGCGTCATGGAAAGCGGTGGTTGATGATGATTGTCGTCAGTTATATTATCTTAAAAGCACGGCTCTTCTCATGGTACTTTTCTACCTTCTTCTGGTATTCTTCCTTCCTGGAAAGGAAATTTTCCCGCCCTAATAAAGCATACGCCTGATGTTTACCTTCCTCCACACCCGGCTGGTCATATGGGTTAACGCCATACAGGTTAGCCACAAAGATGGTCAGTGCTTCATAAAAATAGAACAATGCACCTAGAGCAGGAGCACATGGTTCACGCAGGGTGATCCGGTAACAAGGATTACCGTCATTGACCAGGCTCACCTCTGTAGCCAGCTGCTCGATGTGAAGCTGCTCCTGCATTGTATGTCCGTCAAAATAAGCATACTCCACCTCGTCTGGAAAAGCACCTGTTATTTTCAGGTCATCTGTTGGCTGATCTATTTTCACAAACCCATAAACTTTGTCAGCGGGACCTCCCTTAAATAACTGGAGCAAGGAGTGCTGGTCAGTAGCTCCTATGCAGGACAGGGGTGTGGCACCTACCCTGACTTCCTCCCCGGCAAGGTTCTCCTTTTTTCCCAAGCTCTCCGCCCACAGCTGCATGAACCATAACCCGAACTCTACCAGGCAATTGCTGTAATTAAACAGCACATGGGTGGTTCTCCCCCTACACGCATACTCGTAAAGGTATCCACCTAAAACCATGAGGGGATTTTCTTCAGGCGGAGCAGTGGTTATCGTCCGCTGCACAGCCGCGGCACCTTCTAAAAGACCCTGGCAGTCGATGCCAGCCAGTTCTGCCGGAAGAAAACCCACAGGTGATAAAACAGAATACCTCCCCTGCAGATCCGGTGGAAAATGGAACAGAGAACAGGCAAGCTCCCGGGCAATGCGGTTGATCCCGTTATCTTTATCATCACAGATAATCGTAATATCCCGGTCATCTCCGCCGGCTTCCTTAAATTTCTTGTAAAAATAAATGAAGTTGGCTGCAGTTTCTGGAGTTGATCCGGATTTACTGGTGTAAACCAGGGCTGTCTTTCGGAAGTCCAAAAGCCGTTCCAACTGCGCCGCGGGAGCCGGGTCGATATTATCTAGCACAAAAATGCGTGGTTTGTGTGCTTCCAGTTGATGATAAGGACCCTTAATAAACTCCAAAATAGCCTTGGTTCCCAGTGCTGAACCACCGATCCCCAGGATCAGGATATTTTCGTATTTTTCCCGTAGCCTTAGGGCAGTGGACTTTATTTCAGCGATGGCTTCTTTATCCAAAAAGGAAAGAGTGATCGGTGTACGCTTCTGGTGAAGATCCTCCTGAAGCTTCTGAAAGGTTGCTTCAATTGTTGAACTTAGCTGGAGCGCCCCTCTTCCTCCCGGGTTCACCAGATGACCGGTATCAATCCTTACTAACTCGTCCATACCCTCACGTCCTTTCTGGTGCCAGGCACCTTGCTTATTAACTTATTCTACCATTAATCATCTTCTTATATGAATGATCTGATTATCTTCCCAATTCTTTTCGCCCATCGAGTACCAGTTCCTGGAGTGCCAAGGCAACTCCATCTTCATTATTGGATGCAGTAGTATAGCGCGCCCGGGCACACACCTCCGGATAGGCATTGGCAACAGCAAAACCATAGCCCGCATACTCCAACATCTTCAGATCATTATAGCTATCCCCAAAAGCCACAACCTGCTCCCGGCTAATCCCCATCCATTCCGCCAGTTTTTTGAGGGCAGTCCCCTTTGTCGCTCGCGGGTGATTGACCTCCAGATAAGTAGGCTTGGATTTCGTCAAATAAGCTTCTAATCCAGCCTCACTGAGGACCCCCTGCAGCTCTTCCAACTCCTGATCAATCACCTGTTCATCATCTATCAAAAGCATTTTATAGGGAAGGTCATTCTCTAAAAGCTCCTCTAGGTCATCCACCCTTGTAAAAGGGACCCCCGCCAACCGCTCGTAGTGTTCTCCGGCCTCTGTAACACGCTCAACAAAAAGCTTATCTTCCACATAGAGGTTGACATGTACTTTCCTCCTACGCCCATACTGGATCACCATACTAGCCACCTCCTGGGAGAGAGGACAGTTGTAAAGCACCTCCCCGGAAAAAACATTCTTCACTAAGGCACCCTGGTAGGTAATCAGCGGAACATCGAAACCAAGTTGTTCAGCATAAGGACGCGCCGAAGGCAACATCCGCCCTGTAGCCAGAGTAACAGTAACCCCCGCCTCCTGTACCTGCTGCAGAGTATCCCGGGAAAACTGTGAGATGGTCAAGTCATCCCGCAGCAAGGTATCATCCAAATCAATGGCTACCAGTTTGATGTTATGCATTCTCAAGTCCTCCACTCTATTATCTGGTGTACCTCAAACTCTTGCTAAGAGTTGAGTCCTATGCCGATATAACGGTATTTGCTGTTCTATTGCACACAATATTGTACTCACCGTAACCCATACCGGCACCTCATAATTGAGCCTACTTTTCTACTATTTAGTTTAACATATTGCCGGCTGATAGGTCTTACGCTGATAGATTACTGCCCAAAAAATGGAAACCACGTCAATAATAACGTGGTAATCTTTACATGCTACATCCTCTATTTGATTGTATCTTCCAAATGGGGTGAATAGCCCCTTACACCGTGTAAAATGCGGTACACAAAAACTTTATTGAAATCCCTGTTTAACGGGCAGCGTTAGTCATTGTGCAGGAATCGGTACAGCGCCTCAGCAGCCGTCCTATTCATCCCCGGCACACAGGCAAGTTCATCCACAGAGGCTTTACGTATACGAGAAAGGGAACCGAAGTGCCTGAGCAGAGCTGCCTGTCTCTTTTTCCCAATTCCCGGTACCTGCCTCAGAATAGATGCTTTCAACTTGCGCTTGCGCAGTTTTTTTTGGTAGTTGAGGGCAAAGCGGTGGGCTTCATCCCGTGCCTGTTGCAACAGATGCAGCCCAGGATTACTATGAGGAAGAACAAGTGGTTCTCTTCGTCCCGGCAGGTAGACCCCTTCCTCATCCTCAGCTATAGAAACCACATCTGGATTAGGAAACTCCATTTGCTGTAAGGCATCTAAAGCTGAATTGAGCTGTCCCTTGCCGCCATCCAACACCAGCAGATCAGGGAGCTCATCTTGATCTACATTCTTGAACCTGCGTTTCACTACCTCCCGCATAGCTACATAATCATCACCCGCAGTTGGCGTTTTGATCCGGTAGCGCCGGTAATGCTTTTTATCGGGCTGCCCATCTGTAAAGCAAACTAAAGAACCTACGGTCTCCTCCCCTCCCAGGTGAGAAATATCAATACACTCAAGTTTACGTGGGAAACGCTTGAGGCCAAGAGCCTCCTGTAGAGCCAATGTTAATGCTTTCCCCTTCTCCTGAGACCTCAGTGAACGCCGGCAGCGTTGTTCTGCAATCAGGGCAGCATTTTCTTTGGCCATCCCTACCAACTCTCTCCCCTGCCCGCGCTTGGGAAAACGGATCTCTACCTTGCTCCCCTTTATATCTCCCAGCCAGTCAGCCAGGAGAGCAGCCTCCTCCACAGGAGAGCTGACGAGAATTGCTGAAGGAATCTCTCTCCCACCCTGGTAATAGCGTTTGATAAAGGAAGAAAGAACCTCTCCAGGCGGCATTCCCTCTGCTCTAGTCAGAAAGTAATGCTCCTTTGCCACCACATTACCCCCACGGGCACGCAGGATAATTACACAAACCTCATCTAAATATGAACCCACAGCAAGCACATCCTGGTCCGGTCCTGTGGCCCGGGCTACCCGCTGCTGCTCATGCAGTTTCTTTATTGCATCCAATTGGTTACGATATCGGGCAGCCTCCTCGAAGTTCAGCCTTTCTGAAGCATCCTTCATCTGGTGATGCAGGCGCTTTTCCACCTCATGTGTCCTTCCCTCCAGGAAAAGAACCAGTTGCTCAATCACCTCATTGTATTCTTCTGCAGATACATTCCCTACACAGGGTCCCAGGCACTGTTTGATCTGACCGTTGAGACAGGTTCTGCTGCGAGGTGCCAGCTTGCGGTCAGGGCAGGAGCGAAAGAGGAAAAGCTTGCGCAAGAAATCCAGAGTTTCTTTGACCGCGCCCACATTAGGGTAGGGGCCAAAGTAGCGGGAACCGTCCCGCACTAGATTACGGGTCATCATCACCCTGGGAAACTCCTCTGCAGTCACCCTGATATAGGGATAGGATTTATCATCCTTGAGGTCGATATTGTACTTTGGACGGTACTCCTTGATTAAATTGCATTCCAAAACAAGGGCCTCTGCTTCGGTATCAGTGACGATATACTCCAGGCGTGCAGCCTCCTCGGCCATTCTCCGGATCCGTTCAATAAGCCCCCGGGGCTGAAAGTAGGATCGCAGACGGTTAGGCAAGGAGACCGCCTTACCAACATAAATAGCCCTCCCTGACCGGTTCCGGAAGATGTAAACTCCCGGCCTGTCCGGTATCAGGTCGAGATCTTTTTTGAAATCTTGTATCGTATTTGTCGCCACTTGTCCTATCTCCTTAGCGGTGACTGTCACCGGTCACGCCCTAACAAGTGCAGTTTTATCAGCCTGACGCTGGGTGGGTTTGGCAACCTGGAGCACCTCTTTTAGGTAGCGGCCGGTATA
The DNA here is from genome assembly GCA_012839645.1 of Syntrophomonadaceae bacterium. Classification (GTDB taxonomy): domain Bacteria; phylum Bacillota; class DSM-12270; order Thermacetogeniales; family Thermacetogeniaceae; genus Syntrophaceticus. Next base: position 18,110 of record DUMY01000020.1, read on the forward strand.
GGAGCTGTGGTCGGCAGCGACCTCTTCCGGTGTTCCGGTTGTTACCACCTGGCCTCCCCCTGCTCCCCCCTCCGGACCGAGATCGATGATGTAATCCGCTGTTTTGATCACATCGAGATTGTGCTCGATGACAACAACTGTATTACCGGTTTCTACAAGCCTTTCTAAGACAAGCAAAAGCCTCCTGATATCCTCTTTATGTAGACCGGTTGTAGGCTCATCTAATATATAGAGGGTGCGGCCATTGCTGCGCCGGGAAAGCTCTGTGGCTAGCTTGACCCGCTGAGCCTCCCCACCCGAAAGGGTAGTGGCAGGCTGTCCAAGCTTGATATATCCCAAACCCACATCAACCAATGTTTGCAGCCTACGCTTCACCTTGGGGATGTTTTGGAAAAACTCATTGGCCTCACTGACCGTCATGTCCAAAACATCCGCAATGTTCTTTCCCTTGTACTTGACCTCCAATGTCTCTCGATTATAGCGCCTCCCCTTGCACTCCTCACAGGGGACATACACATCCGGCAGGAAGTGCATCTCGATCTTGATGATGCCGTCCCCGCGGCAGGCCTCACAGCGGCCACCGCGCACATTGAAGCTGAAGCGGCCTGGGCGGTAGCCCTTCATACGTGACGCCTGTGTTAGGGAGAAAAGCTCCCGAATCCCATCAAAGGCCCCGGTATAGGTAGCGGGGTTTGACCTGGGAGTACGCCCGATGGGGGACTGGTCAATTTTTATTGCTTTGTCCAGGTGCTCTATACCGCGCATCTCACGGAAAGCTCCGGGGTGTCTACGGGAACCATGAAGCTTCTGAGCAAGCCCTTTATAGATAATCTCGTCCAGCAGGGTGCTCTTTCCAGACCCGGACACTCCAGTAATGCAGACAAACATCCCTAAGGGAATCTCAACATCAATATTTTTTAAATTGAACTCACTGGCGCCCATGACCTTCAACCAGCGATCATTGGGTTTGCGCCGGGCTTCTGGTATGGGGATCTCCCGCTGGCCACTCAGATACTGGCCAGTGATCGATTCCTTTACCTTGGAAATCTCCTCTACTGTTCCCTGGGCAACCAGCTCACCGCCGTGGATTCCGGCACCTGGGCCTATGTCGATTATCTCGTCAGCATTGAGCATCATCTCTTCGTCATGCTCCACAACGATAAGTGTATTGCCCAGGTCACGCAGGTTCTTCAGTGTCTTGATCAACCTGGTGTTATCCCTGGGATGCAGCCCGATGGTGGGTTCGTCAAGGATATAGAGCACCCCTACCAGCCCGGAGCCGATCTGAGTAGCCAAACGAATTCGCTGAGCCTCACCTCCTGCCAGGGTCCCTGCTGCGCGGTCCAAGGTGAGATAGTCAAGCCCTACATTCACCAGAAAACCAAGACGGGCACTGAGCTCCTTGACCACCTGGTGAGCAATCTGCTGCTCCCGAGGGGTCAGGGAAAGGTTTTCTAAGAAAGTGCGCGCTTCTGATATCGTACAGCTTGTTATTTCAGCTATATTGCGCTCACCTACAGTTACTGCCAGACTCTCCGGGCGCAGTCGTGCCCCATTGCAATCAGGGCAAGGGCGGTTAGCCATGAACCGTTCGAGATCCTCCCGCACACCCTCAGACTCAGTTTCCCGGTGGCGGCGCATCAAGTGGTTAACAACCCCCTCGAAGCTGCCGTACCATGACCTGGTCTGGCCATAGGTGTCCTCATAGTGGAAGCGAATTCTCTCTTCTGTTCCGTAGAGAAGAACATCCTGCACCTCTGATGGTAAATCCTTGAATGGTGTATCCCAACTGCACCCGTAGTGATCCATAAGTGATTTTACTACTTGCGGGTAATAGTGTTGGGTGGAATGAGTCCAGGGCAGTAATGCCCCCCGCCGCACGGTCCTCTCTGGATCCACAACCAGCTCCGGATCCACCTCCATCCTGTAGCCAAGCCCCGAACACTCGCTGCAGGCTCCGTAGGGACTGTTAAAGGAAAAAAGGCGAGGAGTGATCTCCGCCAGACTTATCCCGCATTCCGGGCAAGCAAAGTTCTGGCTAAAAATAATATCTTCCCCTTCTAAAGGAGCTACTACAGCAACCCCCTCCCCAAACTCAAGAGCTGTCTCCAGTGAGTCAGCCAAACGATTCTCTAGGCCGGGTCGCACTATCAGTCGATCGATTACAACATCTATATCATGCTTCTTATACCTATCCAGTTCGATCTCTTCATCCAGTTCTCGGATCTCCCCATTGACCCGCACACGTACAAAACCTTTTTTCTGCAGATCCGTGAAAATTCTCTGGTGCTCGCCCTTTTTCCCGCTCACTATGGGAGCGAGAATCTGAATTTTCGTTCTCTCGGGATAGGCAAGTGTCTGGTCTACCATATTAGAAACCGTCTGCTGCTGTACAGGCCTCCCACATTTAGGACAGTGGGGTTTGCCGATGCGTGCAAACAGCAAACGCAAATAGTCATAGATCTCGGTAACCGTTCCCACAGTAGACCGTGGATTGCGGCTTCCCGCCTTCTGGTCGATAGAGATAGCCGGGGAAAGCCCCTCAATATAATCAACATCGGGCTTGTCGGCAACCCCCAGAAACTGACGGGCATAGGCAGAAAGAGACTCCACATAACGCCGCTGCCCCTCTGCATAAATGGTATCGAAAGCCAATGAAGACTTTCCTGAACCGGATATCCCGGTAATTACCACCATTTTGTTGCGGGGAATCTCCACATCGATATTTTTCAGGTTGTGGACCCGCGCCCCCCGGATAACTATCCTGTCCCGTGCCGGGAAGTGGATTTCTTTTTCCGATCTGGCACACATAATCTCTTTTGATGCCTCCCTGTCACATCCAATTCCGCATCTATCTTGTCAATATCAGGTTCGATTTCTTTCCTAGGCATGCCCCGGCGCGAACGTGCAACTAGCTCTTTACGCAGTTCGATAATCAGGTCCCGGGCCTCTGCCGCTCTTTCAAAGGCCAGTTCACGGGCAGCCTGGCGCATCTCTTTTTCTAGCTGTGAAATAAGCTTCTCCAGTTCTTTGTTGTTCATGCTGCCCAGGGACTTCCCTGCCTTATAAGTTCCCTTTTCCTCGGCCACCTCTGCCGGGAGGGTGATTTCGATCACACCCCGCACATCTTTCTGGATGCTGCGTGGGGTAATGCCGTGCCTTTCATTATAATCCATCTGAATACTGCGTCTCCTGTTGGTCTCATCGATGGCCCGCTGCATAGAGTCAGTGATCCTATCCGCAAACATAATCACCTTACCCTCCACATTTCTGGCAGCACGCCCAATAGTTTGGATCAACGAGCGCTCAGAGCGCAGGAAACCTTCTTTATCTGCATCCAGTATGGCTACCAGAGCTACCTCCGGGAGGTCCAAACCCTCCCGCAGGAGGTTAATGCCTACCAGCACATCAAAAACCCCCAAGCGCAGATCCCTCAAAATCTCCATCCGCTCCAGGGTTTTAATTTCCGAATGCAGGTAACGCACCCTGATCCCCAGTTCACGCAGATAATCGGTCAGATCCTCGGCCATCTTCTTGGTTAGGGTAGTCACCAGGACCCGCTGCTCTTTTTCCACCCGGATGCGGATCTCCCCTACCAGATCATCTACCTGTCCTTTGGCAGGACGTACCTCCACCTCCGGATCGATCAGCCCGGTGGGCCGCACAATCTGCTCCACCACCTGGTGGCTGTGATCCGTCTCAAAAGAGCCCGGAGTCGCCGAGACAAAAATAATTCGCGGCACCTTGGCTAAAAACTCGTCAAAACGCAAGGGCCTGTTATCCAGAGCAGAGGGGAGCCTGAACCCATAGTCCACCAATGTACTCTTCCTGCTGAAATCACCCGCATACATCCCATTGATCTGGGGTACGGTGATATGTGACTCATCGATCACCACCAGAAAATCTTCAGGAAAGAAGTCGAGCAAGCAGTAGGGGGGCTCTCCAGGGTTGCGCCCGGTCAGGTGACGGGAGTAATTCTCGATCCCTTTGCAAATGCCCACCTCCCGCATCATCTCCAGATCATAAAGTGTACGCTGCTCCAGACGTTGGGCTTCTAAGAGTTTTTCTTCTCTACGCAGTTCCTCTAAGCGCTCATCCAACTCCTTCTCGATCCCCTGGATTGTTTTTTCCATTTGGTCAGGAGCTGTTACATAGTGAGAGGCTGGGAAAACCACCGCATGGAGGCGCCGCGCCAGGACCTCCCCGGTGAGGGTATCTATCTCTAAAATGCGGTCGATCTCATCACCGAAAAACTCCACCCGCAGGGCCTTCTCAGTAAAAGAAGCAGGGAAGATCTCCACCACATCACCCCGCACCCGAAAGCGCCCCCGCGCAAACTCGTAGTCATTGCGCTGGTACTGGATATCCACCAGCCGGGCGATCACCTCATCCCGGTCGATGGTCATCCCCTGGCGCAGGGAAACCATCATCTCCCGATAATAGACCGGGGAACCCAAGCCATAGATACAGGAAACACTGGCCACGATGATAACATCATCCCGCTCAAAGATACTGGCAGTGGCCGAGTGCCGCAGTTTATCTATCTCCTCATTTAATGAGGAATCCTTTTCAATATAGGTATCAGTCTGAGGCACATAGGCCTCTGGCTGGTAATAGTCATAATAGCTGACAAAATACTCCACAGCGTGGTCCGGAAAAAACTCCCTGAACTCTCCGCAGAGCTGAGCAGCCAGTGTCTTATTGGGGGCAATAACCAGTGTGGGCTTCTGCACCTCCTGGATAACTCCAGCGATCGTGAAAGTTTTTCCCGAACCGGTCACCCCTAACAGAGTCTGAAAAGGCATACCAGAGGTAACCCCTTCGCTCAAAGATGCGATGGCCTCCGGCTGATCCCCGGTAGGAGAAAAGGAACTTTTTAGTGTAAATTCCATCATCATACCCCCTGATCAAATTAGCCGCCGCTTTAATAATAAAATGGCAGCCGCTAAGATCTATCCACAACGCATTATACCATAAAAAAATTATCCACAACAACAGAAGAAAAGGTGATGGAAGAGGTAAACAGTCATCTGTCCCCGTTAATAGAAGTACCCTCGTAAGGCCATAATAAAAGAAAAGAACTGCGGAAGTGACTGCTGTGAATGAAGCTCTGGTAGTAATTGTTCGCGGTGTTATTGGATTTGTTACACTGCTGATCTTTGCACGTCTGTTAGGAAAACAACAGATCAGCCAACTTACCTTTTTTGACTATGTGCTGGGAATCACCATCGGCTCCATAGCTGCCAGCCTGACCACAGACCTCACCACCAGGGCGTGGCCACACTGGGTCGGACTGGTAGTCTGGACCTTGATGGTAGCTGCTTTACAGTGGATAACCCTGAAGTGGAGGTATGCTTCCAAGTATATTGATGGGGAACCGACTGTGGTGATCATGAACGGCAAAATCATGGAAGATACCATGAAAAAAACACGCTACCGTACCAGCGATCTCCTGGAGCAGCTTCGTCTCAAGGAGGTTTTCGACCTATCCCAGGTGGAATTCGCAGTTTTGGAAACCAACGGCCAACTTTCAGTACTCAAAAAATCAGAGTATCAAACGGTTACCACGCAGGACCTAAACATTTCTACGGATTATCAGGGAATAGGCACTGAATTGATCTATGACGGGGTTGTGGTGGAACAAAACCTTAAACAAGTGGATCTGGATCGAACTTGGCTGGACAACCAACTGAGAAACCAGGGGATTAATGACCCTTCTGAAGTATTCCTGGCTAACCTTGACACACAGGGAAATCTATATATCGACAGATACCGGGATCACATCCAAAAGCTCACAGATGTTGGGGATTATCCCGGCCCACATTGAGGTGAACAGTTATAAAGAAAGCCATCTACTACCTGCTTCCTGTTGCTCTTCTGGCTCTATTTGTCGCAGTCATGCTTTCAGGTTCTTACCTAAAACAGCCCAGGGGGAAAGATGAAAATGTCCCGGGCAAACTGGCTTTAGTGAAGGAAAATGTCAGGAACGCGGACTGGGAGAGTGCCCAGCAAGATTTAGAAGACACGGAAAAGGCATGGAAAAAAGTCATCCCCCGGATCCAGTTCAGTATGGAAAGGGATGAAATCAACAACCTGGGTATTAGCCTGGCTAGGGCACGGGCAGCAATTACAGCCAAAGATAAAGCAGGAGCATTAATGGAACTGGAGGAGGCAGCCAGCCACTGGCACAACCTGGGGAATTAACCCCAACCAGCTGTTACCTGGAACATATTGGTATTGACTTTTGCCTGGGCATATCTGGCACCTAGTAACAAGTTAACGATGCCCAGTTAACTTTCCTAACTTTTTAACTTAGTTATTTTCGGCAGTTTCTTTGAGAACCCGGGAGATGATCTCGTTAATTTCCCCTTCTATAAAACAGATACCTTCTTTTTCTTGTTCTTCCTGGGAGACATCTAAGTCCCTCCCGGTTTGTGCCAGCAAAGACTTGATCTCTTGAAGTTTCTTGCCTGCTTTCCGCAAATGATCAGGCATTCTTTCATCCTTCCCCAGGTCCCAGACTATATCACCTGGTAAGGAAGAGATATCGTTGTAACAGCAGGTCAGATCAACAACCGCCACTTGAATCTCCGGGAAGAACAGCACCACCCGATCCTTTGGCTCAATCCAGGAGTGAAAAGCCTTTACTTTATGGTTACAGCTTAATGCCTGGACCAAGATCTCCTGCATCACTTCTGATCCCATCCCTGGAGATCCCTTGATCACATAACGCTTCCTGCAGTCGCACAAAATGTGGTTGAGCAAATCCACTTCTCCCAACGCAGTCACACTACCGGCAAAATAACGCTTGAGGTTAGATTCCCTCTCCTGAAACTCCTGTATCCAACCGGCAGCCTTCTTTATTACTTCTGTTTCTAACTGGGCACTACAGCCAGGATAAAAAGAGTTGTGGATTTCTCTGGCAGACTGTAATATATGCTCAATTTTTTCGCATTTCAAAGACATGTAATCTTTTGGCAAATCATTTTCACCTGGTAGTTCCAGAATAGATACTTTAAGATGCGCAAGAAAGTAGTCCCGGTTGGCACATGGGTGGTCGTAGCAGAGAACACCGAATGCCCTTGAGGAGACTGTTAATCCCTCCAGCACCATCGGATCCTCTGCCCGGTGAAAATAGTTCGTAGGCAAACCACGGTCCTCCAGTGCCAATCCCAACATACGGATAACCAAACTCTGTCCCCTAGGTGTGCTCCCTTGGAGCAGGTATAATCTCTTCAATTCCTTAAACAAATCGGGCCAAAACGATAAAAACCCTCCACATGTAAGGGCACTGGCAAAAAAATGTCTGTTCTTATTGTTCATCTTCCGGAACTACCCGCTAAAAAAATCAGGTAGCACCCTCACCCCCTGCCATGACTTTTCTACATATTATTAAACAGAAGGGAAAGGTGTGACAGATTGGTGGTTGGTCGTTAGTCGTTAGAAAAAAGATGCTCGGGCGAAAAACTGATGCAAGACAGTTTCTGGCCCCTCAGACTTCTGACTTCCGGTTTCTGACTTCTGTTTTTCTTAATGTTTGCGGAAAAAACGTTGAAGGAATTTTTTGAGGGGACTTCCCATGACAAAATCCACATTAGGAGCATCTCCGGGTTCAGGAACAGTGATCTCACCCAGTGGAGAACCCGGCTCACGATTTACCCTGACAAACCTGGTTTCCCCGGTTTCGTTGGAAAGCTCCAGCATGAACGAGGAACCCATAAAATCAAGCACCCAAGACAATTCATATCTGGAATTGACAGGTTGACCGCCCACACTATGGATCACATCCCCGGACCTGATTCCCGCAAGGTGAGCAGGTGATCCCTTGATCACGTCCAGCACCATCACTCCGGTAGAAGGGGGAACAAAACGTGGTCTCCCCTGCAGCTCCTCGCGTCGCCCCAGGAAAACCACCAGTTCATGACCCAGCGCTGAGAACAGCGCTGGAAAGATAGCCAGCTGTGGGTTGTGAGAAGCCACAACAGCAAGCCCCAGCAGAATTACGCTGTAACCGGCAAGGTGGCTTGCAGAACGTTTTGTGCGTTCCCGGGGAAGGCAGGTGATAGCCAACTCTCCATACCCCAGTGCAGCCACAACAGGTAGAATATGGTACATGGCTTCCTGGTCAGACGCTATATCCCAGGGACGAATCAGCGGCCACCACTCCGGCATTTTCATCAATTCTCCTGGCACCTGGTCAGCACCTAAAAGGATCATCATCACAGCCAGTGGTATCGGCCAGAACTTCTGAAGGTTAAAGGCACCCACCACACGCCCGGCAGGATTACGGACATAAACAGGAAGGGGATCCTGATGTCCACTCAAAAGAATCAAAATGCTTTCCACAAGGTGCAGAACCGCAACAAGACCCATTAGACCAGGAACATTTACCTGAGGATATCCAAATACGAGAGAGATGATCGCCAGAATACCGCCGGCATAAGAGAAGCATAACAACCTAGGACTGATCAGCATCAACACCAAAGCAATAATCCAGAGCCAAGCCACCCCTACCCCGTTGATGGTCACCCCGAAGACAATCATGAGAAAACTTCCTAGAATACCCCCGATGATTCCATATACCAAAGCTATCAAAGATACACGCAGAGGTGAATCTTGGAGACCATAAATGGCCTCCTTAGTTTTTAACATGCGCCTGTACTGCATCCATACCAGGAGCACCACTAGCCAGAAAAAAGGCTCCACCAACACTTTTAAAACAACAAAGGCGGATTGGTGAAGAATATTAACCCAGGAAAAATCCATCTATTAGCCTCCTACGCCGCCTTTTTATCTCGCTGAAGCTGCTTTTCAAGGACTTCAACAGCCTTTTCCAACTGCAAATCCTTATCTGTATCTTCTGGCTGGTTAATAATAACATCCGGTTCGATTCCCTTTTTATGAATATCATGCCTGTCAGGTGTCAGGTACTTGTTGGTGGTCAGCTTTACTCCCTCTCTACTGCCCAGATTAAAAACAGTCTGTACAAGACCCTTGCCAAAGGTACGTGTTCCGACCAGCACCCCACTTTCGGTGTCTTTGATAGCACCGGCAACAATTTCAGAAGCACTGGCGCTCCCCCCGTCTATCAAGACGACAAGTGGCACTTTCACCACTGGACCAACCCGCGTAGGATGCAGAACATCTTCCTCCCCCTCACGGTGGACAATGCGGACAACAGGACCTCTCTTTAAAAAATACCCCGCCACTTCTACAGCAGCCTGGAGATCCCCCCCGGGATTCCCCCGCAGGTCAAGGACCAACCCACTATATTGAGACTCTTCCAGTTTTCCCAGTTCCTCATACAGTTGAGCATTTGTACTGGAACGATTAAAATGCAGTACACGCAGATAACCGATGTCCGGGTTATCTTCAAGCATTTTTCCGCTTACAGAAGGAACAGCAATTTGCTCTCTGGTCAGCCGCACAGTAAAGGTACGATTCTCCTCTTTGCGCATTATTTCCAGTGAAACATTTGTGCCGGGTTTTCCCCGCAGAACTGCCGCGGCTTGAATAGTAGTCATGTTTGTGGTTTCCTGATCATTAATCTTGGCAATTACATCACCACTCTTGATTCCCGCACGTGCTGCAGGTGTCCCGGGTAAAGGGGAAACAACCACAAGCTGTTTGTCCTGATCCACATCGATCTCCACACCTATTCCTCCAAAAGTTCCTTCGATCTGGAGATTCAATTCCTTGAATGCTTCCTGGTCCAAGTAGACCGAATACGGATCATCCAGGGCTTCAACCATCCCCTTCACAGCGCCATCCACCAAGGTAGCTGTACTAACCTCATCAAGATATTGGCTTTTGATTAAAAAATAGGTGCTGATCAGTTTCTTTACATTGTTTTTGTGTGCCCAATAAAAAAGTCCGCCTACTGCACCTACTATCAATAGGATAATTAATACAACCGCTGTAATACGAAAACCGCGGATCTTCAGCCTGTCCACCTCCTGAATCCTTTCTGCATAATCATGTTTCCTAATAACACCACTATATGTATAATATTACACAATTATTATCACTTTTGAAAGCCTCAACTTTGTGTTTATATAACATAAAGCAGAGAAACAGATTTGCCGGCACAGTCAATTATACACTTTTTTTGTAATGAGGTCATTTTCGGATAGCCAGTCACTTTGTTGATAAAAATTAAAAATTATCTTCTTTTTCATGTATGACAAAATTTTTCCCAAACCCCTTGAAGGATTTACTTCTTTATGAGAGAATATATATAGTAACAAACAAAATAAATTTTCTCCGAGTCCACATGCCTTGCTTCAACCAAGGCTGTCGGACCGTTAGGGTGCACTTGGAAACGGGTGTGCCTCCCATTGCGGAAAGGAGAACCTACGACAATAACCAGTCGCAGAGCCTTTCTGCGGCTGGTTTTTTTTGCGAAGATCGGCATCAGTACTATATATATTCGCTGTGGGGGAAACTCTCACCCCCACAGCGACCCATCTTTTTCTCCCATTACCTTTAGCAGACAAACAACCCAAACCTTCGGATTTGCCGGTAAACCTTAACCCAAACTAGACCCCAACTAAACAAACCGGCACCTGATCAGGTACCGGTTTGTCATGGTCTATCACTTAGGACTCAAATATGAGGGCAATCATAGATAACCCATAGGATTAGTTGGGTTGCCGTTAATTCGTACTTCAAAATGGAGGTGGGGGGCTGAACTCATTCCAGTGCTCCCAACCCTGCCAACTACCTGCCCCTGGCTCACACTACTGCCATTAGATACAGAAATACTGGAAAGGTGGGCATATAGTGTAGATATACCACCACCGTGGTTAATCAAAACCACATTGCCATATCCGCCCATACTACCTGCGTAAATAACAGTGCCTCCATCTGCAGCTTTAACAGATGCTCCATACGGAGCACTGATGTCGATTCCGTTATGCATCTTATACCCTCCCATGATGGGATGCCACCGCATTCCATAAGGAGAAGAGACCCCACCCGGAGCCGGCCAGATAAAGCGGCCAGTTCTCTTGGGTGGCGCAGGGTTAGACGGATTCGATGGATCAGATGAATTATACGATTGATTTTGCTGGATAATCCGCGTCAGCTGCTGGGATGAAGCTTCCAGTTCCTGAATAGCGCGCTTATAGGACTCCCTATCTGTTTCCAGCTTTTCTAGAGTCGCTTTCCTGTCCTGTTTACGTGCTGCCAGGTACGTGCGCTTGGCTTCTGTTGTCCTTTTGAGAACAACTGCCTCTTCCTTTTTGGCCACCATATCACGCTTCTGACGGGCAATACTGTCTCTCTCCGCAGCCAATTCCTTAACAAGATCCGAATCCTGATTTGCTATACACTTCATTAAATCAAATCGAACAAGTAAATCGCTCATACTGGTGCTTTCCAACAGCACCTCCAGATAGGAAAGATTCCCTCCCATATAAATGTCCCTCAGCCGCTGATGGAAAACCTCTGTCCGCTCTTGGAGCGCATCTTCTTTCTTCTGCAGCTGTTTTTCAGTCTGATTTATTGATTTTTGGAGTGTAAAAAGTTCTCCATCGATCCGCTCCAGGTCATTAGCTGTCTGGGAGATATCCTTGTCTATCCCATCCAAGTCCTGAAGAACGTCCTTCTCTTTCTTTTGATTATCATTCAACTGCTTTTTTCGCTCTTCAATCTGTTGGTTAACCTTGGACAGCTCATTTTTCTTATTATTCAGATCAGATGCCTGACCTGGTGCCATCTGACAGAAGATCAGTATTATCCCCAGCAAAATACTTAAACCAATTTGGATGCCTCTCCTTTGCATTTTTACCCCCTTCTTTCTCACGCAATGCTCTCAAAATATACTTCTTACTTTATAACCACTGTGAAAATAATGTATGATGACACCTGAGCAGTTCTCCCCTTTTCCAACAACTAAAGACCAACCACTAAACCCGCAGGTACTTGCGTACAGATATTGCACTCCCGATAGCACCCAATACAATACCACCTGCCAGCAAGCCCTCGTAAATCCACATCAGGTACCTGCCATCGCTTATCAGCGGCAGGAAAGAGATGGTCTCCTGCAGTTTTGCTGTCAGTGTCCCGTAGGACAAATAAAGGACACCCACTGCCAGCAAAGCCCCTACACACCCCAGGATAATCCCCTCCAAAAGAAAGGGCCAGCGTACAAACCAGTCGGTAGCTCCTACATATTTCATAATGTTGATCTCCTGGCGCCTGGCAAATAATGTCAGGCGAGTAGTGGTAGCGATTAAAAATATGGCACTGACCCCCAGCAAGGCTAATATAATGAGGCCGATAGTATGCGCCCAGTTGGTTAGTTTGAGCAGCTTTTCCACCACTTCCTGCCCATAGCGTACCTTTTCTACCCCAGGAAACCTACCGACTTCAGCAGCCACAGCACCCACCTCACGGGGTTCACTGGTTTTGATTTTATAAGCATTGGGTAGAGGATTTTCATCACCAAGACTGTCACGAAGATTGGTTTCCTCACCCATCTGCTCTTCCAAAGAAACCAGAGCCTCATCCCGGGAAATAAAATCTACCTCTTTCACTTCTGAAATCCTGCTGAAGAGAGGTTCCAGAGAAAGAGCTTCCTTTTCCGAAATGTCCTCCTTTAAATACACCATAATTTCAATGTTAGATTCCATCGTACTAGTAATTTGATTGGTGTTGACTACCAGGAGCAGTCCTACCCCTAAAACAAACAGCGAAATTGCGGTTGTTCCCACAGCCGCAAAATTCAACAGGCTGTTCCGTTTAAGAGATCGGAACACCTCCTGTAAAATGTAATAGGCTTGTCTAAGTAGCATTAGCGTAAACACCCCGGTGCTCATCACGCACAACTTCACCATGATTAAGAGCAATTACCCGCTGACGCATGGAATCGACAATTTCTTTGGCATGTGTTGCGATGATTACTGTAGTCCCTTGTTCGTTTATTTCCTTAAAACAGTCCATGATCTCCCAGGATGTATCGATATCCAGATTCCCGGTTGGTTCATCAGCAATCATAATTGACGGCCTGTTAACCAGTGCCCGGGCGATGGCTGTCCTCTGCTGCTCCCCACCGGAAAGCTGTGGTGGGTAGTTATCCATTCGTTTCTCCAGACCGACTAACTTCAGAACTTCCGGCACCCGCTCATTTATCTCTGACCTGCTGGCACAGATGACTTTCATTGCAAATGCAACATTTTCGAAAACCGTGCGATCAGGCAGCAGTCGGAAATCCTGAAAAACCATGCCAATCCGGCGACGTAAATTGGGTACCTCTCGCGGCCTCATCCTGACCACGCTGCGACCCCCTATATATATCTGGCCTTTGGTAGGCAGTTCCTCTCTAAAAATAAGCTTAATCATTGTTGTTTTTCCTGCTCCACTTGGTCCCACAATAAAGACAAATTCTCCGTTTTTAATCTGCAAGGATAATCCCTGGAGGGCTTTTACTCCATTAGGGTAAACCTTGGATACATTGAAAAAACTGATCACAATACCACCTCAGTCTAAAACATTCGAAATAATCCCCAAAAAGAAAACAACTTCCTCCTGATGGAAGTTGTTTCGACATTTATTTTAAATATCCTCTTTTGTTACTACATATTTCTTTTCCTCAATTGGATGAAAGTGCTATAGTACGATGTGCTGCTTCGACAAGGTGTTCAACTGTTAACCCACAGACTTCAAGCATCTGCTCCGGACTTGCGGATTCACCAAAACGGTCCCTGATCCCTACCCTCTCCAGTGGAACCGGGTAGTTTTCGCCAAGAACTTCAGCTACCGCACTCCCCAATCCCCCGTAAATGGAGTGCTCCTCTGCAGTTACCACAGCACCGGTTTTCCTTGCCATTTGCACAATTGTCTCCTGGTCCAAGGGCTTTATTGTGGAAACATTGACAACAGCCACCTCTATCCCACCCCTCGCCAGTACTGATGCTGCCTCCAATGCCATAGAGACCATGATCCCAGTGGCAAAAATTACAGCCGCACTGCCATCACGAAGAGGCACCGCCCTGCCGATCTGGAATTGGTAATCCTCTTGCAAAATCTCCGGGACAGCCGGACGCCCCAATCTGATATACACAGGCCCCTGCATCTCTACAGCTGCAGCTACTGCCTGAGCTGCCTCCAAGGCATCTGCCGGAACGATCACCGTCATGTTGGGAAGTGTCCGCATCAAGGATATATCTTCAATAGTCTGATGGCTCGCCCCATCCTCTCCCACAGTAACCCCAGCATGGGTAGCAGCAATCTTCACATTTAGTCCCGGGTAGGCAATGGCATTGCGCACCTGATCATAAGCCCGACCTGTTGCAAAAACCGCAAAGGTACTGGCACAGGGAATCTTACCCGCCAGGGCAAACCCCGCCGCCGTTCCCATCATGTTTTGCTCTGCAATACCCATATCAAAAAAACGCTCCGGGTAACATTTTGCAAATTCTCTGGTTTTTGTCGATGCGGAAAGGTCAGCATCCAGTACAACCAATTCCGGGTATTTTTTGCCCAATTCCACCAACACCCGCCCGTACGCCTCGCGAGTGGAGCTTTTCTTCTGCATGACCACTTCTTCCTCCTCTTTTTGGCATAAAATCAACTGCCTGTACCGATCTCTTCCAGTGCTTGAGCTGCTTGCTTTGAATCTGGCGCTTTACCGTGCCAACCAACCTCGTTTTCCATAAAAGAGACCCCTTTACCCTTGACAGTATTGGCTATGATCATAGAGGGGCCATCCTTTATTCCTGCCGCCCAGTCAAAGGCAGCAAGTAGGTCCTGAAAATCATGGCCGTCTACCTCTCGTACAGCCCATCCAAAAGAACGCCATTTATTAGGAAAGGGCAGAGGAGACATCACCTCTTTGATGGGGCCATCAATCTGAAGACCGTTATAATCAAGGATGGGCCATGGCTGCTGCCCATTACCGCACAGGTAACTTGACAGCCATCCTTGATTATAACGGTCTTCAGATTGATGGCCCCATCAAAGAGGTGATGTCTCCTCTGCCCTTTCCTAATAAAT
>DUMY01000167.1 GCA_012839645.1 Syntrophomonadaceae bacterium
GCTCTGCATCTTTTAAAAGCTCATCATCATCGAATATTTCCAGTGGAGCCCCCTCACCGATCACCTGCCCATCCTTCATCACAAAGATATAATCTGCCCAGGAATAAGCCATATCCACATCATGGGTAGAGATAATCACAGTTACTCCTCGCTCATTACACCTGCCTAAAATCTCCATGACCTGCCTGGTATGTTTGACATCCAGCCAGGCAGTCGGCTCATCACAGACCAAGACCTCAGGCTGCATAGCTAAAATATCCGCGATAGCCACCCGTTTTTTCTGGCCATAGCTCAAAAAATGGGTAGGTTTATCTTGGAGGTCTAAGATTTCCGTGTCCTCCATGGCCTGGCGAACCCGCTTTTCTGTCACCTCCTTGGACAGCCCCAAATTAAGAGGCCCAAAGGAGATCTCCTGCCTCACACTTGAGGAAAAGAGCTGGGTCTCCGGGTCCTGAAAAACAATCCCCACCTTTTTCCGTACATCCAGCAGTGAAGCACGGTCATAACGGACCTCTTGTCCTGCCACATAAACCTTTCCCCCATCCGGCTTGATCAGCCCATTAAAATGCAGAAAAAGAGTTGTTTTCCCGGCCCCATTAGGGCCCAGGAAAGCTACCTTCTTTCCGGCAGGGATGGCAATATTCATCTCCACCAAAGCCTTTGTTCCGTCAACATAACTGAATTCCAGGCCCCTGGTCTCTATAGCTAAGCCACTCATTTAATAGCGCACCTCCAACGACAATGCAATAGAAAAACAGCAGCAGGTCAACAGAGCAAACCAACAACAACCAAAATAAGATCTACCGCACCAATTAAACATAAATTCTTCACAGACAGGACGTAGGTACTATCTAACACCTGAAGCTGCCCTGTATAACACCTTGATGAAAGAGTCATGTACAGCATCTTGGAATTATAAAAGGATTTGCTGAACAGATTGGACAACAGCTGTCCCAGTGAAGAATATGCTGTTTTCCAGGTTGCATACCCCCAGCGGGAGGCCTGTGCTATATAGATCTGATCAGCTGTTTCCAAAAGCACGAAAATATAGCGGTATGTGATGGACATCAGTTCGATCAACAGTGGAGGCAATTTGAGCTTTCCGAGAACAGAAAGGATCTCTGACATCGGTGTTGTTAAGGAAAGAAAGTAAAGGCAAGAAACTGCTCCCAGCGACCTCAAAAAAAGCTCACCTGCCTTATACAAGCCATCTAAAGTCACTCCCATCATACAGCTGCCGATCTTAACCCCCCATAATAAGCTCACACTATCCCTGGTAATGGTTACTGCCACAGTGATCACTCCCACCACCAGGAATAATAAGGGCACCATCATCATTTTCCCAAAAAAGCGGCCTGGTACTTCAGCCAGCATAACTGTTGCCGCCGTCATAATGAAAAGAACCAACAGAGATACCAGAGGTGATGCAAAGATAAGGCAGATCAACATCGTCAGACCAGCCATCATAATTTTTTCTATGGGGTGGATACCGGATAATTTGTTCGTATAGGCATACTGGTCTATTTTCAGCAAATAAGTCAGCTCCTCGGCCACAGCAAATTATATGACCAGCCCTCGGGAACGTATGAATCATAGGTCCCCGAAGGCCAATCACTTAAGGGAGGTTATTCTAAGTACTCATCTGTCCCGGGACTCCTTCTTTTGCTTTCTCATTCTCTTTTCTGCCTTTCACAAAACCGAAGTAATACCCGATGAATCCTGCACCAATGGCTGCCTGTAAGGCGAAAAGCAGGCTTTCGATTTCACCGCTGGGCGGCTCCCAGATAGATTCCAGCCAGGGCTCATATTCAGGCTGTACCTCGGTAATAGCAACTTCAGCTTCTGCATCTGCTCCCTCATACTCCGCATTGCCCTTGACCAGCAGAGGGAAAACAGCGATCAATAACACCAGGACAATTAAGATAATGTTCTTAGGCCTCACTTCATCAAGCCCCCTTTGCAGCCCTGGCAGGTTTCGAAACAACTGCCAGTTCTTCCAACTCACGTTTATTATGAACAGTCAGGAGATTGAACAGGACAACAGTAAGCAGGCCCTCACTTATAGCCAGCGGGATTTGGGTAACCGCAAAAATACCCATAAACTTCGTCAGTGATGCCGCAAAGCCACCTGCCTGGGCAGGGAAAGCCATTGCCAGCTGGAAAGAGGTTGTAACATAGGTCAACAGGTTTCCCAGCGCAGCCGCCAGGAAAACCCCCAGCCATGTTGGCGCCTTCAACTTTTGGCAAAGCTTATAGATAAAATAAGCAACAAAGGGACCTACCACTGCCATAGAAAATGTGTTAGCTCCCAGTGTGCTGATCCCACCATGGGCTAATAGCAGTGCCTGGAAGAGCAGAACTATACACCCCAAAACACTCATGGCGGTTGGTCCAAAGAGAATCGCCCCTAATCCAACACCTGTCGGGTGAGAGCAGCTGCCGGTCACAGAGGGAATCTTCAGTGCGGACAGAACAAAGGCAAAGGCCGCTACCACTCCCAGCAGCATCTTCACATCCGGGTTTTTTTCAACTGTTTTACTGATGGACCTAAATCCGACTACAACAAAGGGAATAGCCAACACACCCCAGATAACACACCATTTCAGCGGAAGAAAACCCTCCATGATATGCATGGCATGGGCAGTAAGGGGAGAGTTCATCAAAACAAAAAACACAGCCAACGTTAACAATAACTTTCTATTTCGCTTGGACATCTTCTTCCAAGCAAGAAACATAGAGATCACTCCTTACTTATCTTTTTTCCAGCAGTGATTCATTTTCTACCTCTCATCAAGGGTAAGGTAACAGTGGCAAACAGCCGTTATGCCGCTGTGCCTAGCCAAACCCCTAAGAGCGTTTATTGTCTGGCGCCGCATCAGCACTATTGATGTGCTGCCAGAGCTGCTGATGATAAGGTATCTAAAAACAAAAAACTCAGTCCTACGGACTGAGACTTAAGATCATAAAACCACCTCCCTATCCGCGTAGGGTCTAGCTGTGTGCTAGAACAGGCAGGTTTCCTGGCTTGGGTTCATCGCTGTTTCCGCTCCTTCCCCAAAGGATGCCATCTATTTGGCGTCGCTCTGAGTGGATTGCTGCGGACAGACTCCCCCTCACAGTGGCGGGACCGCACCTTTTCACCCCGCACTTTCCAGTGCTGAGTGTCTGGTTTCCCTTTTCAGCCCGTTGACCGGGCCACCTGTTCCACTATTTAGTTGTTATTTACATGTATTCGCTGTTCTTTTTATTATTCCTGCTTAATCAATTTAACAAAAAAACACAACCGGTGAACTCCTTGCACTTTTTTCCCCGGTCAAGAAAACAGCAGGCTCATTATCGATGACACAACACCGGTATTCAATTAGGCTTGATCAAACGAACCGGATCCCCAATAGATACCCAACCGCTGCGCACAACCCGGCAGAAACGCCCTTCAGTAACCAGGGGAACCTTCCCATGAAAATTAAAGGTATGTGTCTCATCAATGACCTTGCCGATCTGAACTACCTCAAGCTCGGCATTACCCAGCAGCAAGCAGGATCCCAGTTCTATCTCATCGACATCGATACCCTTAATATTAATATTTTCAGCAAAATCACCAGGGGCAGCAGAAAATCCCCCTTCAGAGGCAACCTTCTCCATTACCTCCAGTGTGAGAACGCTGACCTGCCTCTCGGTTCCTGCATGGGCATCTCCCACCAATCCCCGATCCTTCTCCAAATACCCTTTACCGACATTAATCTTTCCTGTACCAGACTTCTCACTGATACATACCCCAGCAACCTTGCCTTCCAATTCGTTCACTCCTCTTCTTTCCTGAAGCAGACAAATAGATATTATCAAGACATCTTTTATTACTTATTTCTCTGACAGGTATTTTAACACAACATTAACTCACATTTGAAGCCCCGAATTGATTAACCCTGTCAGTTCTGCAGCCAGCAGCCGATTTTTTTCCCTGTCCTTCACCGCTACCCGAAGAAAGCGGTCATCTAGATAAGCAAAATTGCTGCAGTCTCTCACCAGAATCCCCTTTCGGGCAAGCTCATCTGCCACAAATGGCGCAGTAAGGTTTGCA
>DUMY01000168.1 GCA_012839645.1 Syntrophomonadaceae bacterium
GTAAATCTGGCAGCACTAGCTGCTGCAATTGCCCGTGGGGGAGTATACGAGAAACCCTGCCTTGTTAATGAAGTTCGCAACGATAAAGATTCCCATCAAAGAGTTTTACCTCTGCATATTGCTAAAGAACTGCAGGAGATGATGGAGCTTACTGTTGCCGATGGCACCGGAAA
Source organism: Syntrophomonadaceae bacterium (assembly GCA_012839645.1). Taxonomy (GTDB): domain Bacteria; phylum Bacillota; class DSM-12270; order Thermacetogeniales; family Thermacetogeniaceae; genus Syntrophaceticus. The sequence goes on from DUMY01000168.1 coordinate 174, forward strand.
GAAGGCGCAAATTTCAGGATTGGGCAGTGCAGGTAAAACAGGTTCCGCTGAAACCGGGAGAAAGGATGAAGACGGAAAACCTGTTATTGATTCCTGGTTTGTCGGCTATACCCCTCTTGAAAAACCGCAAATGGCCATCGCTGTTTTTGTTGAGGGGGGAGGTTCAGGAGGTGACTGTGCTGCGGTTATTTTTAAAGAAATTATCGAACTATTAATAAAAACAGGAATCAATGCAGAATGACACCCTAGCCGGGTGTCATCTTTCGCTTTTTGATCCGCTGTCTTTTCTTTGACTTGTCAATGGTTATTACAGGGGCTGAACCTGTATCTTCCACCACAAACAGCGGCTCTTCAGGGTCTTGTTTTTGTTCATCCATATAGAAGCACTCCCGCTTATGTCATTTTTTGAATTCCGTCAACTTTGGTTTCGCCACCTTTGGTGATGAAGGTTTTACAGCAGGTATCCATACCAGTGTCAACTGGTGTGGGGGAAAGCGATTTTGCCCGTTTGGCATCTACTTCTTCTGGTTGGCTGGATCCAAAGGTGTCTGAGGTGACCATGATTTCATTGGCTTGGCACTTATTTCCCTGACTCCAGTAGTGACAGCTGTCCACAAGGCAGTGAATGTTTTGTCTTTGATCCATCATTTAGCACTCCTTTTGCTGAATTTTTAGTCTTATCATAGTTTTAACCAGAATCAAATATTTTATATATACCACATAGTGTCAGACAGTTGGATTATTGTGGGTAAGCTCTTGGAACAGTTTTTTTATGGCTTTTTTCTCAATTCGTGAAACATAGCTTCTGGAAATACCGAAAATCTGTGCAACCTCCCGCTGGGTTTTTCTCGCTTTTCCGCCGAGCCCGTACCGCAGCTCTAATACTTTCCTATCCCGTTTGCTCAGTTTTTTAAGCTTCTCAAGGAGCCTGCGAGATTCAAAAAACTTTTCTACCAGTTCAGAGACTGCATCCGGGTCTGTGCCCAGAATGTCAATTAATGTTATCTCGTTCCCTTCTTTGTCTGTACCTATCGGGTCATAAAGATAAACTTCACTTCTGCTCTTTTTCGATGCGCGCAGAAACATAAGGATCTCAAAGCTGAAGTCATGACCGTGCGGAATAAAATGCTAAAAAATGCATAGGACAATCTGTCGAAAACGTAAGATTTATTGAAGGGAGATGTTTGGAATGAAGGAAAAACATATGCAGGAACAACCGATCATACGTCTGGTTTTTGTAGGAGGTGATGGTTTAAAGACAGCATTCCAGATGCTGGCCAGAAAAATTTTAGAGGAAAGGAAGGAGGATCAGAAACAAAAGTGCGTGCTGCCATCTATATCAGAGTGAGCACCGAAGAGCAGGCTGAGCACGGCTACAGCCTTGCTGAACAAAGAGAGGCCTGCAGGCAGCGAGCCACAGAGTTAGGGGCTGCGGAAATCCTGCAGTTCGCTGATGAAGGGGTTTCTGGTGCTACACTGGACAGGCCGGGGTTGGATGCTCTACGGGAGGCGATCAGTTTGGGGACCGTAGATACCCTGGTTTTAAGAGACCCGGATCGACTGTCCCGCAGACTGGCACATCAGCTTTTTCTCAGTGAAGAATTTGAAAAAGCAGGTGTGCAGATGGTTTTTCTAGACTTTGAGTGGAAAACAACTCCCGAGGGCCGGTTATTTTACGCTATTAAGGGCGCTATTGCCGAATATGAACGGGAAAAGATACGGGAGCGGGTAACCCGGGGGAAGCTTCAGAAGGCAAGGCAGGGAGGTATACCGGTTAATTTCGATGTTTATGGTTACCGGTATGACCCGGATACTGAAGAGGTATCCCTTTATGAAGAAGAAGCGGTGGTTGTGCGCAAGATGTTTCAGTGGTTCATCAGTGAGGATATGGGAATTGCAACAGTGGCAAACCGCTTGAATGAGATGCAGATTCCAACTCGCAGACGGGCAAAACATTGGCACCGGCAGGTGGTGCGGCAGATCTTAACTAATCCTGTCTTTATGGGTGAATGGAAATACGGGAAAACAGAGTGGCATACAGGACTGCCGCGGCCGCCGGAGTCTGTAATCACCATCCCTGTTCCGCCTATTGTTGACCGGGAAACCTGGGAAAAGGCACAGGAAAAGATCAGCTCGATTCGACGATTTTGGTCAAAAAGGGGAAGGCGCAAATATTTACTTTCAGGTTTGTTAACCTGTGATGACTGCGGGAATACAATGGGTGGTGCTTACATCAGTTGGTGGGGAAAGGCTGCCCGCCGTTATACCTGCCGCCGATCAAGGGGTGCATCAAATCCAGGCTGCTCCCCATCAAAAGCGATATTAGCAGATATTTTGGAAAAAACGGTTTGGGAGCAGGTGATGGTATTTATTTGCGATCCTGCTGCTGTAGCCAGGGAGGCAGCCATAAAATATCCCAGAAAAGATGATCTTAGGGAAGAAAATGAATGTATTAAAAAACGGTTAGATAAATTGGAGAAGGGAAGAGAAACCATTTTGGATTCAATGGCTATGGGACTTTTTGAGTTTGATGAAAATACAAAGAACAGGTTAGTTGACATAAAACGTAATGAAGAGCGGCTAAAGGTCAGACAAAAGGAATTGGAGCATATGCTGGCAGAAACAAAAGAGATAACAGATGACATGGATGACCTGCAGAGCAGAGCTTTCCACCTGATCAATAGAATCGATGAAATAACTTTTGAAGAGAAACGCGCCCTGGTTAGGGCTGTGCTTTCTCAAATCATCATTTCCGGAAGGCCGAACAGGGGAACAGCCTTGAAAAGCCTAGAAGGGGTAACTATAAAAATTATAGTTAAAGCAGAGGAACCCCCAACTACCACATTTTCCCGATAGATCTAGACATAAGAATCTCATTTTCGATGCAGCGAGCGGCATATGTAGCCAGTTTGGTACCTTTATCGGTATTAAAGGTATTAATTGCCTTGATCAACCCGATAGTACCGATTGAAATAAGGTCATCTGGATCCTCTCCCACCCCATCAAATTTTTTAATAATATGAGCTACTAACCTCAAGTTGTGTTCAATGAGGATGTTTCTGGCTTCTTCATCCCCCTCATCCAGGCGGCGCAGATAGATGGCTTCATCTTCTTTGGAAAGCGGCCTTGGAAAGGCATTATTGCTAATATAACCAGCCAGCAAAACAAGCCCCTGGAGAAAAGATAAAGCTGTTGCTAGGAACAGCCCTAAGACCACACTGATCCCCTCCGGATGTTTGTCACATTTTAATAATATGGCAGATAGGGCTAAATGGTGCATGTCTTTATATGATTTTTCTTTAGTTTTGTTTTTTAACTCACTTGATATCCCCTTCGAACTGGTCTATGCTTTTGATGATTGAAAAAACAATATGCAATGTGATCCATGCATGCCATTTATATGTATAGCACCTGCAGAGAGGGAATGCGGGGATGTTGGCGGGGATATGCTAATTGAAGCAGCGTAAATCAGGGGGCATCGTAACATGCATCTTCTTCTTCCCAGAAAAACATACAACACGGTTTTTGATATTCCCCTCAAAGAACTTTATGTTTATGGAATTCGGGGTATTATTATCGATCTGGATAACACCCTAACCGAATGGAACAATCCGGAATTATCCAGTGATACTATTTCTTGGATAGAGCGTGCCAAGGATATTGGTTTTAACATGTGTTTTGTTTCCAATAATTCTGATCTCCGGGTCCGGGAGGTAGCAGATATTGTAGAAATTCCCTTTGTAGCCAGAGCAGTGAAGCCGCGTCGCCGCAGTTTTCGTAAGGGCATGGATCTAATGCAGACAAAACCTGATACAACTGCTGTGGTCGGTGATCAAATTTTCACAGATATCCTTGGGGGAAACAGGCTTGGTTTGTTTACGATTCTGGTTAGTCCAATAAGCAGGAAAGAATTTATTGGCACCCGGCTGGTGAGGGTTATTGAAAGAATGATCCTCAAACACAGCAGCAAACACGGCCTTCTCTGAGCGACATCTATTTTCAAGTGGGGGAGTGGATTTCTGATGAGTGTCCTTGTTGTAGATGACTATGCTGACTTAAGGTCGTTGATTGTTGCATTTTTGAATGCGTATTCTCCATTTCAGGTTGTCGGAGAAGCCCAAAATGGCAGTGAAGCCTTAGGGATGGTTGAGCAGCTTAAGCCGCAGATAGTGATTATGGATATCTTTATGCCGGTGATGGACGGTTTTACCGCAACACGCCTAATAAAAGAGCAGCATCCGGATGTGTATGTGATTTTATATTCCGGGGGCGGGGAGGAAGAAAACCTTTCCAAGATAAAAGAGGCAAAGGCGGACCTTTACCTGGCAAAACCGCTGGATCTGGAAAAGCTGGTTGACAAGATGAATGAGCTTTCGCTTGCTATGGATGGGTGAAACAGGGGCGGCTCAGTGCCCCTGTCTAGTCAAGGCAAGGAGGTATATTTCCTCTTTCTGGGTGCTGCCTCCCATGCTGTTTATTGCTTTTTCTGCATCCCGAAGTTTCTGTAAACTTTCTTCTGAAATATTCGCTACTTCCATTTCTGTCAGTGTGTGTGACAAATGACAACCTCCTTTTTAGAATCTATAGTTATTATGATCAGGGGCTAAAATATTATGTATAAGAGTATTCGAGAAATAGTATTCGAGAAATTTCGGAATATACATACATTATCTAATTTTTGAATAGAAGGGATAAATAATGCTGGTTAGTGGCTCAACAAAGGTGTTTGCATTGTTTGGGGACCCGGTGATGCACTCTTTCTCCCCTCTCATGCATAACACGGCCTTTAAGAGGCTTAAACTCGATTCTTTGTATGTTCCCCTTTTGGTCCGCAGAGACAGCCTTGCTGAAGCTGTAGATGCTGTACGTGCGCTTAACCTCGGGGGAGTTAACATTACCATTCCTCACAAAGAGAAAATACTGTCGTATCTCGATGAGGTAGATGAGGAAGCTAGGGAAATCGGGGCAGTAAACACAGTTGTTAATCGAGATGGGTATTTATGCGGATATAACACAGATGCCTCTGGTTTTCTTGCTTCCCTGAATTCTGTGAGCTTTGATCCAAAAGGAAAAAAGGTTGTTATTATGGGGGCGGGAGGGGCAGCCAGGGCTGCTGCTGTGGCTTTGGTGTTTCAAGGTGTCTCCAGAATCCATATTTGTGATATTGACACAAAGAGGGGGGAGATTCTGGCTCAAGACCTATCCAGAGCCGGAGCTGGAACTGCTGTCGGTGTTAGTGATTATGGCGCTTCCTTCTCTAAGGCTTTGAAAAATGCGGATCTGCTTGTTGATGCCACTCCGGTGGGTATGTACCCCAACCACAAGGAGAATCCGATCCTAATGAGGGATCAACTGCACCCGGGGCTTCTGGTCTGTGACCTGGTTTATAATCCACCCCGGACAAGGCTCCTAGAAGAGGCTGCTGCTACGGGATGTGGTGTGCTCAACGGAGTGGGGATGCTTGTTCATCAGGGGGCTTTGGCCTTTCAATTGTGGACAGGGAGAAAAGCCCCTGTTGATTCAATGCAGAGGGCAGTGTTAGATGCCCTTAAGGATGAGAATAGATAGTTCAACCTGAAGGAGAAGATGAGGATGCTGCGTTTCCTGACAGCGGGTGAGTCCCATGGACCTGCCTTGACCGCCATTATAGAGGGGTTTCCGGCAGGGGTTGAGGTGCCAACGGAAAAGATTAACGCTCAATTGGAGCGGCGGCAGTCCACCTATGGCCGTGGTGGGCGTATGAAAATTGAAAAAGACAAAGTAAAGATCCTTTCGGGTGTGCGCGGGGGGTTGACTCTGGGCAGCCCTATTGCACTGCAGATCATGAATTTAGACTGGAAGAACTGGCGGGAAGTGATGTCCGGTGATGCGAATGAATATGTACCGGAAAAGGCCGCATACAGGGCACTGACGAGGCCAAGGCCAGGTCATGCAGACCTGGCGGGTGGCTTAAAGTATGGGCATCATAAGGATCTACGCAATGTTCTGGAAAGGGCCAGTGCCAGGGAGACAGCAGTGAGGGTAGCTGTGGGGACCGTAGGGCGCATCCTGATCGAGTCTCTAGGCTGTAATATTCTTAGTCATGTTGTGCAGATCGGAAGGGTGGAAGCACCGGAGTACTCTGCATCGCACATGGAATTGGCGGAAAAAGCTTCTGCTTCTTCAGTGGGTTGTGCAGATCCCGAGGCAGCCTCAGCGATGATCGAGGAAATTGACAGAGCTGCCAAGAGCCGTGATACCCTGGGCGGTGTTATTGAGGTTATTTGTACCGGCTTACCCCCGGGATTAGGGAGTTATGTCCACTGGGACCGGCGCTTGGACTCCCGTCTGGCTGCGGCAGTTTTAGGGATACCCTCTGTCAAAGGGGTGGATTTTGGGCTTGGCTTCCGGGGTGCCGGGGTTTTTGGTTCGGACTATCATGACGAAATTCGCTGCAATCAACAGGGCAAGATATACCGGTCCACCAACCGGGCCGGTGGACTGGAGGGTGGGGTTTCTAATGGAGAACCCCTGGTTTTGCGAGCTGTTGTAAAACCTGTTCCTACTCTGGGGAGCCCTTTAGCCAGTGTTGATCTAAAATCCAAAGAGGAAAGCCTGGCTGCCATCGAACGAAGTGATACCTGTATTGTTCCCGCTGCTGCAGTAATTGCTGAAGCGGTTGTGGCATGGGAGATAGCTGCAGCTGTTTTAGATAAATTCGGCGGTGACACCCTGGCAGAGATTCAGGAACACTTTCAGCAGTACCTTGCCTATATCAGGCAGTTTTGAACTGTTTGAGCGCTGCCAGCATTCGGGGTGTGTGGGTACCTTATTAATATTAGGCGGTTATTAATAACGTGCGGAGGGTTTTTATGAAAAAAAGCAACATTGTTTTAACGGGCTTTATGGGAGCCGGGAAAACTGAGGTAGGGAAGCGGCTTGCCAAACTGCTGAAGATGAATTTTGTCGATACCGATACAGTTATAGAGGCAGCGGTGGGGATGAAGATTCCGGATATCTTCCAAAAGCATGGAGAAGAACACTTCCGCAGTGAGGAAGCAGCTGTCATACGCAAGGCAGCTGATAATAACCGCTGTGTTATTGCCACCGGGGGAGGTGTCGTACTTAACCCCGTGAATATAAAGGTGCTGCGGGAAAAGGGTGTTATAATTCTTCTGACAGCACGACCGTCGGTGATCGCTGAACGGGTGAAAAAGACCGGGTCGCGTCCGCTCCTGCAGGTGGATAATCTGAAGGGGCACATCCGGGAACTTTTGTCGGAAAGAGCACCCTATTACCAGGACTGTGATTATCGGATTGACACTTCAGAGCTCAGTATAGAGCAGGTGGTAGAGCGAATAATTTCACTATTAGAGGAAGATCAGGAACTTGGGGAGGCTGACACCTTGCAAACACTGTGGGTTGACCTGAAAGAGCGTGGTTACTCGATCAAAATCGGGGCAGGAAATCTTGAGTATTTGGGAGAATGCATTGCTGCCTTGGAACCCCTGCAGAATGTGCAGAGCGTTCTTCTGGTAACCAATGAACGAGTAGGCCCCCTATACGGAAAACAGGTGCTGGGGTCCTTGAAACAGGCGGGTTTTACCCCTCTGTATTACCAACTGCCTGATGGTGAGGAATACAAATCCCTGGAGTCCGCGGAACAACTCTATACTACAGCTATCGAGAACGGACTTGATCGGCAGAGCGTGGTGGTTGCCCTAGGAGGCGGGGTAGTGGGTGATCTGGCTGGCTTTGTGGCTGCTACCTATATGCGGGGTATATCCCTGATCCAGGTACCTACCACACTGCTGGCACAGGTGGACAGTTCTGTAGGAGGAAAGGTAGCGGTAAACCACCCGCTGGGCAAAAACATGATTGGCTCCTTTTATCAGCCACAGCTGGTTTTCATTGATGTCCAGGTATTAAACACACTTGATCCCGGTGAAGTGAGGGCGGGTTTAGCGGAAGTGATTAAGTATGGTGTAATCCAGGATGGTGACTTTTTCAGCTATTTAGAGGAGCATCTGGAGCAGATACTTAACCTGGACCAAGGGGTCTTGTCTTATATTATCAAAAAATCTTGTTCAATTAAGGCGAAAGTTGTGGAAAAGGATGAGCGGGAGAGCGGTGTACGAGCCTTTCTTAATTTTGGGCATACCATCGGGCATGCTCTAGAAGCCTTAACATCTTACCGAGTTTACCGGCACGGAGAGGCGGTTGCTGCAGGGATGGTGGCAGCGGCTAACATCGCGGTAGGAAGGGGTCTGCTAAAAGAGGAGGATAAGAATCGCCTGGAAAAACTGCTGAACAGGGCGGGACTTCCTACTGCTGTACCTATAGCAGCGGCCGATATCATCAATATCCTTCCCCGGGATAAAAAGGCGCGTCATGGCAGACCTCGCTTTGTGCTTCCCTTAGCAATGGGTAGTGTCAAACTGTTTGAAGATGTAGAGGATAATGAAATCCGTGCAGCACTGAATAGATGCTGTGCAGAAAATGTCTCATATTAATGCTATCTATAGTGCGGATATCGCAATCATTTCCGATTTTGCAGCTAATGGATGGTATTGTCAACAAGGAGATAGATAATTCTGTAAGATTATTATATTTATACTTATAGATTAAGAACAATTTAGTTTTTATAAGAACTTTTGTAGAATAAACACGCAAGCTATGAAAAACGCTGGAGATACCAGCGTTTTTCATGTTTACTATATCGATTAAAATCAGCAGGACATAACATATTTATGGAGAATATAACCATTTGCAAGTGCTTTTTGAGTTATGGAGTGATAGTGATGAGTGCATTAAAGCGTTTTTCCAAGGCTGATGAGTTATATATGCAGACAGAACTTGATCCGGAAACCACGAAACTGGTACCGGATCAATTTGTCCATAGGTACAGTGCAGCGCCCTTGGAGACAGGCTGCAGTATGGTAACGGCTGAGAATACAGGGAAAGATGTCGATGCCCTGGTCACCAGGTATTTTGAGATGCCCAACGTAAAGAAGGCCATTTTAGAAGTTGATGAAGCCGTGGATGAAGGTTGTGGTACCGATTCCCCGATTATCCAAATTGTGAACGCTATAATACACCAGGCTGTTCACGAGGGAGCCAGTGATATTCATGTTGAACCCTTCAAGGAGCAGGTTGTGGTGCGTTTTCGAGTGGATGGGGTGCTGCACCGGAGATTTAAGCTGCCGCACAGGATAATCTATCCCCTTGTGTCACGCATAAAGGTGATGGCAAATTTGGATATCACTGAACGCAGGTTGCCGCAGGATGGCCGCTTCCCATTTGAGCTGTCGAATTGTGACCTTGAACTGAGGGTATCCACAGTGCCGACAATTTTTGGGGAAAAGGTTGCTATTCGTATTTTAGATAAAGGAAGCATTGAGAATTACACTCTGGAAAACCTCAATTTTTCGCCAAGAAATTATGAAATGATGCGGGGGTTTCTAGAAAGACCCAGCGGGTTACTTCTAGTTACAGGTCCCACCGGAAGTGGTAAATCGACTACGCTTTTTACAGCCTTGAAAAACATCAATAGTGTGGAAAAAAACATTGTTACTGTTGAGGACCCGGTGGAATATGTATTGGAAGGTGTCAACCAAACCCAGATCAACAGCAAAGCGGGGGCTACCTTTGCCACATATCTGCGGTCGATCTTAAGGCAGGACCCGGATGTGATTATGATCGGGGAGATCCGCGACCTGGAGACTGCGAAAATCGCAGTGCGGGCGGCCACAACGGGCCACCTGGTGTTATCGACAATGCATACCAATGATGCGCCAGGGGCACTGTCCAGACTTGTAGATATGGGTGTTGAGCCCTTTATGGCTGCCTCTTCGGTGTTAGGTGTGGTTTCCCAACGACTGGTGCGACGGGTATGTATCCACTGCCAGGAAAACCGCCAGATGAATGAGCTGGAACTAACCTTAGCAGGGGTTGTTAACTATCAAAAGATGGTGCGGTTTGCTAAAGGCTGCAGCATGTGCAGCCACACTGGCTACCGCGGCCGCAGTGCCATCCACGAGATCCTGGAAGTTTCTATGGACTTGCAGAAATTAATACTGCAGCGGGCACCTACATCAAAATTGAGGAGTGCTGCCCTGGAGGAAGGGATGATCTCCATGGAGGAGGACGGTATTTGGAAAGCCCTGCGTGGAATTACCACTATTCAAGAGGTGATGCGGGTAGCCCGAGAAGAGGAAAAATTATCGAATATTCCTAGAAGGCTGCTGCGTCTATAGGGAGGTCTTTGTATGGAAACCTCTTTTTATTATAAAGCTAGGAATCTTGCGGGGGAACAGGTGACGGGAAAGGTGAAGTCGGACACTCGCCAGGCGGCGCTCGGACTTCTGCACTCTAAGGATCTTTTTGTGATAAATATCTCCCAACGGGTTCTAAGGCCCAGGATCCAACTGCCCAAAGGAAGGGTCAGGATAAGAGAACTGGCTGTATTCTGCCGTCAGTTCGCCATTATGAATGCTGCTGGGATTCCCTTGCTTCAGTCCCTGCATGATTTGGGGGAGCAGACAACTGATAAACTGCTGCAAAAGGTTATCAGTGAAGCGGTTGTGTCCCTGGAAAGAGGAAAAAGCCTATCTGAGGCCTTTCATGCAAATAGTGACTCCCTTCCCCCCATCATGATCAATATGCTTACAGCAGCTGAGGTCAGCGGTTCTCTGGACCTAGCACTGGAGCGCTTGGCTGATAATTTTGAAAAAGAGGTACAGGTCAGGGAGAAAATCAAATCTGCCTTGACCTATCCTGTCCTGGTAGCTGTGGTTGCCCTTCTGGCAGTTGCTGTTCTGCTGGTGTATGTTGTACCTATTTTTGTTGATGTTTTTGAGCAGGTGGGAGCCAGCCTCCCAGCAGCAACACGTTTGCTGCTGGCATTAAGCAGCGTTCTGCGGCAGTATTCACCGGTGGTTGTGCTTTCTCTACCCCTGTTATTTTTGGCTGTGAAGTATGCCCAAAAGATAAAAATTGTTTATACCACAAGGGACAGGCTCTTTCTCACACTGCCAGGAGTTAGCTCCATTACAATAGGCATCACCATATCAAGGTTTGCTCATACCCTATCTATGCTCCTGAAAAGCGGCCTTCCTCTGTTAGAGTCTCTGGCTGTTACAGAAAAAGTGGTCGGGAACAGCATCGCTGCTTTAGAGATATCCGAGGCGCGCCGGGGGATAGAGGCAGGGGAAAGAATTGCCCCGGCGTTTTTGAAAAGCAGAGTTTTCCCTAAGATGATTGTAAGCATGATCGAAACCGGTGAGGAATCAGGTGCTCTTGTAGAAATTTTGGAGAAATTGGGCAGCTATTACGATCAGGATGTGGAAGTTACCATTACCAGGATGGCAAGTCTGCTGGAACCTGCCTTAATCACCGTTGTAGGCATTATGGTGGGTTTCATAGCCCTGTCCATTTACCTACCCCTGTTCGGGCTTTCCGGTTCGCTGTAGCCGTGAAATGGGAGGAAGTTATTTGATTAAGAACAGCTCTTCCTCAACTGAAAAGGGTTTTACCTTGATGGAAATGATTGTTGTACTGGTGATCATAGGCCTCTTGATCGCAGGGGGAATTGGTTTTTACGATGGCTACATTGAAAACTCTAAAGTTATTAAGGCAAAGAGCCAGATCTCTGTTATGCAGGGAGCAGTGGACAGTTGGTATGCAGAGCATGGCTCTTACCCGAAAGACTCGGCGGATCAGGTGTTGGCAGGCTTGGACACAGAAGCCAAAGACCCCTGGGGCAAGGAGTACCAAATTGATGTGGGATCTAATGGGGGTATAGATAACTGTTATGTCATCAGAACCGGATATGATCAAATTCATCAAAACAAGGTGGTGGCTGGCCGCGGAAAAAACGGGAGATCAGAAGAACCCGCGGTTGTGGATCCTTCCAGTTCAGGTTTTTGATATACGGCAGCAGTGTGGCAGCACCCTCATCGAGGTGACCGCAGCAGTAGTGATTATGGCAGTTGTTTCTCTGTCACTGATTAAACTGTTTACTTGCAGCACCTTTTTTGTTTCCACTGCTTCACATGATATTAAATCTCTCAACAGAGTTCAGGAAGTTTGTGAAGAGATCAAGGCTCTTCATAAATCTCAGAAGGGTTTTGCTTTGGATGGAGACAGTAATTACATTGAACTGGAGGGTGAAGGATCAGATATCTCCAGTGAGTATATGGTGGCACTGATCAGTGGAGTAGGAGCGGGTCAGGTAAGAAAAATAGCCGGCTTTGATCCCGGCTCCGGCAAAGCCTTTGTTGAACCAGGTTGGGTTATTCCTCCGGCTGCCCAGGAGACCACCTATATTATTCTTCGCGACAGACCCTACCGGGATAATTTGAGTATCATCGCTGTTGACAGCGGTTTTAACCTGCAGACAATTAATGTTTCATTCATTAAACATGACCCGGGAGAATCCAGAGAGATATCCCTAACTGCGGATAAGTACTGGTGGTAATGGTGAATCAGCGCGGCTTTACACTTGTCGAAATTATTATTGGTTTGACGATCTTTGCCTTTCTGTTCACTGTTATTTCTTATATCCAGGCTAGGGGTGCTGCAAGTTATGTTGTTGCCAGTCAAAGGGTCGAGGTACAGGAAAGCCTGCGTATAGCTCTGAACAAGATGAGCAGTGAGCTCAAAGAAGCAGAGGCCGGGAGCATCAATATTATCAATGATGGGCGGCAGGTCAATTTTATCAGTGTGGGTGAATATTGCGGATTCCGCTATGATGCTGTTGATCAGGAGTTGGAAACCTATATCAACGGAGTATGGCTGCCCTTTGCCAGCAACATTGTCGGGGTATTTTTTCAGTATGAGCCTGATCTGCATCTTGTGGATATTGTTATACAAGGGGAGAAAGGGGCAAGCGGTACTCAAGAGGTAACAACAGGAGTCTGTTTGGTGGTTGGTAAATGAGATGACAGGTTTGCCCTTGTGTTGCTGGGTGAAACTTTTAGCAGGTAGGCGGTTTTGATGGGGTGATGTTGTGATTGTGATGACAGATGATAGGGGGCAGGGGCTGGCGCTGGTTATTATATTGACAGCTTTTATTTTTGTGATGGGGAGTGCTGCGGTTGCACTGGCTACATCGCTGCGCAGGAACACGGGGTCGGAAATCCGCCAGAAAAAGGCGAACTACATCGCTGAGGCAGGGATCGAAAAAGCCGTACCTATAATAAGATGCGGGCAGTTGTCTTTGGAAGATTTGGATTCTGATGAGGGATTGGATCTTGTTCCTGATTATATTTCCCCGAATTACGCCGGTGGATTGATAGAGTATGTCAAGGTATCCGGGGAGAACGGAAACGAAAATGAAATCATTCTTTTAATAGAAAGCCTGGGCACCTATCAGGAGGCATGCTGCACACTGCAGGCAAGGATCAAGGTGGACATGTCCCTGGATTTTAGGAGGGGACTATGGATATCATCTCCCATGGAAAATCCTTCTCTTTTTTACCCCGGCAGTTGTGTCCAATCGGATCTTTATACCTGCGGTGCCTTTCATTTTTTGGGGAATTTGGTTGATGGTGATCTTTATACCGGCGGCGATATTGTGCTGGCAGATGATACTTACTTAACAGGAGATATTAAGGGGAAGGGAATGTTTACAGCCGGTCCTGGTTGTCAGGTTGTCGGAAATGTTCAGGTAACAGGGGATGTACAGGTAGAGGATAATGCAGTTGTTGAGGGTGATATCAGAGCGGCAGGGGATGTCATTATCCAGAAAGCATTTGTCAGCGGAGGTATCTGGTCCAACAGTGAAATCTTTGTGGATGAGGAGGGAGGACAGGTGGAGGGTGGCCTTTATCCAGGACAGTCGATAGAACTGAAAATTAAGCTGCCTTCCTTTCCGGAGGTGGATCTTTCTTTTTTCCGTAAAGGCGCGGACAAGGCCCTCAAGGGTTTGCAGCTATGGCAGGGCAGCCTGAAGCTTGCCGGGCTTACTTATATTGATGGTGACCTGGAGATTGCAGGGGAGTATACAGGAAAAGGAATTATTGTTGTTGACGGGGCTGTATGTGTTACAGGTGATCTTATCCCAGGTGGGTTGCAGGATTCACTCTGTATTATGGCTGCAGGACCTGTAACGGTTGCCAGTGATGCTTGTGCCTTCCTGTTGATCTACGGGCAGGATGAAGTCTCTTTGGGTGAGGGGAGTGAGCTTCAGGGAAGCATCACTGCATATACCCTGCAAATGGGAGAGAACGCTAACTTTATTTATCAGGATAGTATGGTAGATAAATTTCCGCCTTCCAGCTTAGTCACACTAAGCATATTGTCCTGGAAGAGGGTGTCACCTATCTTGTCATACTGAGCATTGAGCATCTTATTCTGGAAAGGGGAGGCGTGATGAGCCGTAAAAGCTTTATTGGTGTTGATATCGGAACATCCCTGATAAAAATGGCTGAGGTACAGAAAAATGACTCAGGATTGGAAGTTGTATCACTGAGAAAATCTCCTACACCTGCAGCAGAAGATGATGCTTTGGTCTCCGCCCTAAAAGAGGTGGTTCCTCCCGGAACCAGGGATGTGATCACCTGTGTCAGTGATGGAGATGTGGTTTCGCGTATAGTCCAGTTCCCTCAATTGAATAAAAAGGAACTGGAAGCTGCGGTAAGTTATGAAATGGAAAGGCTTCTTCCCTCTTCCGAAAAAATGTTGATCAGATATGTGCCTCTGGATATGGTACAGCCAGGTGGAAGCCAAGAACTTCTTCTGCTTGCTGTGCAAGAGGATATAGTTTATCGCTGCTACAAGATGTTCTCCAGGGCGGGGTTATCATTAGCAGCTATCGACCTGTCTGCCTTTGCCTTATGGCGGCTTTTCGCCAGGGATACCTGTGACAACAGGGTGATCATTGATCTTGGAGCGAAATTCACCACAATTTTAATCGTCAGTAATGGCATCATCAGGTTCATCAGGACGCTGTCCGCAGGTGGTGACCTTTTGCAGTGCACTTCTTCCTGTATGTTTGAGGATTTTGATGCCCTGAATGGCATAGCCAGTGAAATTCACCGTTCACTTGTCTATTACTCCAACCAAGAAAATGCCCCTGTGGAGAAAGCAATATTGACCGGCGGTGCCTGCAGACTGGAAGGGCTTTTGGACTATCTACAGGATGTTATTGAGGTACCCGCAGAACTGGGTAGACCTGTCATACCGGAACTACGTCAAAAAGAGATAGACGGGACCTTTGCTGTTGCAGTGGGTCTGGCTTTAAGAGAGGTAATCTGATGAACTTCCATTCCTATAAAACAAATTTTCTTCCTCCTGAACTGCAGTGTACAGGACTGCATAAAATTTACTGCCTTATTGCAGGAGCTGCTCTGCTGGCAGTTATTTTCCTCTGCAGCTGTTGGATCTTTGCTGGGAAATGTACAAACTTGAAAAAGGAACTGGCTGCTGCACGAAAAGATATACAGGATCTAGCCCCGGCTTACAGGAGTGTAAAGGATATGCAGAAGGAATATACAGAAGCAGAAGAGCTTTACCGGGAATACACAGCGATAGTTTCCCAAAAACAGGAATTGTCGGAGATGCTTCTGGATTTGAACCGTATTGCACCTGGGGGCCTATGGTTGGTGGAATTGGAGATGGGTAGCCGGCAGCAAAAAGCTGATTCAGAAGCTGATTCAGCAAAAGAAATCTCAGATAAAGACATCATTATGAAAGGCAGCACAGATGATCTTTCGGCTGTGGGGATATTTCTCACGGAACTCGGAAAGCTGCCCTATTTTCAGGAACTGGCATTGGATAATGTTACCCTTACATCTGACGGAATGAGTTTTCAAGTTTCGGCTTCTATTAAAGAGGTGGAATGAATATGAGACCAGCTGTGGGTGCTTACGGAAAGTTAAAGCTCCTCTTTCAGTTGACAGCAGCTGTCTGCTGTTTACTATTTATGTGTCTTATTGCCCAGTTATGGGGATATAACCGGCTGACAAGGGAGTTGGCAGCTGCCCGTGGGGAGTTGGCTCATGTTGAGGGGGGCATCGCTGCACAGGAAAATGAGCAGGAGAAGCTGCTGGAGATCAACAGCAAAATAGCAGATTTGGAGAAGCTCTTTGAGATAGAAATACGGGATGGAGCACCCTTAATCCTATTAGGAGAGTTATCAAAGGCTGTGGGGGTTGAGGTTACCGGGCTCACTCCTGAAGAAGTCAAAGAAAACTCTTCAATAATAGAGGTTCCCCTGTTGCTCAGCGTCAAAGGGGATTACCTTGATATCCTGGCATTCTGCCAAGAACTAGA
>DUMY01000255.1 GCA_012839645.1 Syntrophomonadaceae bacterium
ATCATCACCACCTTTATCATGATGTACTTTGCCGGCTTCACCCTCAACATGCTCTCATTAGGCGGCCTGGCATTGGGTGTGGGGATGATCGTCGATGACTCCATCGTTGTCTTAGAGAGCATCTTCCGCTACCGTGAGGCGGGCTGTTCCGCATGGGAGTCAGCCACAGCAGGGGCCCAGGAGGTGGCAATGGCAGTTACCGCTTCCACCTTCACCAATGTGGTGGTTTTCCTGCCGGTGATCTTTATCGAGGGAATCGCCTCACAGATCTTCAAAGAGCTTGCCCTTACAGTTTCCTTTGCTCTCCTGGCATCTCTGTTGGTGGCTCTGACCCTGGTGCCGGTTCTGGCTAACCGCCTGGTAAAGGTGACAGAGAGGCATGACGAAAAGACACTTTACGGCAAAATCATGATCACCTGGGGGCGTGCCCTGGATGCCCTGGACAGCGGCTACCGCAGCCTGCTCCAATGGTCGATGAAGCACCGGAAACAAGTGCTGCTCACGGTCCTGGGTATCTTTATTTTCTCAGTTGCCTTATATCCACTGTTGGACAGGGAGTTCCTGCCCGAGATAGAGGGGGGAGAGGTCTCCATCGCCATCGAGATGCCCTGTGGCACCGGCCTCGAGGAAACAGCTAAAATTGCAGAAGAGGTGGAAATGCTCTGTGAAAAGATACCCGAGGTGGACACCGTCTTTACAACTGTAGGATCATCCGGTGCGATGAGCATTGTGGAGGCAGCTGATCCCGACAAGGCCTCCCTACAGGCACGGCTGCTTCCTAGAAAAGAGCGCCAAAGAAGTGCAGGTGAGGTGGCTAAGAAACTGCGGAGAGAGGTGGCAGAGCTGCCCGGAGCAAAGATTGAGGTTGCCGAGACCGACCCCAAATCCATGGGCATGGCTGTGGAATCTCCGGTGAGCATTTCTCTCCAGGGTGATGAGATAGATGTCCTGGAGGAAAATGCAGAGGAGATTGCCCACATCATCAGCAAAGTGCCTGGCACCAGCAATGTGAAAACATCACTGGAAGAGGGGAAACCTGAGATCCAGGTTAAGCTGGACCGTGAAAAGGCAGCATCCTATGGCTTGGGAACCTACCAGGTAGCCCAGTCCCTGAAATCAGCCATGTCCGGTGAGGTGGCTACCAGGTACCGCAGCGGCGGCCAGGAGGTGGATCTGCGGGTGCGTCTTGTTCCAGAGGCATGTGCAAACCTTGAAGACCTGGAAAGCCTGCGTATCTCCTCACCCTTAGGCATCCAGGTTCCCCTAAAGGAGATCGCCCAATTAAAAAAGGCCAAGACACCCGCGGTGATCGCCCGCCAGAACCAGTCGCGCTCCTGTTCCATCTATGCTGATCTGGACGGCCGTTCACTGGGCAGTGTGATGGAGGACATCCGCGCAGAACTGGATCAAATGCATCTGCCGCCAGGTTACAGCATCACCTACGGTGGGGAGCAAGAACAGATGATCGAGTCCTTTGACGCCTTAAAGCTTGCCCTGATTTTAGGGATTGTCTTGATCTATATGGTGATGGCTTCCCAGTTCGAATCCTTATTACATCCCCTGGTGATCATGTTCACCATACCCCTGGCTTTGATCGGCGTGATCCTGGCTTTTGTCCTCACCGGGATGACCTTCAGCATCGCTGCCTATATAGGGGTGATTCTCCTGGCCGGTTTGGCGGTGAAAAACGGGATCGTACTGGTGGACTATATCAATGTGCTGCGCTCCCGGGGTCTCTCTCGAGGGGAGGCCATCCTGCAGGCGGGGCCTATCAGGCTGCGGCCGGTGCTTATGACCGCCCTGACAGCCATCTTTGCCATGCTGCCCCTTGCTGTAGGAGCAGGAGAGGGAGCAGAG
>DUMY01000169.1 GCA_012839645.1 Syntrophomonadaceae bacterium
CTGTCAGCCTACGATTTTTTGCCATCTCTCTGCAATTACCGATGTTATATTTCCCCTATCAAAACCAGATCAGGATATCGGTCCTCCTGATCTGCTTGGCCCCAAATCCTTTATATTACAAGGAAAAATCACAAATAAATCACAGCAGGCCAAGCAGATCAGGAGGGCCGATATCCTGATCTGGTTTTGATAGGGGAAATATAACATCGGTAATTGCAGAGAGATGGCAAAAAATCGTAGGCTTACTGTTGTCAGCCTACGATTTTAGCGTCCCCTCACCCCCGATAGAGCCACCCTCTACCAATTCGAACACTGGCACTCGAATCTGATCACCTGTTTCCAGGTATCTCACATTGGCATCTTCACCCTCTACTTTTTCAATCCATACAGGAGATCCAAAATATAATACCTCGACAACTCCCAATGACTCGACAATCTGCTGTGCTTTTTCGGGATCCAACTGCTACACCCCTTTTGCTGTTTATGATTCCCGCCTTTTAGAAAAGTATCAGTCTTGGGCTTCCTTGCCCACCATCTCTTCCAGCAGCTTGCCCAGTTCATCGATGGCTTTGCCGTATTCTGCCCAATCCCCAGCTCGCAGATGATCATTTGCTTTTTTATAAAGCTGATTTGCCTTTTGGGCAAGCCCCTCCGTACTTTCTGGAGCATCATCAGCGTCATCAAGGTCATCGGGTTGAGGGCTGGGGGTACCTCCCTCCACCCCGAACAGTTTATTTAAGGCGCTCCAGAGATCTTTTTCCATGACGACATTACCATCATAAAAAGCAATCACCCGGGTCAATTCAGGCATGGCGCTCTCCTTTGCCTGCAGGAAGAGGGGCTCAACATAGAGGAGTTTCCCTGCCAGAGGAACAGTGATCAGGTTCCCACGGATCACCTGGGAACCGTGCTGGTTCCAGAGGGTGAGCTGGCTTGATATTTCGCCATCTTGATCGATGCTGGCTTCCACCTGCATAGGGCCATAGGCGTGTATGTCTTTGGGAAAGACATCAACAACCATTTCACCATAATGGTCACCATCACAACGCGCTGCAAACCAAGCCACAGCATTTTCACGGTTCACCGGTGTAAAGGGGAGAATTAATACGAATTCTTCATTTTCCTCACCGGAAAGCTTCATCATGGTATAGTACGGCTCGATCTCCTGGCTGTCATCGGAAAATTTCTCATGGGGAACGGACCATTCATCCTCACGGTTATAGAAAACTCGTGCATCCTGGACATGGTATTCGGCAAAAACCTCTGCCTGGAGTTTGAACAGATCCACAGGATAGCGCAGGTGCTCCCGTAGGGAGTCGGGCATCTCAGACAAGGGACGGTAAAGCCCAGGATAAATCCTATCGTAAACCCCGACCATCGGGTCGGTGGGATCACTTACATAAAATTTGAACTCTCCATTATAGGCATCCACAACCACCTTCACCGAATTACGAGTATAATTGATGCCTTCCCTCATATCGGAGTAAGGATAATGGCTGGCTACTGTATAGGCATCCAGGATCCAAAATATGCGTCCATCCACCACAACCGGGTAGGGGTCGCTGTCAAAATGGAGATAAGGGGCCAGCCGGCTGGCATCCTGTACAGTGCGCTGATAGAGGATACGGCTTTCAGAGGTAATATCTGAACTCAACAACAACCGCATATCTTTGAAATGTAGGGCATAGAGGAGTCGGCGAAAAGGTGTGAGCTGCACACCACCGTTCCCCTGATAGCTGCAGTAAATGTTTTTCTCACCTGAAGGATAATCGAATTCCCCAATTTTGGTATTAACCACAACATTGCTGTCGGTCAGTTCACCAAAGTAAATTTCCGGCCGCTCAACCTCGACCTCACTAAATGCCGGCTGAGGTGGTATGTTTTCCAGCAGGTAAAGGGGACGACCCTCAGCAGTTACCTCGTTCACCGGGCTGACCACTGCGCCATAACCATGGGTATACTGAAGGCGTCGGTTCACCCAGGTGCGGGCACGCTCAGACAGCTTATCCTGGTTCAATTCCCTCACGGAGATCATCACCTGCCGGTAGTCATCACCAAAACGATAGCGGTCAACATTCACATCGTGAAAACTGTAATAACGGCGCAGCTGCTGCATCTGGTTGTAGACCTGCTGGATGGGGCGGAAATCCCAGAGGCGTATATTTGCCAGGGTAATCCGGTTTTTTTCCACAATATCTTCCCCTGCTTCTTCTGCTTCATCTGTAATCACGCTTACAGGTTTGACTCCCTCCAGCCCATAAGCGTAGCGAGTTGCAGCGATGTTGTGCTCAATGTATTTCTTTTCGCGGCTGAATTCATTAGGCTCCACCCGAAATTTCTGAATAGCATAAGGGTACAGGCCGCCCACAAGCAGGGAGGCGATCACCAGCATACCGACACCGGTAGCCACCGGAAGCACCTTCCCGCGCAGAAGGCTGATAAAGACTAAGAGAGCGGCTAACAATGCGATCACAATAAGGATCTTTAGAGCCGGAATACGGGCATGGACATCTGTAAAGCCCGCACCGAAGAAAGATCCCTGCCCGGTGGTCAACAGTCCGAAAATGGAAAGATAGTAATCCCAAGCCTTCAAAACCAGCAGCCCGGCGATAAGAGAGGCCAGGTGCAGTTTGATCGGGGAAAAGACGCGCCAGCCTCCTTTAAGAAACTCACTGGAGGCAAGAAAGAAATAAACTACTCCGCAGATAATCAACATCAGGATCACAGCAGAAGTAATTGAGGACTGCAGTAATTCATAAAAAGGTAGCTTAAAGATATAGAAGGAAGCATCTTTGCCCAAGACAGGGTCAGGGCGCCCAAAGGGTAACGCATAGAAAAACTTCTGAAAAACCTCCCAGCGGGTGCTCATACCTATAGCAAAAATCAATGCGAAAAGGGCACTCAATCCGCTGGTCAGGAGCTTACCTACCTTAGACGAGAAAATCCGGCGTAAGGGGCTTATAAAGACTTCATAAACACGGGTATGGATATCAATAACCTGAAAGGTGGGTAAAGAGCGGTGAAGATACCAAAAATTTGCCTGAAAAAAAGCGAAAAAAACTAAAAAGACAACAGCCCCCACAACAAAGCGTGTCAACAACAGTGTCCAAAACACCCTGTTGTATCCAAGTGAAGAAAACCACATAAAATTAGACCAGATCCCTAATCCACTTCCTAAGAGAACCAGAGCAACTACTACAATGAGTATTTGTAAAAGCCGTTTCCTCCGCATGAAATCCTCCTATTCCAACAGAATTTACCTTGCAAAACCCCATCTTCTCGCATACTATATAAATACAATAATTTGGGGAACTGACATTTGGATAACTATTTCCCAACTTGCAATATATTTATAGACATCATATGAAATACCCTTCTATAGTTTTCTCCATTTTTTTTGCAAGCTAATACACTTTATTAAGCCCAGCCTTCTTGGCAACACAAAGAGAGGGCATGCCTCTCTACACTCCCCAGATAATACTGTTGGCTCGAAAAGCATATATATTTTAACTGAGTATCCAATCCAACTCCCTTATTATAACACCATACTCATTCGGAGGCATGTTAACTTAATCAGTTCCTTGAAAGGAACCCTAGGAAGGAATGGTGTTGTATGTCTTTACTCATGGAAGAATACCGCGATGATTCACTGTGCGCGGACTGCGGCGGCAAATGCTGTTATGTCTACGGCCCCCCTTACAACCTGAATCCCAAGAAACTGCATGAAGATACAACAAGAGCTTACGGCGGCGGCAGGCGAGAGGAATATGGGGTTGATCCCCTGCCACAAAAAATCCACTCCCATGCCTGTGAGTATCTGAGCGAACAAGGCTGCATAATTCCCTGGGAAAAACGACCCCCTATTTGCAAAAACTACCGCTGTGGCTTGTGGAGGGATATGGTGTACAGAAGATAGTTATTTAATGGTTGGTGGTTAGTCGTTAGTCGTTGGAAAAAAGCTGATATACCGCCCCCTGTGAGACGTGAGAACCGTCCCCGCGTCTCAGGCCGGGATTGTTTGAACCGGTCATTTTGATATAATTATTAATATAAAGATTGCTATAAGGGGTGTTTGGGTATGAACAACGATGTCGATATCTTCGGAACATTGTCCGAGAAACCTGAAACAGAGGTTCGCAACTGTGAGAACTGCAACAATGGGATTAAAACCAAAGACGGCCTAAAGTGCTGTTTCGACAGGCAAGAAGAGTGTATCGGAGATGGGGAATACAAACACTGGACACCGCTTGCTGTTATCGTGATCGCGGATGAGAATTATGAATAGCAACATAATCCCTGCCCGTTAACACGGGTGAAGTTTTATCAACTGAATTCTGCAGCTTCGCAGCGAAAAAACCCACTTGTTGGAGGGTTTTTTCACCAAATACTGCCCAGTTTGCATGCAACAATGTCGGTAATATGGTCTGCGCATTAACTATTCTTTAAAACCGCAATAGCATAAACCATATGGTTTAGCCATTGCTTGTTGACCCTGACCTTCTTTGCCAAGGAATTTACCGTTTTCAGCTACCAGACTTCCTCTAAGGAATACTTTTTCTGCTCTTCCTATTTGTTCAAAGCCTTCAAAAGCGTTGTAATCAGTGTCATGCAAACTAGTTTCTACGCTGAAAACACCTTTGTAATCGGGATCAAAAATAACTACATCTGCATCTGACCCAACAGCAATTTCCCCTTTTTGCGGATATATACCACAAATTTTAGCCGGTGTTGTGCAGCAAACGCCAACAAATTTCGTTCGGGAAATCCTGCCTTTTTCAACTCCATAAGTCCAAATCATATGCAGACGATCTTGAACTCCTGGGGCACCGGGCGGTATCTTGCTAAAATCATTGATGCCCTTATGTTTAGCAATCGCAAAACCGCCGATAACGGCACAATGGTCAGAGCTTACTGCCAGAATCCAGCCGTTCTGAATTGCTTCCCACAGAAAATCAACATCTTCTTGTGGTCTTAAAGGTGGGTTACATACATATTTTGCCCCTTCAAAATTCGGTTTTTCTAAATTCTTGTCATTTA
>DUMY01000170.1 GCA_012839645.1 Syntrophomonadaceae bacterium
ATCCCCAAGGAACTGTCCTCCATGGTGCCGCAGCTGCACCGGGCTTACCAGTGGTCAACTCCTCGCGGCAGCAAATAGAAATCAAGAATAAATTAGCTCAGAGCAGCAATTGGAGTGACTGTCTCCCTGACTTGACTCACTTCTACCGGGAAGTTGGTGCGGGAATTTTTGCACAGTACTACGCCTTTATCTGGGAACACAGTGCGAACCCAGGTTTCTTTAAAGGGGTGGCTTTTCCTGACCCCGTGTTCGCACTGTGTTCCCAGATAAAGGCGTAGTACTGTACAAAAATTCCTGTACCCTCTTTCCGGTAGAAGCGAGTCAAGTCAGGGAGACAGTCACTCCAATTGTTGCTCTGAGCTAATTTATTCTTGATTTCTATTTGTTGCCACGAGGGGTTGACCACTGGTAAGCCCGGTGCAGCTGCGGCACCATGGAGGACAGTTCCTTGGGGATCATGGTATTCCCATTCAGGCAGCCCTGAGAGCAAGCTTTGCTCCAAGCCGTACAGTGTTTGAGCCTGTGCTTTAATCTTAGCCGGGGAAATTTCAGCCACATGCTGCAGGGACTCTAGGTCTCCTTTTGCGGCATTTGCCAGCAGGCTGTATTCCTCCCCTTTTGTACAGCACTGGGAAAAGGGATTGTTATCACAGATGATTTGGTCGATGATGTAGTTTGAAAAAGATATATTAAAGGAGACCAGTGTAAAGAAGAAATCAGTGTACAGGTTAAGAAATGCTGCTGCATCTTTCTTAGCACAGAGGCAGTTGATTAACTCGGCAAATTTTTTAATCACCGTATCTTCCAGTAAGTTCCTGTAAATGGACAATGAGGATAAAGCCAGCCTCGCCCGGTAGAATTCCAACAGCTTTCACTCCTAATATTTTTACGATTGCTTTCTCTGTAAGGTTAATTCTGGAGCAGGTTGGTGTCAAGTATTTATCCAGTGTTATTTATCACGGCGCATAAAGAAGGGAGTGGGAGGGATAATATAGATAAATTAATTTGGAGGTGTTCTCAGTAGTGAATATTCAAGGAATTCAGCAAAGTCTCAACCAGATCTCCCAGATCTGCAGTCAACTGAGCCAGAACGAGCAGACAAATGTCTCCCGGTTGAGCCAAATGACGGAGAGTGAGCGTTCGGCTGCTCAGCAGATGCAGCGTTGTATGCAGTTGGTAAACCAAGTTTCTCAGCAGCTTCAACAGCTGGCAACAACAACCAGCACACAGTATACTACTCCAGGGCAGTTTACCTACAGTACACAGCCGCCGATAGGTGGTGGACAAATCGGAGTGGGTCAGCAGACATTCTCTCCGGGAGGCCAGGCATTCTCCCCGGGTGGACAACAGTATGCTTCCACTTCTTTTGAAATGTCCAGAGAATTCGGCAGGGGTGAGGCTGATGGGGATGGTGGGTCCGCCACAAGCACTCCCAGACCCAGCTCGTTTACAAGCAGTACCAGTGGGGGGCAACCTACCTACAACACTAACAAAGACATAGGAAAATAAAACCGAGTGGCCTCCACCATCCAATAAACGATGCAAAAGACTGCCCCTCATGGCAGTCTTTTGCGTGCATTTAATTCCAGGCAGACGGTTAAAATAAAGTTTGAGGTTTTGAAGGGGTGAAGAGATGCTTTTAGTTGCCGTACGGGCACTAATACTTTATACGCTCCTTGTTGTTGTAATGCGTTTGATGGGGAAGCGCCAGATCGGACAGCTACAGCCCTTTGAGCTGGTGATCACTATTGTAATTGCTGAATTGGCTGTAATTCCCATGAGCGACACCGGGATACCACTGATAAACGGTATTGTCGGTATTCTCGTCTTAATGGTTGTCCAGATTATCATCTCACTGATCATACTGTACAGTGAAAAGGCACGAAAGATTATCTGTGGGAACCCAATAATTTTAATCAATAATGGGAAACCGGTCCGCGAAATGATGCGTCTTGTTCGGATCAACATCAGCGACCTCCTCGAGCAACTCAGGAGTAAAGAGTATCCCAATATCTCCGATATTGCTTATGCAGTACTGGAAACCAACGGTTCAATCAGCGTTATTCCCAAAGCAGATGTCAAACCACCTACTGCCAGAGACTTAGGAACTCCTGTGGAGGAACCCCATTTTCCCATATCAGTGATCATGGATGGCAAGGTAATTTTGCGAAACCTCCAGTTGGTGGGGATCACTTTAGATGTGTTGCAGCAGCAAGCCCAGGCACAGCAGATCAATGACCTGAGGGAAGTGTTCTTTGCACAGTATACCACCGAAGGCAAGATCGACTTCTTTTTGAAAGGCAGGGATGATTATTTATGAACCGTATCATAGGCTCATATGTCATTATAATTATTGTTGTTGGCCTTATCGGATTCGGTGGAGTATATTCTCAGCGTTACCTGGACCGCAGCGCATCTCAACTGGTAGTGGAATTAGAGGAAGTAAAAAAGGCGGTGGAACAGGAAAGATGGAAGGAAAGCAGAGATGCTTATGCCAAGTTTAATAAGAACTGGAGCAAGGCGCACGAAAACTGGGCGATGTTCACAGATCACTTTGAACTGGATAACATCGAGATGAGACTAACCCGTGGCAGATCATTTATTGAAGCAGAGGATGCGACAAATGCCATTGCTGAGTTTAATGAAGCAATCATGCTTTTAGATCACATCCCGGAGCGCGAGCGGCTGACACTGTACAATATTTTCTAAGATATACTTAGTATACTGATATATGCTATGTTTTAAAAACCCCGGTTAAAATAGAGGGTTTTTTTTGGTATGGCAGGAAACACGTCCGGGAGAATAGAAGTGGGTAGCCGTTATTAGTAGTTGGTGGTTAGTTGTTAGTTGTTGGAAAAAGAGATGGTTCTCGTATATTGCCTTATCGTATAGGTAACACGTATAAATGATCATGATTGGGAGGTTAATTATGAAGGAAGTAAAAATATATACCGATGGCGCCTGCTCCGGAAATCCAGGACCCGGGGGATGGGCTGCGGTACTCATCTACAAAAACCATATAAAAGAGATCAGCGGGCGAGATGATGACACAACCAACAACCGCATGGAACTCACCGCGCCTATAGAGGCAATGAAGCAGTTGAAAGAACCCTGTTATGTTCACCTCTACTCAGATAGCGCCTACGTTGTTAATGCCTTCCAAAAAAAATGGATCGATAAGTGGCAGAGAAACGGCTGGTTGACCGCAGGGAAAAAACCCGTGGAAAATAGGGATTTATGGGAAGAGCTGATTGAACTGACAAAGATCCACAGTTTAGAGTGGCATAAGGTAGAGGGCCATGCCGGTGATTACTATAATGAGCGGTGTGATGAGTTGGCTAGGGAGAGGGTGAAGGGGTAGGGGTTCATTGATACCATCTATTGTTGGAATGTTATTCCTTGGAGGTTACTGGACTAAAGAAGGATGATGATGTTATTATAATATCAACTGGAAATTATGGACTAAACATTGCTATTTGCCTGTCGTCGACCTACGGTAGCGTAAAAACCCCTGGAGGTCGACGACAATATCCACATATATTGAATAACCGTTTTTCCCTGTAATGGATTGGTTTGTAGCGTTTTTATCGATTTAACAGGACAATACATATCACTCATTAAGTTACGGTTGGTAATAATGGGATGGAATACCATGTCATGTATTAAAACGCATAACAATGCGGTTTTAGATGATATGGCATGCAAGAGGTACGCTAATAACCAATCCCCAAAGACGCAATATCTTGCATACCATATCATCTAAAACCGCATTGTTATGCGTTTTAATA
>DUMY01000171.1 GCA_012839645.1 Syntrophomonadaceae bacterium
AAACTCCCAACAGCTCTGTAGCGGCAGATCACTTCCAAGCCATTGCCAAATACAGCTGCCGGCTTTACTGTCATTGTCGCTTCTTCTATATTTGCATCGATATAGTGGGTAGGCACCCCTTTATCTCTTAATATTTCAAAAAAGAATTTTGATAATCTGAGCCCTGCCTTGCCTGCTCCCTCGATGGTCAAACCGACCGTATTTGCACCTGGATCAAAGACACCATCTTCTCCAGTGACATCATCCTTGAATTTAAGCAGGTAATTTCCGTCTTTCAAAGCATAGACATCCTTTGTTTTACCGGTTTGAATGAGCTTCATTGGTTTTTCCCCTTTGAAAATGAATTTTACAATAAATTAAATTAGGTTTGGTATTATTTTACCACAACTGCGAAGATTACCTCAAAAATTACATGTTCCACAGATGTATTTCCAATTCAGATGGTGAAAAGAAGGATTTGCTGGCAATGATGAGGAAAATTGATAATTTAATGATTTAAGCCAGATTGTGGGAGAAGGGGCCGTCCTTGATATGCAAGCTGTTTTACATTTATCAACGGCAGCAATAGGGAACTACGGGTGTATGCAGTATGATCAATCCATGGACGTGTCTGTAGATGAGTTGATTGCAATTGCTGATCAAGAAATGTATGAAAGGAAAAGAGCTAAAGAAAATTTATAAAGGGGTGTAGTGTGATGCTGCAAAAAATTTACGAAAGTGCCATGCCACGCTTGGAAGGGAAAAAGGTCAAGGATGTGTGTATTGGTATGGAACTGTTAGCAGTCCAGCTTGACGGTGGGGAAATCGGAGTTGCTTATGTTCTTAAAAATGAGATAACTTGTGGGTGTGCCTCACTACCTGATGATGGATTTGAAGGTATGGATGCACAAGATATGGCATCCTTGATGCTGAAGGGAAAGAACCCCCTCAACGCGGCTTTGGGTATTGCGGTCTGCAATGCTGCCGCCGATTATGATGCTCTTTCTTCCAAAGTAGCGGATGCTGCTGATGCATTTGCTGCGCGAGCTGATGATGTTGTGGGAATGGTTGGCAATATCAAACCTGTTGCTAAACAGTTGAAACCGAAGGTAGAGAGACTGATTATATTCGACAGGGCAGAATCTCAAGGTGTTTACCCGGAAGAACAGCAGAAGGAGCTTTTACCCCAGTGTGATCTGGTCGTAATTACCAGCTCATCTCTTCTCAACGAGACATTTTCCACGGTTATCTCTTATTGTCATCAGGCAAGGGAAATTGTTCTTACAGGGGCAACTACCCCTATGTACCCGGAAGCCTTTAAGGGTACAGGTGTTACTGTTCTGGCCGGCAGTCGTTGGTTTCCCCAGTATAAGGATGAGATCTTTAACCGGATCAGCCAGACAGCATGCCTGAGACAGATTATGCGGTACGGAGAGAAGTTAACGGTGAGGCTTTAGGTGCGGACCTGCCAAGGGGACGGTTCTTGTGGCTGGTCGTTCGCCTGCCAAAGTGACCGTCCCCTTGGCTGGTCTACTTCAACTTAGCGAGGGCATCTGCTAGAGCGGTATTAATGGGTTTATCTTCTGCCTTTTTCTGTTTCTTCATATATTTTGCTACCTCACGCTTGGAAACACTGCTTTTCCTGTTTTGCATTCTCTTATTAAAAGCAGAGAGCTTCTCTCTGTAACCGCATTTGCATCTAAAGACTTGCCCTTCTCCTTCACCGTACAGCTCCATCTTTTTACGGCATTCGGGGCACCTGGCATTGGTCCTTTTGGATATGCTAATTCTATGCCGGCACTCTCTATCCCGGCAGATGAGCATTCTGCCCCTCTTGCCGTTAACCTCAAGCATATATTTTCCACATTCAGGGCATCTGTTTCCGGTCAGATTGTCATGTTTGAAGGTTTTTTCGCTGTTCTTGATTTCATTGACAACTGTTTTGGCGTAACGCTTCATTTCATCAATAAAGGCATCTTTTTTTAGGGAGCCCTTGGCAATGGAACTCAGCTTCTGTTCCCATTCTGCAGTGAGTGCCGGAGATTTGAGATCATCAGGCACTAAATCAAGGAGCTGCCTGCCTTTAGCGGTTAGGAAAATATCCTGCCCCTTCTTTTCAATGAGGAAGGTGTTGAACAGCTTGTCGATAATGTCAGCCCTGGTGGCTACTGTTCCCAGTCCCCCGGCTTCACCGATTGTTTTAATCAGGTTTTTGTTTTCACCGGCCATATACCTTGCGGGGTTTTCCATTGCTGACAGCAGGGTTCCTTCATTAAACGGCCTCGGTGGTCTGGTTTCTCCAGTGGTTTGGGAAACAGAGGTAACCTTCAAAATATCGCCTTTATTTAGCGAGGGTAGTTTTTGCTCACCGATATCATTGTCCTCTTCCTCTTGATCATCGAATTGGTTGTCATAGACTTTTTTCCAACCCTGGTTGAGCACAATTTTACCCCTAGCGGTAAACAGCTCATTTCCTATCTTAGCTTTTATTGTTGTTTGTTCGTATTCGAAGGGTGGATAGAAGACAGCAAAAAATCGTTTAACAACCAAGTCATATATCTTTCTTTCCTTTTCACTCAATGAGCCGAAAAATTTCTGTTCTGTGGGTATGATGGCATGGTGGTCGGAAACCTTACTGTTATCAACGTAGGATTTGTTTGCTTTGATCGGCTTTTTCAATACCTGATAAGCCAGCTTTGAATATTGTCCAACTCCACAGGCTTTAATTCTATCCTTCAAGGTATCAACTATATCTGTAGATATGTATCTGGAATCGGTCCGGGGATAGGTTAACAGCTTATGCCTTTCATACAGGTTTTGCATGATGGAAAGGGTTTCCTTTGCTGAATAGCCAAAAAGCTTATGGGCATCTCTCTGCAGTTCTGTTAGATCATATAAGCGGGGAGGGTAGTTTTTCTTATAAGCTTTTTTTATTTCTATAACTTCAGCATCTTTTTTCCGGATTGACCTGAGTATTTGATCACACTTGTTCTTGTTAAATGTTCTGGTGTTTTGATTTCGCCGGTCTTGCCAGATCAGCTTTAAGCCGTTTGCTGAGGCAGTGATGCCATAATAAGTTCTTGGTTTGAAGTTTTGGATTTCCTCTTCCCTTTGAGCGATGATGGCCAGCGTAGGGGTTTGAACCCTACCACAGGAAAGCTGGGCATTGAATTTGCAGGTTAGGGCACGTGTGGCATTGATACCCACATACCAGTCAGCCTCAGCACGTGCAGCAGCAGAGGCATAAAGCTTTTCATACCCCTTGCCATCTCTCAGGTTATTAAAACCCTCTTTAATAGCCTTATCAGTAACAGAGGAGATCCATAGCCTTTTAATCGGTTTATTGACACCGGCCTTTTCGATAATCCATCTGGCAACCAACTCGCCTTCACGTCCGGCGTCAGTGGCAATGACAATTTTATCTACTTCCTTTTTATGCATTTGTTTTTTAACGATATTGAACTGTCTGCCGCTCTGCTTGATCACAACAAGCTTTAGTTTAGAGGGCAGCATCGGCAGGTCTTCAATTCTCCATGACGCATATTTTTTATTGTAGGCATCGGGATCAGCTAA
>DUMY01000281.1 GCA_012839645.1 Syntrophomonadaceae bacterium
AGTTGAAAAAGATGAAACGGATAGCCTGGTGGTGGGCAGCAGCCGGATATGAAGCTGGATTCATGAGAAAAAATGATAGGGGTAAGAGTTTGACCAATGCTGAAATAGTAGAAACGGTTTGTCGCTACCCCTATCATTTTTTCTCATGAATCCAGCTTCATATCCGGCTGCTGCCCACCACCAGGCTATCCGTTTCATCTTTTTCAACTCACTTGGTACTGGCCGTTCATTATAACCATCGGGCATAAGAACATTATCAGTGCTAAATATCGCCTCAGCCAAATCACCTGGAATTATGACTCTGCCATCACTTTGGAGGATGTGTTCTTCAATTAAACGGTCGCCGTCTTCCCCCATCCCCCACGCCAGTACTTCCAGAAAGCCTTGAACACAAGCGTTGTAGTACCACGAAGAAGGATATATTACAATATCTGAAACATAATCATCCACCCTTGCGTTATCAAATACAGTCAAATCCGATTTACTCATAACTGTTTCACCACCTCTAATAATCCAAAACCCTGGCCGGTTCGAACTCCCAGGCCATAATCGTATAGAAATTGAAGACTGGCTGGATATCCTGCTAGCGTAATATTACCTCTAATGCTGGTTATCTTTCCTCCGTAGTGCTGGCAGACACCTTTAGCTAATTCGCGATATTCTATTACCTTGATTGGGCTATATACAGAATTATTAAGTGGTGTTATTTTCTGATTAAGAAAACTCAGTTTCGTTTGCAAATGGGTGTTTATAGCTTCCTCGATTTGAGATGCGTCGGTGTTATCAAGATAATCATCCCTGCCCCTCAGAACGGCATGTCCCACCACCTGGAACTTGACAGCATTGGACCTTATTTTCTTGTTGGGCAATAATTGTATTTGGTCAAGATTTAATCCAAGGACAGTATCTTTATCTTTCATGACAATTGCTCGGTTGCAAACATGGGTCATTAGATCAAAAAGGCCAGTTGAAAAAGTCATAAATACCGGCGGCCTGATTATCATAATCTCCTGCTCAGGAATGACTCTATGGATTTTGCTAAAATGGATGCTGAATACATATGGGCTGTAGCCAGGTGCTGGTTCTTCAAAGCGTTGGCTGAATGGCGAATCCCCCAGCAGCGTTTTAGTCAATGAAATAAAATGCTTTCTGAATTCCAGGGGTATGGACATTTCCCTCTGTTGAGACCCCGGATTTAAGCAAAACCTGACTCTAATGGTAGTTCACCTCTTTCACAAACAGTTTAATCATCCTATTCCAGGTTATCACACCTAAATGACACAAGCATGTCACCCATTATCCATTTAACCATTTTTTGTGGAAATTTGTTGAATAGACAGTTCTTCCATTATTACGGTATTTCCCCAAAGCATTATATTATCCTTTAATTTTCTTAGTACTTTTGGAGCATCCCCCATTCAGAATTCGTCGGGGTGGAGATCTGTATTAACAGTGATGGAAATTATGATAAAGACGTAGTTATCAATGCGACCGATTTCATTTAAAGTGTGAGGTGGCAGAGGTGGCAAGGCTGGATTTTGAATATCAGATACTGTGTTCGCATCTAATATCATGATACAATTTAATCATAGACAAAAAAAGATCGGCTTAGCTGGCATCCTTCAATAAAGCAGAATCCCATGACTTTAGTCTTGGGGGTATGTCAAATAAAGCTATTATGGAGTGAAAGTGACAGTGATTCAAAATGAAATCTACCTTTGTCCGGGAACTTGCTAGCAAAGATTTAAGGATAAGTGGTGAATACGATGGAACAAAGTGAAATTAAAAGGCTGCTCGAAGAATATTTATATAGGGATTTGTCCGACGGCAAAAAGAGAAACATTGTTTTCTGGTATGATGATGCAGGAGAATTTAAAGATGAGATCGATGAGCTGAATTTCTCCGATGCCAAGGTGTTGAAGCTCAACGGGAGAAACAGCTTTTATGTGAAATATATTCTGGAACATAAAGACACAGAAAGCAACTATCTTATATACGCCCCTTACGGCAAGCCGGCACCCAGAGAAAACTACCTGCTGGACATCCAAAAGTACAGCTCCGAGTTCTCCACTGACAAAGCGACACTGATTATGGGGGAATTAAATGTTGATGATGATTCGCTGCGAAGTGCATTTAAAAAGCACCTCAGGTTCTTTAGAAATAAGGAAAGGTATAGGGCACTTAAGTCGTATAGGCTGACCTCATATACTGAGGACAAGCTGGATAT
>DUMY01000172.1 GCA_012839645.1 Syntrophomonadaceae bacterium
CCACTGAGGTCTTTAATATACTTAATCTCAACAAATTTTTTACCTCCAAAACCCAGGGAACAAATCTTTTTCAGGTAATGTACGACCTTGTAACCCCGGGGAGAGAAACTTCTATGGCCTTTCTAAAAACCTTTACACCACCGGAGAAGGGATCAGCTATCAGGCAGACACCAGCAACTGATGGAAAAAACGGTGAAGGTGACCAGCCCCAGCGGAAGGTTTTCACTTTAACGGGAGCTGCAGTCTTTCGCGGCGAAAAACTGGCAGGACGATTAAATGAGGTGGAAACCCAGGGGCTGCTATTTATCAAAGGTGAGGCACAGGGGGGGATAATTCCCATTGCCTTCGGCTCCACCCCAAAAAACACATCATTTCTTTTCAGGGATATTAAAACCAAGGTAAAACCGATAGTCAAGAAGGAAGGGATCACTTTTCAGATCAAGATCAAGGGAACAGGAGAACTGATCGGAGCAGCACCCAAAACCATTGATATTACAAAGAAAAGTGATATTAAAAAAACGGAAGGCATGATCAACCAGGAAGTAGAGCGGCGCTGCCGGAATTCAGTAGTCAGAGCCAAGGAAATGAGAGCTGATATCTTCGGGTTCGGAGATAAAATCCACCGCACCTACCCCCAGGTTTGGAAAGAGATTGAGAGCCGCTGGGAAGAGATTTTTCCTCATATCGACGTAGATATCAAAGCGGAATTTTCCGTGGAGCACTCCGGATTGATCGATAAGTCGTTGGAGATAAAATAGTGGTATCGGAGAAAGTATATCTCCATAGAGGTTCAGCATAAAAAGATCACAGAAAGCAGTTCATTTGCGAACCAAAAAAAAGCAGGGATGCAAAGAGGTGTATCTCTTGCTTCCCTACTTGTTTTCTTAGCCGTAAAAAATTCTTGATACTGCTTAGTGCCATTCACCAATATAGGAGAGTTTTCGCCTTCCTCTATAGCAATAACGCACCTAGCACCTGTAGCTGGCCCCTGCAGCTTTCTACAGTTTTTCAGCGATAGCTTTGCCCATCTCTGATGATTTGGCCTTTCCGCCCAGGTCGTAAGTGAGGTATTTCCCTTCTGTGAGGACCTCATCTATGGCCTTCATCACGCGGTCAGCAGCATCCATCTCACCCAGGTGCTTGAGCATCATCACACCGGAGATAATGGTAGCAAGGGGGTTCACCTTGTCCATTCCTGTGTATTTGGGGGCACTACCGTGAACGGGTTCAAAGACGGCATAATCTGTACCGATATTGGCTCCAGGAGCCACTCCCAGTCCGCCGATCAGCCCTGCACAGATATCGGAAAGAATATCTCCGTAGAGGTTAGGCATAACCATAACATCAAGATCTTCAGGCCTCTGGACAATTTTCATAGAACAAGCATCAACAATGCGGTCTTCAAACTCAATATCCGGAAAGTCTTTTGCCACCTGCCGTGCCACCTCTAGGAAAAGGCCATCTGTGCACTTCATGATGTTGGCCTTATGCACTGCAGTGACCTTTTTGCGACCCTCACGCCGTGCATACTCGAAAGCAAAACGCACTATGCGCTCTGATCCAGCCCGGGTAGTGATTTTAATGCTCTCTGCCGCATCATTTCCCACCATATGCTCGATCCCCGCATAGAGATCTTCGGTGTTCTCTCGCACCACAATGATGTCCACATTTTCATATCGCGTCTTTACAGCAGAAAGACTCTTGGACGGCCTGACATTGGCAAAAAGGTCGAGCTTTTTACGCAAGGCAACATTGACACTGCGAAAACCTGTCCCAATCGGTGTTGTCAAGGGCCCCTTCAAAGCGATCTTGTTGCGCCTGATAGACTCTAATACATGATCAGGTAAGGGTGTACCATACTTTTCGATGACACCCTCCCCTGCATCTACAACATCCCACTCGATGCCCACATTTGCCGCATCCAGGACAATGCGTGCAGCTCTGATTACATCCGGGCCCGTGCCATCGCCGGGGATCAATGTGATTTTATATTTCTTCAATTGTAACAACTCCGTTTCTATATGATGTGATCGTGACACGGGGACGGTCCTTTTGTCACGCTTTTGTCATCTGGGCGTTTTCCCAGACAATAGATGTCAGGGACTAGCAGATCACGAAAATCGTCCCCGTGATCTTCTTAATGAGATCGCCAGCACCATCCCCCTGATCGCCCTTTAGAGGTTAAAGGTGCCGTACTTGCGGAAGTGCTCTGCCAGTCCACCATCGGATAAAATCTTTAACATGATAGAAGGCAGGGGTTGGACAGGGATCTCTCTCCCCTGTGTCACATTTTTCAGCATACCGTCCTTCAGGTCCACCACCAATTCATCCCCTGCATTGATTTGACTGGTATCGCAAACAACCACTGGCAAACCGGTGTTAATAGCATTTCGGTAAAAAATACGGGCAAAAGACTTGGCCAGCACAGCACCGACCCCGGCGTTAAGCAGGGCTAAGGGTGCCTGTTCCCGGGAAGAACCACACCCGAAATTGCTTCCGGCTACAACAAAATCGCCGGGCTGTACTCTTTCAGCAAACTCAGGATCCAGGTCTTCCATAACATGTTTAGCCAATTCCCTCATATCTAAAGTCTTAAATTTATACTTTCCCGATATAATGTAATCGGTATTCACATCATTTCCAAAACAGTGGGCTTTCCCCCGAAGTTCCATATGCATTCCTCCTGAACATTGAAGCCTAAAGTCGGATACCTGATATTACCAGCAATATTCCCCAACTTCGGCTCTGTTTTCAATCTCTACTGGTATTGGCATAAAGCAGCATTAATGTCTACCTGAAATAGAACTCGGAAACCTGAAATCAATGCCGAAAGTTCCCAGGAACTTCCTCACACTAATTCTGCAGTCCGGCCACAGACAAAAGTAAACAACTCAAGCCTGACCCCGCCTTACAAAAACTCCCTGGGGTCAGTGATCTCCCCTTTTACCGCTGAAGCAGCAACTGTTGCCGGGGAAGCCAGATAGATAAACGCATTGCTGTTGGCCATCCGCCCTTTGAAGTTCCGGTTCGCTGTAGAGATGACATTCTCTCCATCTGAGGGAACCCCATTGTGGGTCCCTACACAGGGGCCGCACCCTGGTGTTACAACCGCTGCCCCGGCTTGAACCAGTGTCTTCAAAACACCTGCATCCATGGCATCCAGATAAATCTGGCGAGATGCAGGAGCGACAATAAAGCGGACATCAGGGTGGATCTTACGTCCTTCCAGAACTTGCGCAGCTATCGTTAAGTCCTCGAGCCGCCCATTGGTGCAGGTACCCAGTACCGCCTGCTGAATAGGAGTTCCTGCAACATCACCAACCGGTACCCCGTTATCCACCCGGTGAGGCTTAGCCACGTAAGGGGTAAGGTCACTGACATCATATTCTTTGACTGCAAAGTATTCGGCATCAGCGTCGGCCTTGACGGTTTCGAATTTATTATCACTGTGGGCACGTACCCACTCCATGACCTTATCATCAGCCTCCATCAACCCAACCTTAGCACCCATTTCAATAGCCATATTAGATAT
This sequence comes from Syntrophomonadaceae bacterium, assembly GCA_012839645.1. Taxonomy (GTDB): domain Bacteria; phylum Bacillota; class DSM-12270; order Thermacetogeniales; family Thermacetogeniaceae; genus Syntrophaceticus. The sequence continues at coordinate 3,533 of DUMY01000172.1, forward strand.
GGTGAAACGTGCATCCACAGATAGCTGACTGATGGCTTCTCCGGTATATTCAGCAGCCATATAGGTGACACCATCTGCTGTCACCTGATTGATCAAGAAAAGGATCAGGTCCTTCGAATAAACCCCTAACGGAAGCCTCCCGTGACAGATAAACTTGATGGTCTCCGGCACCTTGAACCACATCTTCCCTGATATCAGGGCAGCTGCCAGGTCAGTAGAGCCAACACCTGTAGCGAAAGCATTTAAGGCTCCATAGGTACAGGTATGGGAGTCCGCACCGACAACCAATGACCCGGGACCCACATGGCCCTTCTCCGGAATCAGCTGATGGCAAACACCTTCACCTATGTCATATAAGCGAATCCCTTTTCCCTGTGCAAACTCACGCATCAGGGTGTGCAAAGCAGACACACCTTCCAAGGGGCTAGGGGCGCTGTGATCAATAACCAAAGCAGCGCGCTCCGGCGAGCAGATACCTTCTCCTTTCATGGCTTGATAAGCGCGAATAGCCAGGGGTGATGTACCGTCCTGACCCATCCGAAAGTCAACATCTGCCACAACTATATCGTTGGCAAAAACATTCTGACCACTTTTTTTGCTCAGAATCTTTTCTGCTATTGTTTTACCCAAAAAACACTCCTCCCCTAGTTCTTATTAATTACCTTATTTTTGTCATATACAAAATCTTCATAGATGTAAACAATCTCTTTATCAAAGAGAGGCCGTTTCAATTCCACAGCAGCAACCCGCACCCGAGCTAAAAGATCATCGGCTTCTTCCTGTGTCAATAGAATCCCATATTCTTTAAACTTGGATTTGATGGCACTGGTACCCGAGTGTTTCCCAATAACGATCTGGCGTTCAAGACCCACCTCTTCCGGACAGAATACCTCATAGGTCCGCGGGTCCTTTAAGGCACCATCTGCGTGAATACCGGATTCGTGGGCAAACATATTGGACCCCACAATAGGCTTCCAGGCAGGCAGTTCCCTCTTAGAAGCAAGGGAAACATATTCGGCAATCTCCCTGAACATTTCTGTCTTAAAATTCAAATCATTTCCCTGGATGTGTTTCAAAGCCATGACCACCTCTTCCATGGCGGCATTGCCTGCTCGTTCACCCAGGCCAATCACGGTCACCCCAACCCAGGATGCACCTGCACGCACCCCAGCCAATGCATTGGCAGTAGCCATTCCAAAGTCGTTGTGGGTATGCATTTCTACATCAATTCCCACCTCAGATATAAGTTTCCTGATGCGCTCATATGTTGTAAAGGGTTCCAGAATCCCCACTGTATCGCAGTAGCGCAGGCGGTCAGCACCGGCCTCTTTAGCAGCCTTGGCAAACTCCAGTAGAAACTCTGGATCCGTACGGGATGCATCTTCAGCATTAACCGAGATATAAACCCCTTGCTCATGAGCAAACTCTGTTGCCTTGACCATGCTTTCCAGCACCTTTTCTCTGGTGCTGCGAAGTTTATGCTCAATGTGAATATCGGAAGTGGAAATGGAAATCGCCACCGCATCAACACCGCATTCCAAAGATTGCTTGATATCAGCAATAACAGCACGGTTCCAGCCCATGATACTTGCTTTCAGGCCAAGTTTGCATATTTCCTTAATGGACTCCTTTTCATGGCCACCCATTACCGGAACCCCAGCTTCGATCTGATCAACCCCGACGGCATCGAGCATTTTGGCAATCCGTATTTTTTCATGGTTGGCAAAAACAACACCTGCTGTCTGTTCTCCATCACGCAAGGTTGTATCAACAATTTTAATCTTGCCCATGATTTCACCCTCCCCTTCAAAGCTTTAAGAGTCACTCAAAATTATTTTTTCTACAAGTGACCCTGTCAGTAATAAAAAATTGTACTGCATATTGTAAATAAGATCATCTTTTTCACTAGTTCATTACAATCTATTTTACCCTATCTAATTCTTTGATGTCACTGTGAAGACGAATAGCAAAATGCAGGTTTTTTGCGTAATTGTCAACTTTTATCATTGTATCCTGGATAGAAGCAACTTGTTGACCATTTGGGGGTTGGCTTTGCCCCGAGTAATTTTCATTACCTGTCCAACCAAAAAACCTAGGGCTTTTTTCTTACCTTTGCGATAATCTTCGACAACTTCCGGGTGTTCAGCCAGCACCTGATCAACTATCCCTGCAAGTTGGTCTTCATCACTGATCTGCATAAGCCCCTTCTCCTCAACGACCGTCAGAGCCCTTTTTCCCGTGGTAAACATCTCTTCGAACACTGTTTTAGCGATTTTCCCGCTGATGGTTCCCTTTTCCATAAGCTGGAGCATCTCCACCAGGTGAGAAGGGGTTAATTTGGCTTCCTGTACATCCATATTGTTGGTGTTGAGCAGCCGTAGAAACTCCACCATCACCCAGTTGCTGACTTTTTTGGGATCATTATAACCCTCGAGACACTCTTCAAAATAGTCAGCCAGTTCCTGGGAACTAGTAAGGACTCCGGCATCGTAAGCAGGAATGTCATACTCCTCAACAAAGCGCTGCTTGCGAGCAGCAGGAAGTTCAGGCAGTGTTTCTTTGATTTGTTCTACTTTTTCCCGGGTTAAAACAACAGGTGCCAGATCCGGATCAGGAAAATACCTATAGTCAGAGGCTTCTTCCTTTGACCTCATCACTATTGTCGATCCGGTGCTTTCATCCCATCCGCGGGTTTCCGGAACCGGGCTCTCCCCGGATTCGTAGAGGGCATACTGCCTCTCCATCTCATCCTCCAGGGCACGCTGCACAGCCCGGAAGGAGTTCATATTCTTGATCTCCACCTTGGTGTTGAAGATGTCCGTGCCTGCCGGTCTAAGTGAGATATTGGCATCACAGCGCAAGGACCCTTCCTCCATCTTGCAGTCGGAAACATCCAGGTATTCCAGAATCGTCTTTAGATTCTCCAGAAACAAACGAGCTTCCTCCGGAGTTTTTATATCTGGTTCAGTAACGATTTCTAAAAGCGGCACTCCTCCCCGATTTAAGTCAACCAGGGAAAAATCCGCCTTACCTTCTCCATGCATCAGTTTTCCAGCATCCTCTTCCATGTGAACCCTGTTGATGCCTATACTGCGCGCACCCTCCTCTGTTTCCACATCCAGGTAACCACTGCGGCAGAGAGGGAGATCATACTGAGAAATCTGGTAAGCCTTGGGAAGATCCGGATAAAAGTAGTTCTTCCGATCAAACTTGCAGAATTGAGCGATCTTGCAGTTTAGGGCGAGACCAGTTCGTATCCCATACTCCAAAAGCGATTCATTCAGCACAGGTAACGCCCCCGGCATGCCCAGACAGATGGGGCAGACATTTGTGTTCGGTTCACTTCCGAATTCATTGGGACAAGAGCAAAAGGCCTTGGTCCTGGTTCGCAGCTCCACATGAACTTCCAATCCGATTACAGCTTCATATTTACCCATTAGGACTCACTTCCCTTTTTTTCTTTTAGCGGTGGACGCTGTTGATGATACGGTGTGTTTTGTTCAAAGGCATGGGCAACCTGCAGAATTCTCCCCTCCGCAAAAGCAGGGGCAATAAGCTGCATACCCACTGGCAGCCCTTCAGCAAAACCACAAGGCAGCGAAATAGCCGGGAGTCCAGCCATGTTAACAGGTATCGTATAGCTGTCAGAATGGTAAAGTTCCAAAGGATCATCGACCTCATCACCTAAGCGGAAAGGTAGATAAGGTGATGTAGGAGTAACAAGCACATCATAATCCTGGAAGAGCCGCTGGTATTCATTTCTGATTAAAGTCCGAACCTTGAGGGCTTTCAGGTAAAATTTCTCATAACAGCCAGAACTAAGTACATATGTCCCCATCATGATCCGTCTCTTTACCTCAGGTCCAAAACCCTCACCCCGGGTCTTCATATACATCTCTAAAAGGTCATATTCTTTCCCATCATCCGGTACAGCCCGATAGCCATAGCGGACTCCATCAAAACGAGCCAGGTTGGAACTGGCCTCAGCCGGGGCGATAATGTGGTAAGCCGGAACAGCTGATGCCGCGTGAGGAAAAGAGCATTCATCCACAACTGCTCCCAGTTCCTCTAACTTATCTAAGGCTTTCTTGAACACATCTGCTACTCTGGGATCGAGTCTGTCACCCAACTGTTCTTTGGGCACCCCAATCTTCTTTCCTTTAATGTTACCAGTCAGAAATGTAGTGTAATCCGGTATATCAACCGCTGCAGAAGCATTATCCTTGGGGTCATGGCCGGCAATAGCGTTTAAGACCAGGGCACAGTCCCGCACATCCTTTGTTAAGGTGCCCACCTGGTCCAGTGAAGAGGCAAAGGGCACCACACCGCTGCGAGATATTAACCCGTAAGTAGGCTTCATACCCACGATCCCACAAAACGATGCGGGCTGGCGGGCTGAACCCCCGGTATCAGAACCCAGGGCATAGATGGCCTCACCTGCTGCCACAGCAGCTGCGGGCCCCCCACTGGATCCCCCAGGAACCCGTTCTAGATCCCAGGGGTTATGTGTGGGAAAGAAAGCTGAAAACTCTGTAGTAGAACCCATAGCAAATTCATCCATATTCAGTTTGCCTGTTAGAACAGCGCCACACTTATTTAATTTCTCTACAACAGTTGCATTATAAGGGGGGATGAAATTATCCAGCATATGGGAAGAACAAGTAGTACGAACCCCCTTGGTGCAGATGTTATCCTTCAGTCCTAGAGGAATTCCCGCCAATGGAGGTAGTTTCTCGCCATCCTTTCTGCGTTGATCAACTTCCTGGGCAGCAGCAAGAGCATCTTCCTCGGTTACAGTAACATAGGCACGGATATCCGCATCAAACTGTCGAATCCTTGCCAAAACTACACTGGTGATCTCTCGGGCAGTAATTGTCCCCTTTTCCATCATTTCTTTTAATTGGTAAACCGTAAGGTCGAAAATCTCCATGGACTATAACTCCTTTGTCCCTAATTTATAATAAAAACAAAAAATTAAACGAAAGAGATACTCCCGCTTTTTCTTAATTGCAGCCACCAGGAAGATGGATGCCAGCATCATTCCCTAATTTCTGCTTTGTTTTCATCCACCGATATTATTGGGATAAAATAACATTAGCATTTGGGAGACTACGCGAATAAAGCAAAAAAGCAAGCCTGTCCCCGGGTTTGCCTTTACAGGATGCGAGGCACCTTAAAGAAAGATCCGTCACGCTCCGGTGCATCCAAAAAAACGTCCTCCGGTGCCAGCGGTTGATGAGCCTCATCAGAACGCCAAACATTTTGAACCGGCATTAAATAATAGGTCGGCTCCACATTTTCTGTATCGATATTGTTGATGGTTTCTACAAACTCCAGCACTTCATTAAACTTACCATACAGTTCGTTGAATTCTTCCTCATTTAGAGCCAAGCGTGCCAGCACCGCCACCTGTCTCACTTCTTCCCGTGTTAACTTCATATTTATCATACCTCCGTGTTCCTTCAAGCCTGTCCACTAAATTATAACAGAATACCCAACTCCCATGCAATAAATATCAGGTTCCTGCCCTGATAATAGATGTCTGATGCCGGAGGTCGGATGCCAGATATACCAGGAACTGCTTCCGCTGGTTCCGCAGCATACTGAACTTCGGCCTCTGTTACCATTATCTGCTGTTATCGTTATAAGAAGACATGGGTATCTACCCTGAAAGTGCCGGGTGACTGTCACCATCTGGCACCATCTGGAGGAAATCGTGTTCTTCGATAATGGGTATCTCCAGTTCCTGGGCTCTTTCAAACTTTTTCCCAGGTTCTGACCCTGCAAGAAGATAGTCGGTCTTTCTGCTGACACTGGAGGAAACTTTGCCCCCGTATTTTTTGATCAGATCCGTTGCTTCTTTGCGTGTCATATTAGGGAGAGATCCGGTAAGGACGAAAACCCTATCAGCCAATGGGAGCACTTCTTCCCTTGCGGACATTTCTTGTTCCATCTTAACACCTGCTTTTTTCAGCTTGTCCAAGACCAGTCGGGTCTGTTCCTGCTGAAAAAATGTCACAATACTTTGAGCGATTTTGGGACCAATTTCCGGAATAGCAGTGAGTTCTTCACTGCTGGCCTCTGCCAGCGCCTCCAGGGAGCCAAACCTTTCTGCCAGGATTTCCGCTGCCCTGATGCCTACATGGCGGATCCCCAGCGAGAACAGGAGCGGTGCCAATCCTCTCTCTTTGCTTTTTTCTATAGCAGTGAGGATGTTATCTGTAGACTTTTCTCCCATCCTCTCCAACCCTAATAGATCCTCCCGGTTGAGAAAGAAAATATCCGCATAATCCTTGATGAATTCCCGGTCCACTAACTGCGTCACCAGTGCAGGTCCCACTCCATCCACATTCATCGCTTCCCTGGAAACAAAATGCAGAATAAGCTCCTTCAATTGGGCTGGACAGGCGATTCCTGTACAGCGTACTGCCACTTCATCTTCCTGGTGCAGCACCTTGCTGCCACAGACTGGACAGCGCTCTGGCATCTGGAAAACTTCCTCTTCACCTGTGCGTCGTTCCTGGAGCACCCTTACCACCTCTGGAATCACATCTCCAGCCCGCTGGATCACTACATAATCACCGACACGCACATCCTTTTGCCGGATCATATCCTCATTATGCAGGGTCGCTCGGGATACCATAACCCCGGCAACCTGTACAGGGTCCAGGATAGCTGTGGGAGTAAGCACCCCTGTTCTACCCACCCGCACAAAAATCTCCCTTAACCTGGTAACCACCTGCTCCGCGGGAAATTTAAAAGCGATAGCCCAGCGTGGGCTTTTTGCGGTTCGCCCTAGTATATTATGGAGTTGCAGGGAATTGACCTTGACCACCATACCGTCGATATCATAATTTAAGGTGTGCCTTTTTTCAATCCACTGATGACAATAGGCGATTACTTCTTCGATATTCTGGCAGTGTTTGCTTTCTTCCTGCACAGAAAAACCCAATTCCTTTAACATATCCAATACATTCTGCTGGGTTTTAACCTCAGCACCCTCATACTCCAAGACCTGGTAGCAAAAAACCCCCAGAGTGCGACTGGCAGTAACCTTAGGATCCTTCTGGCGAAGTGAACCCGCAGCTGCATTTCTGGGATTGGCAAAGGGTGGTTCACCCCGCTCATCTCGCTCTTTATTGAGCCGCGCAAAGGCTTTTTTGGGCATAAATGCCTCTCCCCTCACCACAAACCGCGGCAGTGACCTGGAAAGCCTCATTGGCAGCAGTCGCACAGCACGCAGATTTTCGGTGATATCTTCACCGAATATGCCATCTCCCCGGGTCGCCCCCAGTACAAATTCACCATTTTCATAGGTGAGCACAACAGACAGTCCATCGATCTTTGGTTCTACCAAATAATCAACTTCACTGCCGGAAAGCTGTCGCACGCGGCGGTCAAAATCACGCAGTTCCCCATCCTCAAAAGCATTCGATAAACTGAACAAAGGTGTGGTATGTCTAACAGTACGAAACTCATCTATAGGAGCGCCCCCGACCCTTTGTGTCGGTGAATCGGGAGTTATCAGTTCCGGGAACTCGCCCTCTAACCTCTCCAACTCCCTGATCAGGGAGTCATATTCCTGGTCGGTTATGAGGGGATCATCCAGAACATAATAACGGTGATCATGTTTTCTGATCTCGATCCGCAGGGCTTCCACCCTTTGGCGTGCTTCACTCAATGAAGGCATCTAAATTCCCTCCACTTGTCACGTACTCAACTTCATGTAAATATACCATATTTAACCATAATGCACAAGTTGGTCAGCTAAACAGCACTCCTTAACCATTCTGCACCAACTTCATTTCATATCTCTGCCTGCTCAATACCCGGTACAGATCCACCAACCACTATTTATACTTTCTTTAAAGGTGCGTACTTGGCCATCAAGTGCTTGAACCCCGCGCTCTCAAAAGATACATAAATCTCCAGGTCTCCCCCGGGACCAAACTTGGTTTCCATGACAACCCCGCGCCCAAACTTTTTGTGCTCCACTTTATCTCCCACTTTGAAGGTAGCCGGAGCAGGGGCTGTCACTGCTGCGGCTTCCTTGTTGCCAGCAACACTCTCTTTTACAGCATGCCCCGTTTTTTCATTATCGCGGCTGTCCGCAGTGCAGTCCCCTGACTTATCCCCATAGCTGTATACTACCGGACAGAGGTACTCCTGTGGAATCTCCTTGAGAAAGCGAGAGGGTTCTTTATGTTCACTGCTGCCATAAATAAAACGGCGGATTGCCCAGGAAAGATAGAGCTTCTCTTGTGCCCTGGTAATCCCTACATAGCAGAGACGGCGTTCTTCCTCCAGTTCGTCTTTTTCTCCCAAGGCATGGACATGGGGAAAAAGACCCTCCTCTAATCCAGTCAGGAAAACCACCGGAAACTCCATCCCCTTGGCACCGTGGATCGTCATCATGACCACAGCATTCTCCCCAGGTTCGTAGTTATCGATATCTGTTACCAGAGCAAGCTCCTCTAAAAAACCATCCAGGGATCTATCGATACCCCCAGAGTCATACTGCTCTGCCACACCCAGAAACTCCTTCAAGTTTTCCAGGCGTGTTTCCGCTTCCACCGTTTTTTCCGACTCGAGAATGGAGAGATATCCCGTCTCCTCCAGTATCCTTTCCACCAAACTGGCTACAGAAACAGCACCGTCCAGCTTCCTCCAGTTATTAACCATCTGGAAAAACCCGTTCAGTGCACCTATAGCACGTTTCCCCAAACTTGGTATCCCTTCTGGGTGCTCCAGCACATATGCCAGGCTCTTGCCTTCTCTGGAAGCAGCTTCTTCAGCCCGAGCAATGGTCACATCCCCGATTCCCCGCCGTGGCTCATTGATTACACGGAGCAGAGATACCTCATCTGCGGGGTTAGCCACAAGCCGCAAATAAGCCAGTATGTCCTTGATTTCCTTGCGCTCATAAAACCGCACTCCTCCGTAAATACGGTAGGGGATCCCAGAACGAATAAATTCTTCCTCGATAGCGCGGGATTGGGCATGGGTTCGATAAAAGACTGCACAATTACAATAAGTAGCATCTTCTTGGTTAACCAGTTTACGGATTTCTGCAGCCACAAACCTGGCTTCATCTTTTTCATCAAGGGACTGGTAGCAGGAAACAGGATCTCCGGCACCATTTGATGTCCACAGTTCTTTGGGCTTCCTTCCGCTGTTATGTGATATAAGTGCATTGGCCACAGTCAGTATACACTGGGTAGATCTGTAGTTCTGCTCCAGCTTGATCTCGCTCACCTCGGGATAGTCCTTTTCAAAGGTGAGTATATTCCTGATATCTGCACCCCGCCACCCGTAGATGGACTGGTCATCATCCCCCACCACACAAATGTTGCGGTGCCCCCCGGCTAACTGCCGTACTAGTACATACTGAGCATGGTTGGTATCCTGATACTCGTCCACCATAATGTATTGAAAGCGATCCTGGTAGTGCTCTAAAACTGAGGGCTCTGAACGGAAAAGTTCTACAGCCTGTACCAACAGATCGTCGAAGTCCATGGCATTTTGGTGCAACAGTTTCTTCTGGTAAAGGGAGTACAGATCTGCAATGGTTTCCTCTCGCACATTGCGTGTCAATTCAAAATATTCCTTTGGTGTAACAAGTTCGTTTTTAATACTGCTAATCTCCGCCAGTACCCCCCGGGGACGGAATTTCCGATCGTCAACCCGAAGTTCTTCGATACAGTGCTTCATAAGTGTCATCTGGTCAGCGCTATCATAAATGATAAAGCTACGGTCATAAGGAATATAGCGCGCCTCACGCCTGAGGATGCGTACAGCCATAGAGTGAAAGGTGCTGACCCAAACATCCCGGGCATCTCTCCCTACCAACTGCTGTACCCTCTCTCGCATTTCAGCAGCTGCGCGATTAGTAAAGGTAACTGCCATGATGCGAAAAGGGGATATCCCCAAATCTATCAGGTAAGCAATGCGGTAAGTTAATACCCGGGTCTTTCCACTCCCGGCCCCGGCAAAAATAATTAAGGGCCCCTCAGTCTGCCTCACCGCTTTCAACTGCTGCGGGTTCAATTCCCTCTCCAAATTCATTTCCATCACCTATCGCCGCCGTTCCGCTAATTTTTCGCGAATCTCCCCGGGACGTACACCGCATTCAACCAGGAGCACCAACAGGTGGTAAATCAGGTCTGCGGTCTCCTCCACAATCTCACTGTGGTTATCTTGCATGGCAGCAACAACCACCTCCACTGCTTCTTCCCCGACCTTCTGGGCGATCCTGCCCCTTCCACCCTGGAAGAGTTTAGCTGTATAGGACCCCTGTGGCTGTGTCTTCTGTCGCTCCTGGATCAGGCTGTACAGATCAGCAATAATCCTTTCGGTTTGCTTTTCAAAAGCAGAACTGCCCACAACCCGGGAAAAACAGGACCTGGTCCCCTCATGACAGGCCACTCCCACCTGGTCAACTTTAAGGAGCAATGTATCCCCATCGCAATCCAGACGCACCTCTCTGACATACTGATAGTTGCCGCTGGTCTCTCCCTTCAGCCAGAGAGCCTGCCTGCTCCTGCTGTAAAACCAGGTCTGACCGCTCTCGAGAGTACGCCTTAGAGACTCACAATTCATCCAGGCCATCATTAAAACTTCGCTGTTTTCCACATCCTGCACAACTGCCGGGACCAAGCCGGCAGTGTCAAATTTAACAGTATTTATAAATTCTTCTGCTTCCTTGCTGTCGGTGAAAACCGGTTGTGCTTTCATAGCTTTACAGGTACTCCTCTCTCTGCCAGGTATTTCTTTACTTCCCCAATAGTATAATCGCGGTAATGGAAAATAGATGCCGCCAGGACCGCATCGGCCCTGCCAGTTGTCAGTCCCTCATAAAGGTGCTGGAGAGATCCGGCTCCTCCTGAGGCGATCACCGAAATGTCTACTGCCTCACTTACAGCTTTGGTAAGCTCTAGATCATAGCCGTCCTTGGTGCCATCCCGGTCAAAACTGGTTAAGAGGATCTCCCCTGCCCCCCGCTGCTCTATTTCCTGTGCCCAGGCAACAGCATCAATTCCAGCACTTTTGGTTCCCCCGTGGGTAACAACACCCCAACCACGATTGGCTCTACGGGCATCGATGGCCACTACCAGGTGCTCTGTCCCGAATTTCCGGGAGGCATCATCAATGAATTCTGGGTTTTTGACAGCTGCTGAGCTGACAGCTACTTTGTCAGCTCCTGCTTCCAGCAAGGCACTGATATTGTCAAGACTTCTGACTCCCCCACCCACAGTAAAAGGGATGGAAATCTGTTCAGCGATCCGCTTAACCATATCGATGGTGGTTTTTCGCCCCTCAACAGTTGCGGCAATATCCAAAAAAACCAGTTCATCAGCACCGGCTGCATCATACTCTGCAGCCATGGAAACAGGATCCCCAGCATCCCTCAAATCTCCGAACTTAACACCTTTAACAACCCGCCCCCCCTTGACATCAAGGCAGGGAATTACCCGCTTGGCTTTTTTGGCTGCATGTACTGCCTCACGCAGGGTAAATTTCCCCTCATAAAGCGCCTTTCCCACGATAACCCCTTCTACTCCTAACCGCTCTAGAGGCCGTAGGGCATTGATATCCTCAAGGGAACTGACTCCACCGGAGGCAATCACCCTTACGCGTGTTTCTTCAGCGAGTTTACCGGTTGCCTGGATGTTAGGGCCTGTAAGCATCCCATCCTTGCTGGTATCGGTAAACACAAACCGCCTGCATCCAAGATCCTTCATCTGGCGGGCCACATCCAAGAAATGCCGCGACGAGAGATCCTGCCAGCCCTTGACTGCTACATATCCGTCCCGGGCATCGATACCCACCACAACCCGCTCCCAACCGAAAGCAGCACAGGCCTGGCGCACTAGATCCGGATCAGTGACCGCAACAGTCCCCAGGATCACACGCTCAACACCGGCTTCGAAAGCTTCCCGCATCTGGTCGAGTGTCCTAATCCCTCCTCCCAGTTGAGCCGGAAGAGCAGCATTTTTAATAATCTCCCTCACAACGCTCAGCTGGCATGGTTCCCCTGCAAAGGCACCGTCCAGGTCCACCAGGTGCAGCCACTCGGCCCCATCCTTCTTCCAGCGAAGAGCCACAGCCACAGGGTCTTCATCATAAACAGTTTCGTCTTTCGCGCGACCCTGTACCAGACGCACACATTTACCCTTCCTGAGATCAATTGCCGGAAAGATAAGCATAAATCCACCAAACCTCCTAAATTAGTCGTTAGTCGTTGGTAGTTGGTCGTTGGAAAATGAGAACCGGATCTCGGAAGCCTGAGGTGCCCCGGGGACTGCATCGAATCAGCAGTTCAGTTTTCTGGTAATAGACAATTTGTATTACCCATCTCTTGACCGAACACCGAACACCGAACACCGAACACCGAACACCGAACACATACGACCAACAACCAACCACTATTATTACAGTTTGCCTTTAGTGGAAGGAACACCACTTTCACGCTCATTCAAAGCCACAGCTTCTCTTAGTGCCCTGGCAAATCCCTTGAAAAGAACCTCAATGATGTGGTGGGTGTTTTCCCCATTCAGGAGACGCAGATGCAGGGTAATACCTGCATTATTGACGAAAGCCCGAAAGAACTCGGGCACCAGCTCCACAGGCATCTCCCCAGCACTGGAGCCAGGCACACTGACTTCATAGCCCAGGTACGGTCTCCCGCTGAGGTCTACCGCTGCTAAAGCCAGGGCTTCATCCATAGGTATGATGGCTGATCCATACCTGGTAATCCCCTCTTTATCGCCCAGCGCTTCTTTTAGGGCTAAACCTAAACAAATACCAGTATCCTCAACTGTATGGTGGGCATCCACATGGAGATCCCCACTGGCTTCAACAGTGAGATCAAAAAGTGCATGCCGTGCCAGCAGGTGCAGCATATGGTCGAAAAAACCGATCCCGGTGCTTCCATTAAAGCTCCCTTTCCCATCCAGGTTCAGCTTTACCTGGACACTGGTTTCACCGGTTGCCCTATCTATCTGTACCTGTCGCGCCACTTCTTGCGCCATGATCATTCCCCTCCTGAAATGGATATAATATCCTCTATTTCACCACATCATCGGTTATGATACAGTCCCTGTTGCATCTTCCGGTATTAGACATTCTATTTTCCGGCATCCGACTTATCACAAACGCTCCAGCCTCTTGGCAATCGCCCTCGCATGGGCATCAAGACCTTCATCCTCTGCCAGCCTCACAATATGAGGCCCCCACTTTTTAAGGGCTTCTTTGGTGGTATAAATGACACTGGTACGCTTCAAGAAATCTTCCACACTCAACGGTGAGAAAAAGCGTGCCGTGCCCCCAGTGGGCAGAACATGGTTCGGGCCTGCGAAATAATCACCAACAGGCTCAGAGGCATAAGCCCCAAGGAAAACTGCACCTGCGTTCTGGATTCTACCCAGCCAGGAAAAAGGATCCTGTACATAGAGCTCCAAGTGTTCAGGTGCAAGCTCATTAGCCAGATCAACCGCTTCCTGCATGCTGGAGGTGACGACCGCTGCCCCATAGTTCTTTATTGCAGCAGCAGCGATCTCCTTGCGGGGGAGAACTTCTAACTGCTTCTCCACTTCCTCCTGCACCTTTTGTGCCAGCTTCTCATCTGGAGTTACCAGTATGGCCGCAGCCATTGGGTCATGCTCTGCTTGTGAGAGAAGGTCTGCTGCTACCAGCACATGATCCGCCTCTTGATCTGCCACAATCACAATCTCACTGGGTCCAGCCAGCATATCGATATCCACCAGCCCAAAGACCAGTCTCTTGGCAATAGTCACATAAATGTTGCCGGGTCCCACAATCTTGTCCACCTTGGGAATAGATTCTGTGCCATATGCCAGACCAGCAACAGCCTGGACACCCCCGGCCTTGAAGATTTTCGTTACCCCGGACTCGGCAGCAGCCACCAAAACAAGAGGAAGCACTGTGCCATCCGACCTGGGCGGTGTCACCATGATAATTTCCTTAACCCCAGCTACCTTTGCAGGGAGAGCATTCATTAAAACAGAAGAGGGGTAAGCAGCTGTACCACCAGGAACATAAATCCCTACCCGTTCCAGAGGCCTGTAGATCTGTCCCAGCAGTTCCCCATCCTCCCCGGGTTGAAACCAGGTTTGAAAATGCTGCCGCGCATGAAAGTCACGAATATTATCCCGCGCCAATCGCAGTGACTCCAGAAGGTCAGGTGTTATATCGGCATATGCATTCTGGATCTCATCCTCTGTCACTTGCATTTTGTCAGCTTTCATTTCTACATGATCAAACTTTTTAGTTGCTGCCAGAACCCCTTGGTCACCATACTCTCTGACCTGTTCGATAATCTCCCGTACCCCGGCCTCCAGCTCTTCACCGCGGTGCTCCCGCTCCCGCAGCCGGGAAACCAAACCATCTTTGATCGATACCACCTTTAACATAACTCGCACTCCATTCTGAGGTGACAGAGAACGCTCCTCTGTCACCAATAAAATATTAGTCCCCTGAAGATGCACCGGGGACAGTCCCTGCTGCATAAATTATTACCTTGAAAACCTGTCATCTAAATTGAGTGTCACAGATAACACACTAAACACAACCACTAACAACTACTTTTGATAGCTTCTGTAAAAGAAACTATCCGTTTATATTTGACGCGATAAGAAACCCTGTTAGCCACCAACCTAGCTGTTGCTTCGGCAATTTCATCAATTGCTACCAAATTGTTCTCCTGAAGGGTTCTGCCGGTGGAAACCAGGTCAATGATCACCTCGGCTAGTCCAACTAAAGGTGCCAATTCGATATTTCCGGATAGTTTAATGACCTCTCCGGGCAAACCCTTACTGCGCAGATAGAACTCTGCTACCCGCGGAAACTTGGTAGCCACCCGCAGCTGTCCGAAGTGTGAAAGGTATCCTGAAAGACCATCCTTATATAATTCCAGTTTTGATGAGGGAACAGCCACCACAAATTTGCACTGTCCGAAACCCAAATCCGCCAACTCACAGATATCCTTCCCCTGCTCCAGGATTACATCTTTTCCTGCAACCCCCAGATCAGCGGCTCCGTACTCTACAAAAGTGGGAACATCAGCATTACGGCAGATCAGATAGCGCAGCCCCCTCTCCGGATCATTGTATACAAGACGACGCCCGTTTTTTTCCAGATCAATCTGCAAAATTTCCGCATCCCTTAAGATACCGGCTACAAGCGGGAGCAGACGCCCCTTGGGAAGTGCAAAAGTTATTATATCCTGGGTCATTTTGATCTCTCCACTTTCTCTTCTGGATTCTCCATCACCAATATGTAAGGAATCCCCTTCCGGGAGGCATAGGCAATGGCCTCCTGTCGGGGGCGTTCCGAAAGATCCACCTCCACAATAAAGCCATTTACCCTTAACTCCCTTGCCTTTTTAATAACCTCATCAGTGTCGTCTCCTGTAATAAAATAATCGGGAATTTGCTTCTCAAAAGGTAGTTCCTGCTTTTCCAAGGCATCCAAAACCCTGTCCATAGTCAAAGCAAATCCTGTTGCAGGGCAGGGATACCCAAACTTGGCTAAAAGCTCATCATATCTACCACCACCACAGAGAGGATATCCGACCCCGGCCACATAGCATTCAAAGACAAGCCCCGTATAATAACCCAAGGCCCGCAGCAGAGTCAGGTCGATGCCTACCTGCTCGCGGAAACCGTAGTCGGAAAGGATCTTCCACACACGGCGTAGACTTGCCAGTCCCCGCTTAGCTGGTTCATCCTGGATTAACCCTTCGATTTGGCCAAATACCTCAAAACCACCGTGTAGATAAGGCAGAGATGCAACAGCCTTCTTTTTTTCCCTGGAAAGCTCAGAGCCTGCCAGCAGACCCTCCCATGCTACCAGATCCTTATTGCTCAAAGCAATCTTTGCTTGTTCCTGTTCTGCAGCCGAAAAACCTGCCCCCTTCAATACACCTGTCAAGACATCAACATGCCCTACCGTAATCCGGAAGTCCTCAACACCTGCAAGCTTCAATGCTTCCGCTGCCAGGCTGATCACCTCGGCATCGGCATCAGGACCTGCTGCCCCCACTAGCTCTACACCGGTCTGGTAGAACTCCCGCTGCCGCCCGGCTTGGCTTTCCCGCCGGTAGACATTAGCAGTATAACAAAACCGCTGGGGTAACTCCTGGTCTTGCAGGCGTGTGCTCACCAGACGCGCAATGGGGGTAGTCATATCTGGCCTCAAAACCATGATCTGCCCACGGTCATCGATAAACCGGTAAAGCTGGTTGTGAAGCATATCACCTAAAGCCGGAGCCAGCACCTCGTAGTATTCAAAGGTGGGGGTTACCACCTCCTGATAGCCCCAGGATCTAAAAAGCCTTAACAGTTTATCCTCCAAATCCCGTTTGCGGCGCGCTTCCCCGGGCAAGAGGTCTCGTACCCCACCCGGCATAAGAACTGTACCTGAGTTTTCCATGTGTTTCCCTGCTTTCATAGCAGCAGCTTTAAACAGCCTGCTGTTAACTAATTTTTTCATTAATCATATCATAAATGTCACATTGAGAAAACGCAGATAACAAGATTTTCAAAAAAACCAAAGGAAAGGAAAGATTCAGGAGAAGGGAAGATCAGGAGAAGCGTCCCCCTGATCCATTAAGGTGCGCGTATAGGGAGGGGGTCATCGATTAGCCCTGTGCGCTCAAGCTTACTTGTGACTTTAACTTCAACTGCTACCCGGGGCAGCCAGGTATCTCTCCAGTCATCCTTCACCTTTTCCCAGACCTGCGGGTGTTCACGGTAGAGTCTATCCCCTAGCTGCAAAAAATCGCTGCGCAGTTCTCGTGAACGCCTTATAGCTGCCTCTACATCTCTTTTCACTGCCTTCGCCTTTTCCCGCTCCAGCATTGTCAGGGTTTCCGGCTTGCCGACCGCAAGCCCACTTTTCTCCACACATCAGACATAGCCTTCATCGTAGATTTTGATTTGAAATAAAATGTTATCCTTTGCCACTACAGGCTTGATCCGAACCGTCGACCTTTCGGTCACCAGTGAAGCCAAGGTGCCCTGTGATGGGGTAGGAACTGTATAAATACCCCCCTGAATTTTTCCCAACACCCAGAGAACCCCCCGGGCCTCGTGGGGTCCCAGATAGCCTACCAGTTTATCCCCACGAAAAACGCCCGCACCTTCAAACACTATTTCCTTTTTTTCCGCCGCTACCTTTTTATCATCTTCCTCCTTATCCTTAACGCTTTCAGTGGATTTCTTCTCCTGCATGGGTCTTACACTGACAGCAGAGGCAATGGCATCAGTCCCCTCCAAACTCATACTGCTAAAAAAGTCACCCAGCTTAACCGGGTAATCGGTAGGTGCCAAATGATGCCGGCGGTCCATCAACATTTTGATGGCCGTCCCGGGCACACTTTCCTGGACAGGTGCCCCTTTTAACAGGATTTCCTGGGCACTTCCTTTCGCAACCAGTACCCATATAGAGCGGCGCATCTCCCAATGGCGTGCAAAAAAATCCATGACATGGGATACCCCCTCCTTCCCTAGACTTTCTCCCAGTACAATAGCATCCAACTGCTTAAAACGCACTACACGAGGGCTTTCCTGGCTAATTTTTGCCAGGGCATCCGGGAGAGTCCGTTCCTTCACACTTAACACAAATACAGGGGGTTCACCGCCACCGCCTCCAGCGCCATTCTTCGCCAGCGCTCTAGGGTTAACGATCTGGAAGGAAACCAGCAGGTCACGGCCGGTGCGGTCAACACCAACAACAGAGACAAATGACATTTTCTCAATCTCTACTCGGCTCCAACATCCGGAACAACTAACAATCATCAAGACAGTCACTAAGAGTAACGAGATAACCCGCACCCTAAGTCCGGTTAACATCTTTTTCATTTTTCTTCCCACCTTCTGTAGAACCCTTTCTCCTGGTCATACTGACAAAATACAGCAGGAGTGTCGTTCCTCCTAGTACTGTGAATGCAAATAAAGGAAAATAACGGGACATATAGAGCGTAATCTGATTGGTATCAGTCCAACCCAACAATGACAGAGCCACCAGTATCAAAGCATAGGGCAAAACTAAAGGTCTGTAGTCTTTTAAGTTAAATGTTTGGGCAAATATCAAAACCGACACGTAATAAAAGGCTGTCACCTTTAGCCCCACTGTTGCCACCCAGACTCCCACCACCAGAGACTCGATACGCTCTAAAAAACCCCCTATGCCTACTGTCTTGGCAAACTCATAAGTGGGAAAAACCATACGAGCTGTATCCTCATGCCCAAAAAGGGCGATCAATGCCCCCACATCAAACAGCATGGCAACAGATAAAATCAACACAACAGGCCCAAGAACCTGCCGCGCTTCATTTGGCTGTCGAAAAGAAGGGATAATCATCAATAAAAACGCTCCCTCTGCATAGAAAGCAAAAACTTTTCGCACACCCCCTTCCACAGATGCTGCGTGCTTCTTTGGTTCTTTTTGCTTTCTATGCAGAGG
>DUMY01000173.1 GCA_012839645.1 Syntrophomonadaceae bacterium
CGACGCTTTTAACATGTGCGGCATTTCCTTAGCTTCAGGTTTGTCCTCATAAACTAGGTATTCTTGCGTGAATGTTTTTGCTTTCAGCACCAGGGAGCCGTTTGAAATGATCTGCGTTGCAATACTAGAGACCGCTTTAGCCCTCAAAGCAAAAACATTCACGCAAGAATACCTAGTTTATGAGGACAAACCTGAAGCTAAGGAAATGCCGCACATGTTAAAAGCGTCGTTCCTGGGGGAGTGACATGGCAAGGAAGGTATATACAGATGAACATATTGCCTACTTAAAAGAAATCGCCCCGGGGCGTTACAACGATGAGATCACCAGGCTGTTTAACGAACGGTTCGGCATGAATGCAACAATAGTGGCAATCCGTTCACTCAAAACAAGACACGGTATCCAATCAGGTGTCCCTAACGCAAGAAAACAGTACACACAAGAACAACTTGACTACCTAGAGGAACTGAGCGCGAAAGGACTATTTAATACGGAGATAACGAAGCTGTTTAATAAGAAATTTGGTACCAGCAGAACAGAGAACGCCATTCAGAATATGCGAACAAAGTACGGCATTAAGACTAGTGCGCGCAATTACTGGAAAAAGGGACACGAGCCTTGGAACAAAGGGTTAAAAGGGATAAACATAGGCGGGAAAGAGACGCAGTTCAAGAAAGGTAATATGCCAAAAAACTATAAACCTGTTGGCACAGAAATAGTAGATGCCGATGGTTATACAAAAGTAAAAATTGCAGACCCAAAACAATGGAAAATGAAACACGTTCTAATTTGGGAAGTTGCTCATGGCCCTGTTCCGGAAGGACACACGGTGATTTTCGGGGATGGCAACAGGCAAAATCTCAAGCTTGAAAATCTTGTTCTGGTTTCTAGGGCGCAGTTGGTAAGGATGAATCAGCTGGGCTTGATTAAAAACAATGTCGAGCTGACAAAAACAGGAATTATCATAGCAGACATCCACAATAAAATGGGGGAACGAAGAAAATCGGAGGGTTAATATGGCGAAACTTACCGCTTTAGAATTAATTGAACACATAAATCCTGCCCACTTGAATTACCAGGATTGGCTGGCTGTGGGGATGGCGTTACAGGATGCTGGATATACCGCAGCAGATTGGGATAGATGGAGCCAACGAGACCCTCAGCGATACCACAAGGGGGAGTGCTTCCGGAAGTGGGACAGCTTCCGGGGGTCCTCCAGGCCTGTCACGACCGGCACCTTGGTAGTGTTGGCGAAAGATCAGGGTTGGGTCCCGGAACACAAGGAATCCGGTCCAGGGCGTGAGTTGGGGTGGGACGCAAGTATCGGACCAAAAGACGACCTAAAAATTATCGAGCCGGAGTGGGTTGAGGGACAGGAGATCGTTGAGCCAGAAACCTGGGACCCGGTCCAGCAGTTGACCAAGTATCTGGAGACATTATTCGAGGCATCTGAGAACGTTGGGTATGTGTGTGAATCATGGGAAAAAGACGGGAAGTTCCTGCCGTCAAAGGGATGCTGGGACCGGACAGCGGGGGAATTAATCCAGCAATTAAACAAGTGTAAAGGCGATATTGGCAGGGTTTTGGGTGACTACAAGCCGGAAGTGGGAGCGTGGATTCGGTTTAATCCCCTGGATGGAAATGGCGTAAAGAATGAAAATGTTACTGATTTTAGGTTTGCGCTTGTGGAAAGTGATGATATGCCGATTGACCAACAAAACGCAATCATTCGGGAATTAGAATTGCCGGTGGCGTGTTTGGTCCACTCAGGGAGAAAGTCGCTTCATGCGATAGTCAGAATTGATGCCGGGACTTATGAGGAGTACCGGAAACGAGTTGATTATCTTTATGATGTATGTCGAAAAAACGGGCTCAAGGTAGATAGTCAAAACCGGAACCCGTCACGCCTGAGCAGGATGCCGGGGGTGATGCGGGGAGATAAGAAGCAGTTCCTCGTTGATACCAACCTGGGGAAGGAAAGTTGGACTGAGTGGCAGGATTGGATTGAAGCGGTAAATGACGACCTGCCGGAACCGGAGAACATGGCAAGTGTGTGGGACAACCTCCCGGATTTGGCTCCACCACTGATTGACGGGGTGTTAAGACAGGGGCACAAAATGCTCCTGGCGGGACCATCGAAAGCGGGGAAATCCTTTGCTCTTATCCAGTTGTGTTGTGCGATTGCTGAGGGACGGCAGTGGTTAGCTTGGAAGTGTGCTCAGGGTAGAGTGATGTATGTCAACCTTGAGCTGGACAGGGCAAGCTGTTTGCACAGATTCCAGGATGTTTATCAGGCTTTAGGATGGGAACCGAGAAGCCTGGGGAATATCGATATTTGGAACCTACGGGGGAAGTCGGTTCCAATGGACAAGCTGGCCCCGAAGCTGATTAGGCGGGCTCAGAAGAAAAACTATATAGCCATCATTATCGATCCCATCTACAAAGTTATCACAGGGGACGAGAACTCAGCGGACCAGATGGCTAAGTTCTGCAACTCTTTCGACAAGGTATGTACGGAGCTAGGGGCAGCGGTAATCTACTGCCACCACCATAGTAAGGGATACCAGGGGCAAAAGAGAAGCATGGACAGGGCTTCGGGGTCGGGGGTGTTTGCTAGGGACCCGGACGCATTATTGGATTACATCGAGCTAAGTTTGGATGAAGATATGGTCAAACAGGAAGAAAATAAGGCAGTTTGTGCAGTGTGTGAGGCTTGGCTGGATAGATATGTGAAGGATTGGCGGGAAGAGGTCTCCAGGGACACCATGTGCAGCGAAAAAGAGTTCCTGCCGGAGTGTGACAGGCTGCTGGGGCAGGACAGATACCAGGACATGCTTGAGGATGTGTTCGCCGCTAGGGAAAGTGTCCAACAGCGGACGGCCTGGCGAATCGAAGGGACGCTGCGGGAGTTTCAGAAATTTGCTCCGGTGAATTTGTGGTTTAATTATCCAGTCCACCAGATGGACACCGAAGATGTCCTCAAAGATGCGGAATCGGAAGCAGAAAAGCCGATGTGGAAACGGAATTTCGAGAAAAAGAAAACACCCAAACAGCGAAAAAGTGAACGCAAAAATGCCCTCGAAATGGCATATGAAGCGTGCGGAATTGACGAGATAATAACCGTAAAAAACCTAGCTGAATATATGGGGAAATCGGAAGATACTGTCAGAAGATATATAAAAGAACATGGTGGATTCTGGATTGACGGCGGGGAGGTAGGTAAAAAATGACAGTCGCAAAGACAGGCGCAAAGTCGATAAAAACCGAGTTTGCGTGTCAGAGGTGCAAAGTCGATAATCTTCGAGTTTGCAAAAGACAGGCGCAAAGTCGAGAAATATCGAGTTTGCGACAGGCGCACGCACTCTATACTACGTATAGGTTTGCGCCTCTGCGAGGGCAAGGGTGTGTGGGGTGGGCTAAGCGCTGCCCACCCACACCCACACCTTCCTTGCCGAAGTCGGAATTAAAAATAGTAAAATGTAAATTTTTTCAAAGTAAAATAATGGGAGGGGAAAATGGGATTATGGCAACTGAATTTTTCATGGTGATGGCTCCACCCACCTGCACACATCAGGAAAAGCAGATTAACTGGAAAACGAAAACGTTCTACGAACCGCCAGAACTCAAAGCGGCCCGAAGCAAACTGCAGGCACACTTGGGACAGCATGTACCAGAGAAGAAATATACCGAAGCTGTAAGGCTGATAACAAAGTGGTTATTCCCCATAACCGGCAAACATCAGGACGGAGAATATAAAACTACCAAGCCTGACACCGACAACCTGCAGAAGCTACTCAAGGATGTTATGACTGATTTGGGATATTGGACGGATGATGCGCTGGTGGCCTCGGAGATAACTGAGAAGTTCTGGGCTGAGTTGCCTGGGATTTATATTAAAATCGAGGAGATCAAATGAAAACATATATGAACAGGAACGACAGAGAACATCACTTGATGCTTCTGATTGTCTGGGATTATCTCGGGAGCTGGCTGGAGAAGACGAGTTGCCTCACTAAAGATGAACGCAAAAGAATAAAGACAGCAGCAACACACTTACTGCGCGCCAGCGACAGTATCGTAGGCAGATTGGAACAAGACTACGCAAGGAAAATCATAAAGGACGCCAAGAACATAGAAATCCGAATCTATGACCGTTTGAACGCGAGCCTTAAGCATACGGAGGGCGGCAGATATATAGACGTTGAGGACTTATACGACCTGGCCAGTTATTCGTTGATGGAATGCAGAGGATGCAAAAAGGAAAAGTATAAAGAATGTGAGAGGTACCAGCTGTTTATGAAACTTAACATACCGGTGGCGCAGACAGAAACAGATGGATGCCCATACGAGAACTAACTAGCCAGAGAGGGATAGCAATGTGTCAGCATAAGAGACCGGGGAGAACCGCTCGGGCAGAGCGGATTCGGAGGCACGAGGAAATGGGTAGTGAGAAAAAAGTAACGCAGCAACAAGCTGAAATACTGGATGGGGGATGATGAGGAATGAAATACCTTTGCTTAGGCCCGGGAGACCCAGGAGGGGCGAGATGAAGCCGGTTTATATCATACATCCATACAGGGGTAAAAAAGGAGAATACAAGGCAAATATGGCCAAGATAAAGGATTTATGCAAGAGGCTCTCCGAGCGTTTACCGGGGATAATCCCAATAGCCCCGGTCCTGGCCTTTGATTTCTTGGACGATGAAGACGGCGAAGAAAGAGAAAAGGCCATCGGATATTGCA
>DUMY01000174.1 GCA_012839645.1 Syntrophomonadaceae bacterium
ACACTAATGCTGAATCCACCTGTTCGGTATCAATGGTCACTTCTTGACAGGGTATAACTACCTGCTTATGATAAGCATCCCATACTTGATTGATACGTTTTGTAGCGGACCCAGACCTGCCAACCTGATAAGCCTGTTGGGCAGGTTTTACTGCATCCATGGAAAAACCAAGCTCACCTCTGCTTAACCTGCTCCTTTTCTCATCGGCAGTAATCTCTACCGGCGCAGATAGAAAATCCTGCTGCACCTCTGATATCTTTTTCTCTGCTTCCTTTTGGGTAAGACCACCCACCTCAATCCACTCAACCTTAACACCAGGCACTATTTTGTCCTTCCAGGCCATTGATAAATAAATAATACAGCCTAATGTGACAACTAACAGTACACCAAAGGCCCCCACCAGAATCATTACCGGTTTTTTCTTAGACAAAGGTGCTCTCCTCCCCAAACCTTCCTGCTACAATATTACGCAGGAAAGCTGCCTGGAATTACAGGCAGCCTAAATCTCTTCATCCAATCCCATTCCTTGATAAGCATCAACAGCCCGTTCCCATTCCTCTTCATCTTCGATTTCACACAGGAATTCTGCCCCATCCTCATCTGTAATAAATTTAAAAATAATCTGTTCATCCGCGTCTACAGGTTGGAGAACAACATACTCATCATCATCCATGCAAAATTTCTTAACTAAAGCAAATTCGTGTTCCTGACCCTCTTCATCTTCCAGCACCAAACAAACGTCATCTTTTTCCCAGTCAAGGCTCACTGACTGGCACCTCCTCTTTACATCCTTGAATTTCCCCAGCAAAAAGGGGATCCCAACTTCATTATTTCCCAATCCGGCCTTTTCACTCCTTCTCTCTGTTTCGCCGCCATGTCAGGTAGTTTTCGAGAATCAGACAGGCTGCTACACGGTCAATTACCTGCCGCCTGCGGCGCCTCCTCATATCTCCCTCAAGCAGGGCGCGTTCAGCAGCTACCGTACTTAAACGCTCATCCCAGTACACAACAGGGATACCTGTCTCCTGGTGGATCATTTCTCCAAAGGCAGTATATGCAGCGACACCCTCTCCTGGTCTCCCATCAAGGTGTTTTGGATATCCGACCACCACCTCTTGAACATCGTATTCCCGGATCAGATCGCAGACTGATTTAAGATCTTCCGATGTATTATCCCGTTTAATGGTTGTCAAGGCTTGAGCGATCAGCCCTAACTTATCACTGACAGCGACACCAATCCTCTTTGTTCCCATGTCAAGCCCCAGTATTCTCATAAAACACTCCTAATAAACCTTAATATAGAAAAAAGGACATGCCGCTGCACAGTACCCACACAGTAAACATTCCTCTTCACGTACATGTGTCTTCCCATCTTCACCCAAATACAGTGCATCCTGTGGGCAGTGTTTTACACATTCCTCACACCCTTCACACCAGGGGTCAATATGCAGCTGCCTCTTCATCCTGCTGACCTGCCTCTTCAATTCATCGGGAACCGGTTGCCCACTTGCTGCCAAAACATTGATGTCGACCTCCTGGCGTGTCTTCATTCCAACCGCTACAGCTGATGCAAAGGGCCTGCTGAAAGCAAATTTTAGGGCATCATCCGCCTGAGGCAGGAGATTGCCACCTCCCAGGGCTTTCATTAGGTAGATGCCCTTACCCGCAGCAGCAGCCTTGGTCAAGACATCTTCCATCTCCTGGCGTGTTCCATCCTGGATCCCTAGCCCTTGTATATTAAAAAGAGGGTGAATAACATCTATCTCCGGCAGTTCTGAAGCTGCCTGGGCACCGGCTATCCGGTGTGTAGAAATACCCACTGCCCTCACTAACCCCTTTTCCTTTGCTGTTATTAAATAATCCAGGGCTTCCCGGTGCCCGCGGATGGTTAATGCAGATTCTTGCTCATGAAGAAGAAAAATATCGATATAATCTCGGTCAAGCTCCTGCCTTGCCTTTTCCAGGCTGGCTTTCATTTCCTCTGCTGTCACAGCATAGGTTTTAGTTGTGATAATCAAGTCTTTATTAGGGTAAGATCGGACAAGCAGCCTAAGGTAGGAATAGCTGTCATATATTTCAGCGGTATCAAAAAAATTAACCCCTTGCTCAACTGCATACTTAAGTAATTCTGCACCTTCGGCAAGGGGAAGGTCTGCTTGTAATGGCCCCATAGTGAGAATCCCAAAACAAAGGCGCGACACCTTGAGGCCTGTTCTTCCAAGAATACTATATTTCATTATTTTCCCTTCTCAAGATAACTTGTTACTAATTCTTCTATAAGCTCGTCACGTTCGTATTTCCGGATCAAGTTCCGCGCATTACGGTAATTGGTTATGTAGCCAGGATCTCCTGACAGAAGGTAGCCTACCAACTGGCTGATAGGGTTGTACCCCTTCTCCTTAAGAGCAGCATAGACTGCCATGAGAGTTTCCCCCACAGAACTACCTTCTTCACTGCGAAACCTATAAGCCATTGTTTTATCAAGTTCATTTTCAGACATCCTGGATATCACCCCTAGTATCCATCGCCCTTATTTTATTCTCTATTAATGGGTACGATCCTTCTTGATCAGGAATAATTTTTCAAAAACCTACTGCTCAAGCTGCTGAAGTAATATCTCTCTGCCTTTTTTTAGAGCCTCACCTAAGCGTGCAGGGTTCTTTCCTCCTGCCTGTGCCATTTCCGGTTTGCCCCCTCCCCCGCCGTCCACAACACGCGCCACTTCCCTGAGCAGCTTTCCGGCGTGGAGCCCGTGACTCTTGATCAGGTCCTTGCTGACAAAACACACCAGTCCCGCCTTGTTGCCCAGTGTGCTGCCTAGAATAGTCACACCTGAGCCAATACGATCCTTGAGCAGATCACCCAGAGAGCGAAGTGCATCCATATCATTGGCATCCACCCTTACTGCCAGCAGGTTTACACCATCAACATCAACAGCCTGATCCAGCAGGGAATCTACCTGCCCTCGCATGGCTTTCATTTGCAGTTTTTCGATCTGTTTATCTTTCTCATGAAGCTGCTTCATCAACAACTCTAACTTGCTTACAATCTCATCTGATTCAACTTTTAGAAGGCTGCTGACACTTCGCAGAATAGCCGTCTTGTCCGACCAGTAGTGCAAGAGGGCATCACCGGTAAAGGCCTCAATCCGCCGTACCCCTGTACCGATGCCACCTTCAGAGATTATATGAAAAAACCCTATTTCACTGGTCCGGCGCACATGGGTACCACCACAAAGCTCTTTGCTGTACTCACCGATCTCCACTACCCTAACCGTATCGCCATATTTTTCTCCAAAGAGAGCAGTGGCATCCTGTACCCGTGGATCATCATGTTCAGCCTCAAAGCTGTTAATCATAATATTTTCTAAAATTCGCTCATTAACTTTATTTTCTACACTTATTAACTCCTGGTCGGAAAGGGGAGCAAAATGTGAAAAATCAAAACGCAGCCGTTCCGGAGAAACAAGGGATCCCATTTGCTGTACATGATCTCCTAATACATCCCTTAAAGCCCTGTGCAGGAGGTGGGT
>DUMY01000175.1 GCA_012839645.1 Syntrophomonadaceae bacterium
GGGGAGACACTGGATCACCTGCAGGGGTATATGGATGGGAAGAAGTTTTATTAGGTGTAGACAACAACAATGTAAAAATAATAATAGAGTAGGGTAACGCCGCAGTAGCTTTCTGCGGCGTTATCCCTCTCACAGTCAAACTTCTTAATATTGATGGCTTTGATGTCTCTATGGTTGGAGAACTGTAATAGTACGAACAACCAACACTTTTGTTTTTAAGCTCATGGTTTCACCTCTAACGGTTCTTAAAGCAAAAACTCATACTTCCTTCGCCCATAAAGGATTCGCCGGATCTCAACTGTCTCTTTCCTTGCAATAAAAAACACCAGATAGTTGTTTACTACAAGTACACGGTAGCCTTTTGCTCTCAGCAGTGGATTTTTAATAAGGGGGCACCTGAGGGGCATTTGTGACAGAGTTCCTATTTTCTTCACTATTTCATCATACAGGTTTATTGCTGCATCAGGTGAAAGTTCGTTTACATAATCTATAATATTTTGCAAGTCCTGCTTAGCTGAAGGGAAAATCAGCAGTTCATAGTTTCCCATGCACTTTTACCCTTAGTTTCTTTGCAATTTCAAAAAAATCTTCGCCATCTGCTCCGTTTACAATCTCAGCTTCGGCCTCAACAAGCTTTTCGTAAAGCTCCAGCAGCGCCTGCTGCCGTTCGTAAGTTTCGATGCTCATGACCACCATATCTCCAACACCGTTTTTGGTGATGAAGACCGGCTCACGCTCTTTATGGCAAAATTCAGAAATATCATTGGCTTTATTCCTTAAATCCGAGATGGGCCTGATATTCGGCATACTAGCCCTCCTTGTTCTCATAATATGTACATTAAATATAGCATGATTATGAGAAAACACCAAGTGCGCTTTTAGATTAATTTAGTCGGATGGTAACCGGTACCTTTAGATTTCCAACGACATATGTTGGCTAATGTGGTAAACTTAACAGGTAAAGCTTCTGCAAAGTAAAGGGGTTTTTTGCTGGGGGTGCGATTTATGAATGATTCTTTTCAGCGTCCTATCCGTTTTTTGCCGTCCTTGAAGAAGAAAACGGTGATAGGGCTCTTTCATGTTGTAATATGGGCGCTAATTGTATCGATAGCAATTACTGCAATCGGTGTAACAACATATGATCAAATCAAGATTATACAATGGATAACATTTCTTGTAGGAGCACTGTTGCTTCCCTTGTTTATGAACAGCCATCCACGTGAACTGCCGGAGAAAGAAATCAGAAGAGCAACCATATCGATAGTTGTTTCATTTGGAATACTTGTCATGATGTCTTTTATAACTTTATTTTTAAAAGCCTTGTAAACGGTAAACCAAAAGAGATTTACTCAGGTGCCTGGCATAGATCTTTCAACACCTGTCTGGCCAGTGGTTGAAAATCTAGATAATATTTAAAAACCCCAGCATTTACTGGGGCTAATCTTTCTAGTTGGCAGGTACGAAAAACATATATCATGACAGTTTGTCATTTGTCAAGAAATTTTCATGTGTTCTTTTTCATCGCTCTCTGGTACTGCTTCTCACTGAATTCAGAAACTTTTCTAGACATATATCTACCCCTACCTCAGCCTTTTCTTCCGGCACACCAACAAGAACAACATTTAGATACAAGCATGGCTGATGAAAATAGGTATCCTCTTTTTGGAAAGAGGTTTGTCTAGTCACCTTACCTGGTTTTGTACAGCTGAAACTGCAGTAACTTTCATCTTCCTCGACCAAGGCTTTAATATGCCCTGGAACTACTCCTTTGATACTGAAATCCCTGGCAAGCATTAATAACATCTCTTCCACTAAGTTTCCTAATCGATCTGGACTCATTGGGGATTGCAGATCAAGTGTTGCTTTGCGTGCTACTGCTTTCATTTTGGCACAACCCCCTTAAGAGTTTTTCATCAACCCCATTAATAGCAGAAATTAATTCACAACAAGCATTCGGATTGATTTCTTTTACTTTAGGTACAATTCGTTTTAAGTCTTCTTCAGAAACTGCATCAATCTTATTTACCAACACTAGATCAGCAGCAGCAACCTGGGAAGAAACAAAGTCAGGCATGATCTCTGAAAGCTCCCACCAGCGCTCAGCATCTACAAGCACAATGGTGTATACAGACTCAAAACCTTTTCCATATTTCTTTAATGTATCTAGAACCGGTGTTATGTTAGCCAAACCTGTAGGTTCAATAATTATCCATCCGGGATTAAACTGCTGTTTGATCTGAGAAATCGCCACTGTTAACTCAGATGTCAACTGGCAGCAAATACAGCCACCAAATATTTCTTTAACCTGAAAACCATCCTGGGAAAGCAGTTTATCATCAATGCTGACCTCCCCTGCCTCGTTTTCAATTATTACAACCTTTTTTCCTTCCCTTATAATTAAAAACTCGGCTAACTGCCTGATAAACGTGGTTTTTCCGGCACCCAGAAAACCCCCTGCTAGGATTATCTTCATTTGCTTGCCTCCCTACCAAATCCAAATAAATTCAGATTAGATGTGGAATTGGTCAAGTCCATTCGAAAATCGTCCATTGATAATGCCTCACCTGGCTGAAGTATCACAAAATCATCATCCCAGGGACCAGATAACAGTTTTTTTAATAGGTTGAGGGAACCAGTTTCTATTTGATAACGCAACCCTACTTTCTTGGCCAAAACATAGGACTTTTCCAGACACTCATCATCCAGAGAATAAGCTCCTGTATCAATAAGCACTAGCCGCTTATAGTGCTCCAACATAATCTTCATAACACGTTCGGACTGTTCTTGACCATATCGTTCCACACAACGCTCATATTCTTTTATAATATTGTTTTCGTTCTCTATCCATCCTTTGGTCAGAAAATAAGTTCCTAATTCATTAGACAGAGCTTCACGCTTCTGATAGGAGCCCAATAACAGAGAAATGCAGTCATCTACTCGGGGTATAATCAGCTTTGCATTATGTGAGTAAATACCCAATAGAGCATTACCACAATATCCATAGACTAGAATAATATGTTCTACATTAGCTATTTTGTTTATTTGTTCTTGCAGCCTCTCGCGCAGAGTTTCCGGGAAATTATGAAGACCAGATTCAATCCAAATTACTGGATAATCTATTCCTGCTTCTGCTATTACTTTGTTGACCTCGTCACTTATAGTATGACATGCAATAATCACTGCTCCCATAACTACACCTCATTTGTTTATCTGCTGTTAGATAAAGGCATTTTTTCTGTTTCCTGAAGTATTTTAAGGCAAAGATTTGCCCCATCTGTACAGCTTTTTACCCAGTAATCCGCACCTGTATATTGACAAACTGATTCATTGACCAAACCGCCGATGACTGTAATGGGCTTAAGGGAATTCATTTTTTCTGTCACCAAACTAACAGTCTTCTTCATCGAATCATATGCATCGGAAATCAAACCCGACATGCATAGAATAGGTGCGCCTGTTTCTTGCAGTTTATCAACGAAAACATCAGGGGAAACATCAACACCCATATCCAGCACAGTAATCCTATACTGGCGCATAGTGGTAACAGCAATGTTCTTGCCTATATCATGGATGTCTTTTTCTACCGTGCCAAAAATGACCTGTGGGTTTTCTTGCTGCTCATCCTCAGGAGAACCCAGGATAATCTGCTGTGCTTCTTTATATATTTCAGCAGCCATCACAAGATCAGCCAGAAAATACTTTCCTTGGCTATACATATCTGCAACAATATCGATCCCTATTCTGACATCTTCTAAAATAACATAGGGATCAATACCCTCGGAGAGTCCATGCCGAACTAAGGAAAGCACTTTATCTTCCTTGATTCTGACCATAGCCGAAACGAGAATCTTCCTGACTGTCTTCACGATAACACAGCCTTTCTTATAGTGGATGTGAAGCCGCGGTTAATGTAAAACGATCAGCACGACATATCATTTTTGACCACCCTATGGGACGCTTCTTAGAAGTATAGATAATCTGCTCTATACAAAGAGCAGGCATACCAACCTTAGTATCCAACAATTCTGCTTCCTCCTTCGACAGTATAGAGGCCGAAACTTCCAGTTTGTTTCGTACCGAGAATAACTCCGTATGACTGGCTACAAGATCCGGGAAAGCAGCATAGGCAATTTCTTTTTCCAATAAAGGAAGCCCTTTCACATACGGTAAAAACCGAGAATCAAGAGCCACAGGCCCCTCGGTCCTGGATAGAACCCGTTTCATCTTAAGAATTTTAGCATTCTTCTTGACAGCGAGCTTTCTGGAAATCTTTTCATCAGCGGGAACTATATTCAGTTCAAGGAGTTTGATCTGTATCTTTTTATTACTACCCAGGAGGTTTTCTTCTGAAAAATTTAATAGAAGCTTATCCATAGGGGGATTGGTAACAAAACTCCCTTTACCCTGGATAGATTCAATGTATCCTTCATTAACCAATAAACTAACCCCCTGACGAACTGTCATATGGCTGACGCCATATTTTTTGGCGAGTTGAGCTGTTGATGGCAACATGTCTCCTGGCTTCAACTCACCAGATTCTATCTTGTTCTTGATGTCTTCTGCCAGGCGGTAATAGACTGGCAAGAAAGATGACCGGGTTTCCATTCTCAACACCTCTACATTCATATTATCAGGTACCCTACCGACAAGGGCAGGGTACCTGGTAAAATTCATCTATTGAACTGAGTCAATCATTGCCTTGACATTCTCGGGTTTAGCGTTAGGTGGAATATCGCAGCCCTGATTCATATGGAAGGAGCCGGAGAAATATGATAACGTGAGCTGCCAGAGAGAGAAATGAGAAGGGCAACCATATCAATGGTTGTTTGCTCCGCCCGTTATTCCGTCATTCTCATGGAGGAATAATCCACATCAATGGCGAAATAATAGAAATAATAATTGATAGTATGGTGTTCGACAGGTCTACCACTCTTGACCGTCTGAATATGATTGTTCGAGGAGGGAACGATGTTTCACAAAGTATTTTTAATCCGTTTACTTGAATCCTTATCCTTACTTTTATCACGGAATGCCAGAATTTCAGCTGAACAGCATCACCTCAGCCGTCACCCAAGCAATACTGGCATTAGTGGTAAAGAGCCCTTTAGTGAGATAATCAGTCGGGCCAGTGAGAAATACAATGTCAATGAAAAGGTTATCAATGCGGTAATCAAACATGAATCATCCTTCAACCCACGGGCAGTTTCCCATTGTGGGGCACAGGGGTTGATGCAGCTCATGCCGGCTACTGCCAGATCACTGGGGGTTACAGATGCCTTTGATGCGGAGCAAAATATCATGGCTGGCACTCGTTATTTAAAACAAAAACTAAATGAGTTCGGAGGAAACCTGCCCCTGGCTCTGGCGGCCTATAACGCAGGCAGTGGCACGGTGCGCAAATACGGGGGTATCCCCCCGTATAAAGAAACACAAACCTATATCAATCGAGTAATGAAATCTGTATAAACAATGCCCCCTGACAGTTCCGAATACCCCTGAATGACTTCGGCCACTGTGATATCATCTGCTGGTATTGCTATAAAGTGCCATAGGCACTACCACAACTACGTCAAGGTCATGACAGGGATGTTTCAAGAAAAAACCCGTGCAAAAAAGCAAAGGTTAATCAGGGAGGATGGGTAAGTAGGAATACTTACCCACCTATTATTCTACGATTTCAATATAAAGAACATCGTTAATCTTACCGCCTGCTTTTTTAATCGGCAGTGAACCATTTATTGTTTCATCCAGACCCACTCTTAATTCAGCAGTTTTCATTTCTTCCGCAGTGCATTCCAGATAAAAATCATCTGTGGCAACAAATCTATACATAGTGGCATCATTCGGTAAGCCTAATTTTTCTAACAATGCTTCACCGGTAATTGTTTCTGTAGGAAATATAATAGCTTCCCCTTCAGCTATAACAATGTAATCAACCATTTTTACTTTACCTTTGTCGCCTAATTCTTCGTTCCAGAGTATCGGAGCTATATCTTTTGCATCTAAACTTATTTTTGCCGCTAAAAAGTCTTTTGCTGACATCTCTACCGAATAACCATCAGTAGCAACAATAGAAACTTCACCGGCAGGTGAGTTAATAAAATACTTATCAACTAATTCTTCAACAGCAGCAGCAGTAGCTTCTACATCAGAAACTTTAACATCTTCCTTTGTAAATTCTGCATTTTGACAAACCAAAACCCGGTTGCCTTCCGTAATATCATCTGTAGCCGCATTACCTTTATCCTGTTGCTGTTCACTTTCAGCCCCAGTCGGTGTAGTGTCTTTCGTTTCCTGCCCTCCTCCACATGCACACATACATAACATAACGGCAATAAGCAACAACGCAATTAGACCGATTCTTTTTTTCATACTTATCCTCCTTATTTTTTTACAACTATAAATCAAGGTCCGGACTGCAAAAGCGCACAATTTTCCCATTTTTCATGACTTCATAAATGCGTACGTTTACACCATATGTCCTGCTCAAATTCTCCTCAGTCATCACCTCCTCCACGTGACCCATGGCGACAAAACCATTATATCCCATCATAGCAACCTTATCTCCCAAATTCCATATATGGTTAGGGAAATGACTGGTCATGATGATAGTTATCCCCCTTTGGGAAAGCTTTTTCAGTGTATGAAGAACTAATGCCTGATTTTTAAAATCCAAATGGGATGTGGGTTCATCAAATAAAACAATTTTCGGTTCTTGACACAGTGTACGGGCAATTAAAACCAGTTGTCTTTCTCCCCCAGAAATATTTGTATATTTTTTAGTAGCAAGACGCGCAATGCCCATATCCTGCATAATGCTGTAAGCAAACTCCGTATCCTCCGGAGAGGGTGCCTGAAAAAAACCAAGATGAGGTGTCCTCCCCATGCGTACCACCTCTAATGACGTATAGGGAAATGGTGCCGTATGGTCCTGGAACACATACCCCATTATTCTAGCAAGTTCTGTTATACCAAATGTTTCTACGTTTCTCCCATTGATCATGATTTGGCCTTTTTGAAGCTGCAAGGTATTGTTAATACAGTTAAGCAGGGTGGTTTTTCCGCATCCGTTCGGTCCCAACAAGCAAACTGTTTCTCCTTCAAATATATCTATATTGACATTACGCAAAACCTCTTTGTTTTGATAACTAAATGAAGCATTTTTTACCGATACTATTGGTTGCATTAATTCCACCCCCCTTTTGTTTTGCGCAGGAGATATGCAAAGTATTTTAACAGCAGTGGTTGGTGCCCCTATTTTTGCTTATCTCCTGCGCAAAACAAAAGGGGGGTGGAATTAATGCAACCAATAGTATCGGTAAAAAATGCTTCATTTA
>DUMY01000176.1 GCA_012839645.1 Syntrophomonadaceae bacterium
AGCCCTCCAGCGCTGATGGTACTGGGATATCCCGGAAGAGTAGGTCGCTGCCAGAATATAATTTATAGGAGCACAATCTAGTGCTCCTTTATTAATTTTCTGATCAGTAAAGCTTCGGTAGCTTCGGTCTAAATTGTAGATTATAACTGGTAATCAACAAGAGTGTAATCCGCAGATACCGGAGCCATCTCCGTGCAACAATGGTGTTTAAGCTAAGATGTATAATAGAAATACCGCCTGTCCCTGCCACTACAGTAATATTGAACATACTAGATGCACTTAGATGTACTAACATTAAAAGGAGAGCATGATGAGAAATAAAGGACCTATTTATCTAACGTTAACAATACTTTTTTTCAGCACATATGAGGTTGTCAGTAAAACAGTTGTCGGCTATATTGATCCTATTCAGGTCAATTTTATTCGTTTCCTTTTCGGAGGACTTATACTGCTACCCCTAGCTATCCGTGATATTCGCCGTAATAATATCAAGCTTTTGTTAAAGGATTATATATTCCTACTAGCACTGGGGATGTTGTCAGTAGGCATAAGTATGAATTTGCTCCAAAATGGTATTAATTTAACCAGAGCCAATCTTGCTGCGGTCATTTTCAGTTCAAACCCGTTATTTGTAGCTTTAATATCTGCTCTGCTGATGCGGGAGTCCTTACCCCCAGTTAAAATGCTAGGTTTGTTGATTGGCTTCATTGGAGTAGCCTTTACCTTTGCTGGGGAAGGGAGCATAAACAGTACCTTTTACAATGGTATTCTTTTTTTAGTGCTAGCTGCACTGACATTTGGTCTTTATACTGTTGTAGGTAAAAAAATTGCAACCCGTATCGGCAGCCTAGCAATGAATTCATTGTGCTTTATTTTTGGCAGTCTGTCGTTGATACCTGTGCTGCTAATCAAGGATATTCCTCTTTTTTCTTTTGACCCGGTGATTTGGCCTCAGATTATCTACCTCACGGTTTTTGTTACCGGTTTGGCATACTACAGTTATTTCTTGGGTTTATCTATGGTAGATACTAGTCTTCGATGGTCTTTTTCGTAAAACCGCTGCTAGCCAGCTTCTTAGCAGCAGTTGTTCTGGGAGAAAAGTTGAGCCTTAATCTGATATTTGGTACTCTGTTGGTTTTGGTGAGTATTTATGTAGTACAGCGGGTAGTTAATAAACAAAGTGGTTAAACCATCGCCTCCTGGAGTTCATTCTCACTACGGTAAGAGATGGATATTATGGTCTATAATAGTAACTACCTAGATAATAGGCAGGTTTTTAATTAATTATATTGAATATATAGTTACAGTAACCTAAAGGAGTGACCGGGTCGTTGTGTGGGCGTTTCAGCCTTACGGTGGAGGGAAATGCAGTATCATCACAACCGAACCCAATAATTTTATGAAAAATATACACAATCGTATGCCTGTGATCTTAGATGATGAGAAAAGGATGAGGACCTGGCTGGAGGGGACAAAACGGAGTGATTTAAAAGGTTTGCTGATCCCCTATCACGGAGATATGGCTGCAGAGCCTTTTTACCTTACGCAAAAATAATTCATATGAAGAAAGATATATTTCATATCGCAGCCCTAAAAATAGATGTCTGAAGCAGGAGGTAGCACCAAGCCCGTGCCTGTTGTTAGAAAACATTGTATATTAGCTGGAGTTCACTGTTTGCATGTTTTTTCGAAGTCGAATAAGCAAGCCTGGTTAGTTAATTGTTGGCAGTTAGTCGTTAATCGTTGGAAAAAGGATTGTTGTAGACAGCTAAGGGGGCGATTAAAAATTGTTAAGAAGAATGAACAACTCCCAATTGGAGCTTATTGAGGGGGATATCACCGAAATGACCACAGATGCCATTGTCAATGCCGCCAACTCCTACCTGAAACACGGGGGTGGGGTAGCGGGCGCCATTGTCAGAAAAGGTGGTCGTATTATTCAAGATGAATCAGATAAAATAGGGTACTGCCCGGTAGGGGAAGCAGTAATCACCGGAGCCGGCAGTCTCAAGGCAAAGCATGTAATCCACACAGTGGGACCCAGGATGGGTGAGGGTAACGAAGATGAAAAGCTAAAGAATGCTACTGTAAACAGCCTTAAACTGGCGGATCGGGAGGGCCTAGAGAGCATAACTTTCCCGGCGATCAGTGCGGGTATTTTCGGCTTTCCCATCGATCGCTGTGCTGAGATCATGCTGGAAAATATTATCGAATACTTATCCGGCAAAACCGGCTTAAAGCGGGTTGTCATTTGTCTGTTTGGACGGGATAGTTTTGATGTTTTTCAAAAAGAGCTGCAGAAGCAGCTTCCAGAGTAACCGGTGGTGACTGATAAATGAAGGAAGAACAAATATATGAAAAGATTGCTGATTTACTTGCAGATACGCGAAACACAGTAGTTGTTACTGGAGCAGGTATCAGCACCGAAGCGGGTATCCCTGATTTTCGTGGAGAGAAAGGGATTTACCGTACACTGGGCGAAGATAAAGTACTCAGTCTGCTCAATATTAAAACATTCCGGAAAAAACCAAGGGATTTTTATGATTTCTATAGAAATTACTTTATGATGCCTCAGGTTAAACCTAGCCGTGCCCACTGTCTGCTTGCCGAAATGGAGAAAAAGGGATTGATCAGGGCAGTTGTAACTCAGAACATTGACAACCTTCACCAAGAAGCGGGCAGCAAGCGGGTAATTGCTGTTCATGGAAATGCTGAACGGTTTGTGTGCACCAAATTCACCTGTAATACATTAGTTGATGCAGACTATGTCCGCAATTTCCCTGAGATAATCCCTAAGTGTCCTCAATGTGAGAGCATCTTAAAACCTGATGTTGTCCTATTTGGGGAGCCCATTAAAAACCACCGTCAGGCCAGGGATATCATTCTCAGTGCCCAACTGTTGGTTGTGATCGGGTCATCTCTAACTGTCTACCCGCTTGCGGGTTTCGTAGGAGAGTACTGCGCCTCCAGGAAAAATTTCATAATAATCAATAAAGGACCTACAGCACTAGATCATGTGTCAACAGTAAAACTAGAAACGAATCATACCGGAGATGCGCTTGAACAAATATGCAATCACCTTTAATATGGGGGTATAAATAATGCAATCTACTGTTGACTGTGTTCCATGTTATATCAAGCAGGTGATTTCTACACTGCGTACAGCCGGTATCGAAGAAAGAGAATATTATTCAATTATTAATGATCTCTTTCCCACAATCGCCGAGCTGGATCCATCAAAAACCCCTGCTGAGAATACTTCACTGGTTCTTTTTGAAGCTTACCGCTTGATGGGACAGGAGGATCCTTTTAGGGATGCAAAAGCTGCTTCGAACCAACTGGCACGCACCTTCCTGCCTGCTTTGGAAAGGATTATTTCTTTTAGTGAGGACCCACTCTTCACTGCACTAAAGACGTCAGTTGCAGGGAATGTTATCGATATGGGAATCAATCCGAATTTTGATGTAGGAGAAAGCATCAGCCAGGAGTTGGATCGGGGGTTCCAACGGAATGATATGGAGACTTTTCGTAAACTCTTAAACAAAGGAGGACCCCTGGTTGTTATCGGTGACAATAGTGGGGAAGTCTTTTTTGACTATATGCTTATGGCAAACTTACGCAACTTTACAGAAGAGCTGTTTTATGTTGTGAAAGGTGGGCCGATCCTTAATGACGCCACAATGGATGATGTAGAGGATACAGGGATTCCCCTCCTGGCAAATGTACTTTCTACAGGAAACAACTACCTGGGAGTGATACCTGAAATCAGCAGCACGGATTTCTGTTCAGTTATGGAATCAGCCAATATGGTTCTGGCCAAGGGCCAGGCCAATTATGAAACACTGGAGGGAACATCTTTCGCCGGTGATAAAACCTTTTTTATGCTGCAGGCCAAGTGTTCAGTAATAGCGACACATCTGGGTGTTGACCTGGGCGATTCAGTGCTGGTGCGCAATAAAATGAGATAGATAGCAGAAAGGAGTGAGATCTATGAAATGGCATACTGAATATCACTGGTTTAATACAAAACAGAAGAGAGAATTTATCAACATCACCGATCTGGTGGAAAAAGCTGTGATAAAAGCAGGCATCAAAGAAGGCATGGTTTTGGTAAGTGCAATGCATATTACAGCTGGAGTTTTTGTTAATGATGAAGAGGAAGGAATCAAAGCAGATATGTTAGAGTGGGCTGAGGGGCTTGCTCCATTTAGAGAGGACTACAGGCACCACCTGACAGGTGGGACCAATGGTGATGCACACTTGAAAAGCATCCTTTTTCATCACCAGGTGATGGTGCCGGTAACCGATGGTAAACTGGATCTTGGTCCCTGGCAGCAGATCTTTTATGCTGAGTTTGACGGTCAGAGGCGCAAAAGAATGCTGATCAAGGTTTTTGGTGAATAGATGTTTCGGAGGTGCTAAAGTTGTATATGAGGGGAGGCCCCCCTGACCCGGAGGGTATATCAAGTATCAATGGAACAGGGCGGGCCGTAATGTGCCCGCTGTGCGAAACCTTATGGGATGTAACAATAATACTCAGTACATTCAGCCCTGAAGAACAGGAGAGATTTTGGGCAGGGAAGGGCTGCATTGACTGTCGCTGTATGCGGAAAGACTGATCTATCACTCATCATCATTGTTTACCTGGCTGTGAAAGATCTCTTCCGGAGTTAATGCATCTTCATCTGAATCTCGTTTTACCTGGCTGATCACCTCGGTAACACCTCGAGCTTTAGAAGCTGCATTGACAGCTGCTTCGATCTCCTCGGGGTCATTTGAGCGACCTGCCAGTACAACTTTTCCGCGATTAACACTTTCTACTCCAATTTTATAAGGATTTCCGTCCGGGTCCCCTTCCAATTCCTCCTGGACCTCCTGGATTATATCCTTGTCAGTGATCGAACCATCGGTGCTGATAGAGACAGCGTTAGCTACACCTTTTACACCTGACACCTGGCGTGCTAGATCTTCCGCCCATTTCTTTTCCTTTAAAGTGTCAACTACCCCCTGAAGCTGGACCTCTCCTTCTACTACATCACAATTGATCCCATAACTGCTTAAATTCCGGTCATTATTGAGAAGAGAACGGATTTGTTTTCGGAGTTCATCATCGGCATTATTATGTCTGGTCACCTGTATCCTCCTTACATAGTTTCTCTTATTATTTCCTGTTATTTTGTTCAACATTCAACCTATTCACAACGGGGAACCTAGTTGTACCATTTATCCTACGTTAATTTAGCTTTCTGGATGTTTATCTTTGTAGGGAAGGGGTACATACTGCACTGAGGGACGCCGCTGCTTGGGTTGAGGGTACAGTTCCATCAGCCGGTGTATTTCATTGGGAAGCATGCATGACACAGAAATCCCCAGCTGTTGGAATTGTTCACATGTGATTGGGTAATCATGTGTCCAGGATCCCGAACTCAATATTACTGCTATTTGACGCGCCTTTTCATCTGGTATTCTGTCTTTCAGCAGTTCTGTGATAAAGTCCAATACCTGACGCATGGCTTTTCCAGCGATATCTGCCAGTATCAGAGTGCGGTCATCAATCTTGTTGGCTTCTTTCTGTTTGACAGTTTTTAAAATAGAGACAGCTGGGTATTCGCCCAGTTGAGGATCAACAGGTCCCACCACAGCATTGGGGTCCATGACGATTTCATCAGCAGCTAAAGTGATCATAGTGCCACCGGACATGGCATAGTGAGGAATGAAGACAGTTACTTTTGCAGGATGCCGCTTTAAAGCCAAAGCAATTTGTTCGGATGCTAAAACTAAGCCACCTGGTGTATGCAGTAAGATATCGATGGGCATGTCATCGGGTGTCAACCGAATTGCTCGCAAAACCTGTTCAGAATCCTCAATATTTATGTAACGGGTAAGTGGAATACCCAATATATTAATTAGTTCCTGGCGGTGAATTATTGTAATAACCCTTGATTTATGCTTTTTCTCAATACTTCTAATCGCTTTATATCGCTTCCTTTCAATGTTTCTATATTTAAAAAGCGGCCACAGCGATAAGATGATCAGTAGTATCC
The DNA here is from genome assembly GCA_012839645.1 of Syntrophomonadaceae bacterium. Taxonomy (GTDB): domain Bacteria; phylum Bacillota; class DSM-12270; order Thermacetogeniales; family Thermacetogeniaceae; genus Syntrophaceticus. Next base: position 6,045 of record DUMY01000176.1, read on the forward strand.
AGAAGATTTCAAAAAACGAAAATTTCATACCGACATCCCCTTTTTCTTTTCAATTCTTAAATTACCCTGACTAAGTTCTTTTATGCAGTTGTTTACAACTGCTACTAAATGCAACGAAAAACACCGAGTAAATAGTACTGAATAATTGCTATGTATATTATTTGTATTTGTGGAATACTATGTATAGCTGAATAATACAATTACATGGAAAGGAGTATTCATAACTAGTTTAAAAAATGGCTGTAGGAAAAAAGAGACCTAAAAAAATTTATATGCCCGGTGACCTGGGCGATGCAGCAACAAGAAGGAATTACCGTAAATCAGGGCCTGTAGTTATTTATAAGCATATGGAGGCGTTTAACAAAATGGGTGAAACAATCGCTTTATCTGATTTTTTACAATTGCCCGATACCAGGGCAAAAGATGTAATGCTCGAATTGAGCAGCATAAGTGATCAACGGTTAGCTGATGAGTGGAAGGTACAAACTAGTTTTGTACGAAAAATCAGACGTATTTTGGGAATTCAAAAAGATCACAGCGGTTCAGTGGTTGCTACAACAGATATATTGAGTGATCAATGGCCACCGACCTACAGGCCGCGCAGAAGAACAGTTGAAGTTCAAGAAACTATGAAAATTACAGAAGAGGATCTTGAGACTTCTAAAAAAGGTGATAGTCCTGATAAAGGCTTTAGCTTTAGTTTAGAAGGTGTTTTTCCTGCAGTTGAAATTGAAAAAAGGTTGGAATCACTGGCTGTTATGACTGCTTGTTCTCGCAGTAGTAAATACTCCATTAAGATATGTTTGAAGGAAATTATGGAACCCGAGGAAAACAACAGCGAACAAAATATTTAGCCAGTGATAAACAAAGGGAAGTAAAAAGCCGGTTAAAGAACCGGCTTTTTTATGATAATCGTGGATATTGCGGGAGACACCCATTAATATTTTTGAGCGACAAACAAAACTGGAGGAAGATGTTCGTGGTTGATGGTTTCTAACCGGAGAACCTTGAATCTCCCTGGATTAAGGTTTGTTAGGAACTCATTAACATTTGTGTACTCTTCTATGCCCCCCGGATGTCCCCGATAGCTAGCAACTGTGATTATACCGCCCCTTTGAAGTAGATGTAATGCTGCTTCCAGTGCCTGTACAGTTGATTCAGGTTCGGTAATCAGATTAGTGTCACCGCCAGGAAGATACCCTAAATTGAACATAACTGCTTTTATAGTATTAGGTTCCAAATAATTACCCATATATGCATGGCTGTTTTGGATCAAAGCAGCTCTCTCCGATAAGCCCGCTGCAGCCAACTTCTGTTTGGTGTTTTCAATGGCAGTTGATTGAATATCAAATCCGTATACCCTTCCATGTTTACCTACACACTCCGCAAGAAATAATGTATCATTGCCATTCCCTATAGTAGCATCAACACAAATATCTCCGAAAGAAACCTCCTGCTCAATAAACCACTTGGCCCAGGAGACAATTCTGCGTGTTAAAAGATACCCTGCAGCTCGGTCATTCAACTGTCCCACCTACAATTCCTGACATATTTAATTCATTATACCCCAAAAAGACACACGCAAGATGCTAGGCGTGCAGACGCACCTATCAGATGCCTCCAGAATATTATGCTAACAGAATGAAACAAGGGAGGCGTGAATATGGATATGCATTATGGTGATAGACATTATGAGTTAATCAAAGAGTTGAAAGCAGCGGTTTTAGATGAACGAAAAACAGCGGTTTTTTATGCACAGATGCGGGATGTATCAACAAGTTTTGCCGGTGTTGATTCCTTTGCTGAGGCCCGTAAGGATGAACTTGACCACGCCACCGAGCTGACCAGGCTGCTTGAACGGTTAACAGGCAAAATACCGGAAGAAGCTCTACAACCCGTTTGCCCTACGGACATTCCGAGCTACTGCGAAGGAATCAGAGTGGCTATCCAGGGTGAAAGTGCAGCACGCGTAGAATATAAGAGGATTCTCCAAAAAACGGAGTCCAGGGAAATTAAGGACATAATAAGAGAAATATTTAATGACGAAGAAGTACACCTGGCTAAATTCCGCATTTTATATGATATCGAGTGCAAACCCGGCTACTATGCGGAGTCAGTAGATTGATAGAAATGATAGATCAGAGTAGCAATAAAGCTGACCACTTCTGGCTTCCGATCAGTGAAGCCAGAAGTTTTTTGCCTAACACACAACCAACCGCTAAAGGGGGCTTGACATTTCCGTCAAAAGCTGATAAATATTATTTAGAGGAAATTTACTAGCAGGATATTGTTCGGGTACAGCGAATATAATTTACAAAGCACATAACCGAATAAAACACACAGAGAAGGGTGATAGGACGGTAGAATGGAAGGATGGCAGCTCTTATTTTTTATTTTAAGAGGTGTCATGAACAAATATTTAATTTTTATGTAGGACGGAAGGAGCGAACCCTTATGCCAATCACAGAAATGCTTTCCCGCAATGCCAGAATGTACCCTGATGAAGTTAGTTTAATAGAACGAGAGCCAGCGACAGACAGTCGTAGAGAGATAACATGGCTGGAATTCGAAAAACAGGCAAATCAGTTTGCCAACGCTTTGATGGAGCGTGGCGTCAAGCAGGGCGATCGCGTTGCCCTTCTGATGACGAATTGCCTGGAGTGGCTTCCTGTTTATTTTGGAATCCTAAAAAGTGGAGCATTGGCTGTCCCCTTAAATTTCCGTTATACGGCACCTGAAATAAAAAAATGTGTCGAAACCGCAGGAGCAAAAATACTTTTTTACGGACCCGAATTTATTGAAAGAATAGATGAAATCAAAGAAGAACTCGGCTGTGTTGAGTCCTTCATATTTGTTGGTGATAGTTGCCCCGATCATGCTGAAAACTATGTTGATGTCCTCGCTGAATCACCTTCAGCAGATCCCAAGATCGATATTTGTGATGTTGACGATGCTGCACTCTATTTTACGTCAGGCACCACAGGCACTCCTAAACCAATTCTTCTGACACATGCTAACCTGGTATCAGCCTGCATCACTGAGAACAGCCATCACCGGCAGCGCCATGAAGACAGCTTTCTTTGCATCCCTCCACTGTACCATACGGGTGCAAAGATGCACTGGTTTGGCAGCCTAGTCGTGGGTTCGAAGGCTGTCTTGCTGCGTGGTGTTGAGCCCAAATGGATACTCGAGGCGGTTTCCGAAGAAGAAATCACAATCGTTTGGCTTCTTGTACCTTGGGCACAGGATATACTTGATGCTATTGAGAGCAAGGAAGTCAACCTCAGAGACTACCAACTGGACCAATGGCGATTGATGCACATCGGGGCGCAGCCTGTACCTCCAAGCCTGATCATCAGGTGGAAGAAGGTTTTCCCCAACCATAAGTACGATACCAACTATGGCCTCAGCGAATCCACCGGTCCAGGCTGTGTACACCTTGGAATTGAAAACATCCATAAGGTCGGAGCCATCGGCAAGCCCGGTTTTAACTGGGAAAGTATCATTGTTGATGATAACGGAAGACCTGTTCCAAGGGGCAAAGTCGGAGAATTGATCATACGGGGACCCGGAGTGATGAAGGGTTACTACAACAACCCTGAAGCCACTAAAAAGGTGCTGAAAAATGGTTGGCTTTACACCGGAGATATGGCAAGGCAGGATGAAGACGGTTTTATTTATCTTGTGGATCGAAAGAAAGATGTTGTAATCATGGGTGGGGAGAATATTTTCCCGGTGGAAATAGAGGAGTTCCTGCATGCACATAATGATATCAAAGATGCAGCTGTCATCGGGATGCCTGACCGGCGCTTGGGAGAAGTGCCTGTAGCAGTTGTGGAGATCAAGCCAGGGAGAACACTTACAGAGGAAATGATTATTGAATTCTGTGAGGATCTGCCCAGGTATAAAAGGCCCCGTCAGGTCTTCTTTGATAAGGTTCCCCGCAACCCCACCGGCAAGATAGAAAAGCCGAAACTACGGGAGAAATTTTGCAGTGGTGATATCGCTAAGGTTGTTTAGTAAGATAGTGCAAGGATTATAATGAGAAGCCTGGATCAAGGCTTCTTTTACTTTCTGTATTTCGATATCCGTACAGGGGATCCGAATCCCAGCAACCATAATTAAAAATTTTTCAGAAATAACATGATGTTTCATTAAAGTTTTTCCCCTATACTATAAGAGTATGCAGTAACATCCCATTTCTATTGTTGGGGGTAAACATGTTTTGAAACGGAACTTATGTATTTTGCTGATTGCTGTTTTACTTGTATGTTTTTTGCCAGGATTGTGTGGACAAGGAGATATCGAGCTTGATGAACAACCTCAACCCCAACCTCAAGCTGTAGGGACTGTTGTCATTAATCAAAAGACCAAAGACATTCTCTACGAAAAAAACGCCCATCAGAGGCTTTACCCTGCCAGCACCACTAAGATTCTTACTGCTCTGCTGGTTATCGAAAATGAAGATTTGGACATAACCATAACTGTTGGAGATGAAATCCAGTTGGTGGATGCGGATGGAAGCAGGGCGGGATTGAAAACCGGTGAACAAATTACGATCAAGGATTTGCTCGCTGGGTTGATGCTCCGATCTGGAAATGATGCTGCTTATGTACTGGCGGTGCATACCGCTCGTCAGATCAGTGGAAATAATTCCATGAACAGCAGTGAATCGGTTGCCTATTTTGCAGAACTAATGAACCGTAGGGCACGTAAGGTTGGGGCAAGAGATTCCCACTTCGTGAATCCGGATGGGTATCATGATGAGCAGCACTACACAACCGCCTATGACATGGCTTTGATTGCCCGGGAAGCTATGAAGAAACGTTCTTTCCGGGAAATTGTAAGCAAAAAGTCTCACCTCATCCATGGAAATAACGGAGAGCTGAGACACTGCTGGAAAAACACTAATCGACTGCTGGATCCGGATAGCCCATACCATTATCCTGCGGCAACCGGTATCAAAACAGGCTATACCAAACCAGCCGGGCACTGCTTTGTGGCATCAGCAGATATTGAGGGAAAAAAGCTCATTGCGGTGATATTTAATTCCTCTAAGGAGGGTAAATGGACCGACTCAATACAGCTGCTGGATTACGGGGCAGTAAAAGCGAACAACTCCAAACAAAAGGAGTACCTGTTATATATCATCTTGGTAACTGTTCTGCTGTTCCTCCTTAATAAACGGAAAAAAGGAAGAAAAAAACGCAAGAAAACCAAATAAAGCAGTTATTTGCCTTTCAAAAAAATTAACAGCAGGAATATTGTTGAGCAATTGCGAATGGAAGAGTAGGAAAACATTGCAGGGGTGGCTTTCCATGAAAAGAGCTGCGGGATTTTTGGTAATGGTAGTAAGTTTTATTATTATTATATTTGTGAGTCTAGATCAACCCTGTATGCTGGATATTTTTCCAGACAGCATTATTGTTGAGGGTGCAGATAATCAAGAACCAGTTGACCAGGATGAAGCTGATTCTCCAGAGAATGAAGATGAACCACCTTCTATAAACCCTGAAAATCCAGCCCCAAACGAGACCGGTTCTGAGATTCAAAAAACAGGTGCAGGTGCTTCTAAAATCCACCCTATTTTGGGAGAATCCAATAATCTGAGCGAAGAAGAGCAAAAAAATATAAAAAAATGGAGAAATGATATTGTCAAATTTGCAGCTGATAACCCTGGTCTTGTTTTTATTAATGGGTTTACCAGTGAAAAAATGGTCTGTTTGACCTTTGATGATGGCCCAGATGATGTGATCACTCCTCAGGTACTGAATATATTAAAAAGAAACCATGTTAAAGCGAGTTTTTTCTTCGTGGGAAACAAGCTTGATCAACACCCTGATGTTGTGCAGAGAGCTTACCGGGAAGGGCACCTGGTTTTAAGCCATTCCTGGAGCCACCAACAGCTCAACTTAATGGAGCATCAGGAGATCAGAAGGGAAATACAGCTGACAGAAGATAAACTGTATGAACTAATCGGACAAAGGCCAGCTTTTATCAGGCCGCCATTTGGACAAATAGATAAAAAGGTTACAGATGTAATTAAGGGCAAAGGCGGCAAAATTATTTTGTGGTCAATTGATACCTCAGATGGGTCACAGGGAGAAAAGGGCAGTATTGTCAAAAACGCTACCGAACATATCAGGCCAGGGGATGTCATCCTCTTGCACTGTGATGGTGACAAAACCGAAACAGTAAAAGCTCTGCCTGAAATTATCACCAGTCTACGGGAAAAGGGCTACCAGTTTGTTGACTTAGGTGAAATGCTGCAAATCAACCCATATCAATAATATACTAGACATCGGTATTGAGGGTTACCAAAAGAACAAGCTATAAGAATGGGCTTTGAATTTTCAAGCCCTTTTTTGTAGGTTAACATAACCATAAATATCCCATCAAATCTATAAATTTCTTATTATTTAATATTTTGAGCAGGAAACGAATCAAAGAATGTAGAAACTTCATATTAATCGTCAAAAAAAGTTATCCGAGTCTTGCGACCTAAAACTCAAGCTTAAGAGTTATGGCG
>DUMY01000177.1 GCA_012839645.1 Syntrophomonadaceae bacterium
ATTCCTCGTTTTTCCAGCCTTTTTTCCTTTGATATGACAATATTAGGCATCCTACCTGAAAAACAGAGGTCAGACGCAGGAGGTCAGATGTCTGAAGATACAAAAAATAACTTTATTACCTTTATTATTTGGGAACTGTCCCCGGCACACGCACTGAACCTAGGCAGCCCCCTCATCCTTCTCCACCTCTTTATTCAGCCCAAAGTATTCCTTAAATACCTCTTTGGCTATTGGACCAACCGATGTAGAGCCAAAATCGCCTTCCTCTACAATCCCGGCAAAGGCAATCTCCGGGTCATCGGCCGGGGCAAAAGCGATAAATACACCGTGGTAGCTGTCTTTAGCCCATCCTGATTCTGCAGTTCCTGTTTTGGCAGCTACCTTGATGGGGAAATCAGAGAAAACACTATAAGCGGTACCCCCACTCTCAGCTACTTTCTTCATTCCTTCACGAACCATTGCCAGGTTTTCTGTTGAGGCATCCACCTGGTGTAGTTCATGGGGTTTAAATTCAGATACTACCTTACCCTCCGGTGATTCGATACGCTGCACCAGATAGGGGCGCATCACCTTGCCTCCATTTGCTACAGCAGCAGTATAATTAGCCAAACCGATGGGTGTGAACTCATTTGCACCTTGCCCGAAAGACAAAATATATGTATCATGGGGTCTCCACTTCACATTATAATTGTATCTGATCTGGTACTCGCTTTTTAAAACCCTTTCCTCATCCTTTTTACGGAAATTGAGATCGTTCTTCTCCTGCTCACTTTTTGCCTCTCTGAGCAAACGCTCATACTTCTTTTCAATCTCCTCCTGTTGACCCTTATACCACTCATCCAAAATTGGTAACTGTATGGCTTCCTTTTTTTTGGGGTTAGAGGAGCTCCCGGAAACCTCCCCTGGCAGGTCAACTCCTGTTTTCTCATCCAAGCCCACTTCATGAATATACTTGGAAAGCATATCGATCCCGGCACGCCTTCCCGCTTCTATAAAATAGATGTTGCAGGAAGCAGCCATACCCCGTAAAAAATCAACTCTCCCGTGAGCCCTGGTGCACTTCGTATTCGTCTCCGACCATATGCCTCCACAGTAGAAAGCATCAGAAGGTTTGACTTTTCCTGATTCCAATGCAGCCAACGCTGTAACCGGTTTAAAAGTTGACCCTGGTGGATATTTGCTGCCAATGACCCTGTTCTGCATAACCGCCTTCTTGCCCTCCCCTGGATTGAGGTATTCCCGTACAGCTTTTGTAGAAACCGGGGGCACCAGATTGTTGGGATCAAAGCCCGGCCGACTGGTCATAGCCAAAATAGCACCGGTTTTCACATCGATCACCACCGCAGCCCCTGCACTTCTTTTGAGCTTTTTCAGAGAATTATCCATGCCCTTCTCCAGGGCCTTCTGCAAATCGTAATCCAGAGTCAGCACCAGATTGTTTCCTTGCTCTGGCTCAACTTTTTTCAGGTTCTTGTTAGAGATGGGGCGACCATTGACATCTACCTCAACCTGGCGAAAACCATTTTTACCACGCAGGCGTTCTTCATACTGGGCCTCTAGACCGAACCTACCTACCAGATCACCCTGATTGTAGTGTTCATCTTTTTTCAGCTCATCTTCACTTATCTCCCCGATGTGACCTATGACATGGCTAGCCAGAGACGCTTCCGGGTAATAGCGAACCATCTCTTTATCGATGATCACCCCTGGGAGGTCCTGTCTTCTTTCCTCAAGGCACGCAATAACCTCGATGGGGACATCTCGCTTGATCGCCACTAGCTCATAAGGGCGCTCTTTGTGTTCATCCAAGAGCTGCTTAATATATTTGGTATCTATCTCCGGATAAAAATCATTTAAGAGCTTTGCCAGATTTTCTATCGTTTTATCCAAAGTTTCCGTGTCGGTTTGCTGCCGAACAAGGGAAACCGTGTTCACTATCTTATTTGCAGCCAGCACCTTGCCATCGCTGTCTATGATATCACCCCGGGGCGCGTGGATAGGCAGCAGACGAAACTGGTTTTGCTCCGCCTTCGTCCTATAAACAGATGCCTCCAACAGCTGAAGGGTAGCCAACCTCAAGGTTAAGATACAAAAAAGAATAACTGTTAACCATTGAAAGAATTTATATTTTTTAAACAATTTCTTGTCCTTCATTTACACTCACCTATAATAGCTACTTTTATAGTCATCCGTCCTAGGCTTATTATGAGAAAAAAGCCGCATTAAGGGATAATAAAGCAGAAAAGCGAGAATAGTATTATAGACCGCTTCCACGAAAACGGTTCGCGTCATTTGAATTAGTGTCAAGGTATAGGAACCACATAACCCTCGCCCTAAAAAGTAAACCGCATTATAAACAAAAGTGCCGCAGAACACGAGCAATATCGGCACTACGGGGTTTTCTTTAAAAAACTTTCCTTCCAATTCTCCTACAAGGTATCCTGTAATAAAACCGCTCAACGCGCAAAGACCCAAATAGCGAGAAATGATCAAATCCTGCATAAAACCTACAATAAATCCTGTTGCCCCACCTACAGTGGAAGTGCTGAACAGAGCTGTAAATATAACTAAAATCAAGAGCAGATCCGGCATAACACCCTTGAACTGTAAAAGGGGAAGAATGGTTGTCTGTAAAATTAGGGCAACAAAAAAAGAAAGGCAGATCAATAGAGTACGCCAAAATCTACCTTGCAAGATACACCCCTCCCCACCTTCCTGACCAATCGTTATGAAAGTCATAATAAAATAATTACTGAGATTGTCTGGACTCGGTGATCAAAAAAAGTTCCTCCAGGCGGTCGAAATCCACGAGGGGCTGGACAACGGCAAACTTGTTGATTCCACTGCCCTCTACTTTAGTAATTTTTCCAATAGGCAGCCCCGGAGGAAAAATACCTCCCATCCCGGAAGTAACAACCATTTCTCCCTTTTGAAGCTTTGCATCATAAGGAAGAGAAACCATCTTTAAAAGCCCAGGGCCCTCTTCTGCTCCCTCTACAACCCCTGGTGTTCGGGTTTCTTCAACAAGTGCCCCTGCTGCTCCTTCCCGGTCAAGAATAAGCAGAACTTCAGCAGTATTAGGACCCACTGCAATTACCTTACCTACCAAACCGGCATTGGATACAGCAACCATATTTTTCTGCACACCATCCTTGCTCCCGCGGTCAATGACTACCATACTGGACAGGGTATTGGGGGCACGGCTGATTACCCTGGCTCCTAGCAGGGTATACTGCTGTGCATAACGCTCTTTAAAATCAAGCAGCTCCCGCAGCCTATGGTTTTCTGAAACATACTCCTGCAAGCGGTTGTTTTCCCAGGTCAATTCCCGCACCTGATTGCGCAAGTCTTCATTCTCATCACTGATCTGGCGGGCATGTCCTATGTACTCAACATAATCCCCCGCCTTGTGCCAGACTCGCGTGATACCTCCCTGTACCGGAGCAAGCAGTTCATTAAATAGAACGCCCCCGGTAAAAAGGGATGTAAGACGGGCTAGCGCAATGCAAAACACGGCAACGGCCAGGAGCACAACTATTTTTTTATATAATGTGGAACTGCGCTTCAAAGCCAATCACCCTAACGGGCGGCTCTTGCCGCCATGACACGTTTTAAGATATCAATGTTTTCCAGAGCCTTTCCTGTTCCAAGAGCTACAGCATAAAGCGGCTCCTCTGCCATCAAGACGGGAATTCCTGTTTCCTGGCTTACCAGTCGGTCCAGGTTACGAAGCAGTGCCCCACCTCCTGCCAGAACAATGCCACGGTCCATGATATCTGCAGCCAGTTCAGGAGGTGTCTTCTCTAAACAGACCTTGATCCCGTCTACTATACTGGTTACCGTCTCTTCCAGAGCGCTGTGAATTTCTTCTGAAGTAATTTCTACTGTTTTCGGTAAACCTGTTACCAGGTCACGCCCACGCACTTGGTAATTTTCCTGTTCCTCATCCATGAGTGCAGAACCGATTTTGATTTTAATATCTTCAGCGGTTCTTTCCCCGATCATAAGGTTATAAACACGCTTAATATGCTGAACAATAGCATCATCCATTTCATCTCCGGCAACCCGGATGGATTTGCTGGTTACAATCCCACCCAGTGAAATCACCGCTACTTCCGTGGTCCCCCCTCCAATGTCAACAATCATATTTCCTGTAGGGTCATGAACCGGCAGCCCCGCTCCAATTGCTGCAGCCATGGGCTCTTCGATAAGGTATGCTTCTTTAGCTCCGGCCTGTAGGGCAGCCTCCCGGACAGCCCTTTCCTCAACTGCGGTCACCCCGGAAGGAGTGCTGACTACCACTCTTGGGCGCACTAAGGGGTTACGCTTCTGCATCGCACGACTGATAAAATAACGCAGCATACTCTGGGTAACATCAAAGTCGGCAATCACACCATCTTTCATGGGCCTGATTGCAATGATATTGCCCGGCGTACGCCCAATCATCTTTTTGGCCTCTTCTCCAACTGCCAATATCTCCCCTGTGTCGCGGCGAATGGCTACAACAGATGGTTCCATAAGGATGATCCCTTTTCCCTTGTAATGTACTAGAGTGTTTGCAGTGCCCAAATCGATCCCTAGATCTTTAACGAATAACACGTTATTAGCTCCTTCCTAATAAAATCAGATCAGACCCTTCTCCCTCAAGCTTGCAAAGACATGATCTCCAATTATAATATGATCAAGAATTTCAATACCTATTATTCTTCCTGCCTCACACAACCTCTGTGTGATCTCCACATCCTCCGGACTCGGAGATGGGTCACCACTGGGATGGTTGTGTACCAAAATAACCGATGCAGCACTTCTCTGGATAGCCCTTTTAAAAACCTCTCTGGGGTGTACAAGGGACGCATTAAGACTGCCTATGGACACTGTCTCAATCCCCAGCACCCTGTTTTTGGTGTTCAGCAGCATTACCCGGAAATGCTCCCGATCAAGGTAGCACATCTCTTCCATAACCAGGAAACCCGCCTCCTCCGGAGTATGGATTGCAGGCTTCAGATCCGGCTCAAGACAGGCGAGACGCTTGCCCAACTCCAAGGCAGCCTTGATTTGGGCAGCCTTAGCCAGTCCCACTCCCTTGATCTGACACAGCTCATCGAAATCAGCTTCCGCCAGGAAGCGCAGTCCGCGAGGATCTAGTAGAATTCGATGTGCCAGTTGGATAGCAGATTCCTGCTTCACTCCAGTACCCAATATAATAGCAAGCAGTTCTGCTGCGGAAAGGGCTTCTGACCCTGCTTCCCTCAGCCTCTCTCGTGGCCTTAAACTTTCAGGCATATTTTTTATGGTGAGGCGGTATTCAGCCTCAGACATAATAGATCCACCCCAAACTCCCTGAACATTTCCGGAAGTCTGCTCAAGGGAAGCCCTACCACATTAAAGTAACATCCCCGGATGCCTTCAACAAGGAGGGCACCGTAACCCTGGATCCCATAGGCACCAGCCTTGTCCAAGGGTTCCCCGGTGGCGATATAACCTGTGATTTCTTTCTCAGTTAAATTACGAAATCGAACTCTAGTAATTACAGCTTCTCCCCTGGTCATTTTCCGGCTCTCCTGGCGCAGCACAACACCGCTGACCACTTCATGAGTGCGCCCGGACAAAAACTTCAGCATTTTATAAGCATCCTGTTGATCCCGTGGTTTTCCCAGAATCTCTCCCTCACAACAAACAGCGGTATCTGCCCCCAAAATAATAGCCTCTGGATAAAGGCTGGAGACAGAACGCGCTTTTCTATCTGCCAATTTGACAACAGTTTCCTGGGGCGCTAAACCCGGGTCAATAATCTCTTCTACACAGCTGGGAATTACACAAAAGTCTAGACCAATCTGCTTTAACAGAAGTTCCCTACGTGGAGAAGCTGAAGCCAGGATGATTTGCTGCATAAAACCAGTCCTTTTGCTACTCTCTCACCTATCCCTAAAATGACCTTTTTTATTGTCTTTAAGTCTACCATTTTAACCGGTGAGATACAAGGTTGCGTTCTGTTGAAGTTTCTCCAGATTGCAGCAGAAGCGGCATACATCCCCAGGCCAAATTTTTTGATAAACCCTATTTTATTGTTCTCCTAGAATTAAGGTTGAAGGTAAGCACTTCCAGGTGTAGAGAAAAGTCAACATGTCGTACAATGATATCAACGGGTAAATTGATGACATGAGGAGAGAAATTCAATATTGCTTTAATCCCGGCCTCAACCAGGCGCTCACCTACATCCTGTGCAGCAACAGCAGGCACAGTTATGATCCCTATCTGTACTTGTTCCTTTTCAATAACCTCATCAAGGTATTCCATAGGCAGCACCTTAATGCTGCCGAAGCGATTACCGACAGGGTCGGGGTCCACATCAAATACTCCTACAATATGAAACCCGCGAATGTTAAACCCCTCATATAGAGCCAGGGCTGAGCCCAGTTTGCCTGCCCCCACCAAAACTGACGGCCATTTCTTGTTCAGGCCCAGGATGCGCCTGATATGACCGCAGAGCTCCTCTACATTATAACCGACACCCCTGGTACCGAATTCTCCAAAGTAGGCGAGATCCTTACGCACCTGTGCCGGTGTTACCCCGGCACCCTCAGCAATAGTACCCGAGGAGGTGGTAACTGTATCATGTTTTCGAAGGTGTTCTAAGAATCGCGAATATACCGCCAAACGCATTATAGTTGCTTCAGGTATTTTCGTTGTCTTCACAATAACCCTGGTTCCCCTGACCACACCAAAGTCCTGCACTGCATTTCCGTCCAGTAGAACTGATGATTAAAATGGAAACTCAGGTTCTTCACCTCCCTATGAGCTAGTTTATACATTATCAAATCAATTTACTTAGACAGCCCCAATGCTCTATTTCCCCCATCAGGCGTTTTTCTTTACAGGAGAGAATTCCTCCAGCAGGTACTCCCTGGCCTCAGCTACCATATAAAAAGAACCTGTAATACAGACCATATCTTTGGCATCAGCATTCTCAAGGGCTTTAGCCACTGCATGGGGAATTTCCTCAATTACACAAACATTATCTACATATTTGCGTGCCTCAACTGCCAGCCCTTCCCAATCACCCGCCCGAGGGCTCAAGGGTTTGGTTATAATCACCATAGAAGCAAGAGGTGCCAGTTCAGCGACCACTTTCTCCCGCTCTTTATCACCCAGCATCCCCAACACCAGAATAAGGTTATGGTAATGGTAGATCTCCTTTAATGCAGCACTCAATGTACGAGCACCATCATGGTTATGGGATACATCGATCATAACCATAGGACTCTGGTGCAGCAGCTCTAAACGTGCCGGCCAATAACTCCGGGCAAAACCATTTCTGATGTGCACATCTGTAATGGAAACCTCATGAGCACTCCGCAGACACTCAATCACCCCCAGGGAAGTAGCAGCATTCACAGCCTGATACTGCCCAGCTAAAGGAACCCACAGGTCCCGGTAATCTCCCCAGGGAGTTGTTAGGTCAAAGGAGGTCCTGGCGGGTGTGGCCTCCCGTAGCTCCCACTTGATCTCCTTTCCCACTTCCAGGAGGGAAGCCCCCATTTTACGGCAACGCTCCCTAATAACCTTCAGGGCCTCCGGATACCAGGCAGCAGTTACCACATGCCCTCCTTCCTTGATAATCCCTGCCTTTATAGAAGCAATCTCAGCGATTGTTTCACCCAGGTAATCCATATGATCAAAAGTAACATTGGCGATCACTGAAACAAGAGGGTCCTGCACTACATTTGTGGAATCAATAGCCCCTCCCATCCCTACCTCTAATATCAAAAAGTCCACCTTTTCTTCAAAGAAATAGAGAAGACCCAGGGCTGTACACACCTCGAATTCAGTGGGGTGCTCATGTCCTGTATCCACCATTTTAACAAGAATGGGTTTAAGCCGCTCCATCAGAGCTGCAAAGCGTTCCTCTTCAATAGGCTGGTGATTGATCATGTAGCGCTCTGTATAGGAATGGAGGTGAGGGGAAATAAACAGCCCCACCCGGTAACCCGCTTCCTCCAGGATGCGGTTTATCATCATAGCAATGGACCCCTTGCCATTGGTACCCCCCACATGAATCACCCGCAGGGAACGCTCGGGGTTGCCCAGCAGAGACATAAGATGCTGGATCCGCTCCAGCCCGGGATTGCATCCGAATTTTGTTAGTTCTGTTAAAAAATCAAGTGCTTGCTGATAATTCACTGCTCTGCCTGGTTTCTCTGTTATCCCCAATTATTAACCCTGGCACCGGGGAGGGAAACGCAGGCTCTTCACCTGCCTTCTTGATCTTGTTTTCACTAATACATGCTTGGAATATTCGACAAAAGATTTGCACATCCTTTATTCCTTATCTATCTAGGCATAAAGAATGCCGCCTGAGCGGCACCAGCAGAGGATGAAAACAGAACCTAAGTCATATAACCGATGCTCCCGGGTACCAGTACCATCTTTTTTTCCGACATCTGACTTCTGGTTTCCGACTTCTCATTCAGTGCGGTTGCCCAACAAAGAATTCCCAGTCAGTCTGTGATACTCAGACATGCTGTTCTACTCTAGGAAAATAGAGAGCCTTACTGAAGATTTCTGTGAATTTCGGGTAGGCAGCAAGCTCTTCGTATTCCACAAAACTGGTGATGTGTGCAGCTCTTCTGTACTCTCCAGCGGAAAGAAGGGCTACCTTTGCTCCAGTACCTGCTGCATTACCCACAGGCTTTACCCTGTCCTCCAAAGAGGAGGGGATCAAACCAATGGCACAGGCGCTGTGCTTATCCAAATAGTTCCCAAACGCTCCGGCGAGGATTACTTCGAAGACATCTTCAGGCATAATCCCATACTTCTCCAAAAGTATCTCCACTCCAGCAGCAATCGCCCCCTTGGCCAACTGGAGTTCTCGCACATCCCGCTGGGTGATGAATAAGGGCCTGCCGTGAACAGTCTCCTCTGCAGCAGCCAGTAGAAACGATGTCATACCTTCATTTTCTACAACACGGCTGGCAAACCTTTCAGCCCTGGTACCTGATAACTGATCACCGGAGAGAATCCTACCTCTATGGTCTATTATTCCCGCCGCAAGCATCACAGCAATGGCATCGATCAGCCCTGAACCACAAATGCCTTTCGGTTTTTCACCACCGATGGTGGTATAGACGATATCTTCACCTAATTGCACACTGTCTACAGCACCCTTTGTTCCCCGCATCCCACAGCTGATCTGTGCACCTTCAAAAGCGGGTCCTGCGGCTGTAGAACAGGCAAGCAGCCGGTCCCTTGTTCCTAAAACCATCTCACCATTGGTGCCGATATCGATAGCCAATCTGATTTCACTGCTCTGGTCCATTTCTGTGGCCAGAATAACACCCACAGTGTCTGCACCTACAAACCCGGCAATATTCGGTAGCACATAAACCTTTCCAGCAGGGTTGATGTGGATTCCCAAAGTATGTGCATCCACATCCTGAGGAGAGCCAGTTACAGGCACATAGGGAGCCAAGGCAATGTGTTTAGGGTTAAGGCCTAGGAATAAGTGATGCATACAGGAATTGCCTACAACTGAAACTGCATAAACATCCTCTCTCACATACCCTGCATCATGCACAGCATCTTCAATAAGCCTATTTATTACCTCTATAATGGCACTTTGCAATCTTTCCAACCCACCGGCTTCCTGCCCGACATAAGTGATCCGGGAAATAACATCAGCTCCGTATTTAGTTTGGGGATTCATTGAAGACGCAACCCCCAACTCTTTCCCTGTCAGAAGGTCCATCAGATATCCCACAACAGTGGTGGTGCCGATGTCGAAGGCCATCCCCAGCATCCTTTCTGTGGTATCACCTGCCTCCATTCCCACTACCTCATTCCCGGAAACAACCGCAGTGCAGCAAAACTTATTTTCCCGCAAGACCCCCGGCAGCGCCTGGAGCGCGGAAAGGGAAATTCGGCAGACATTATCTGAACCCAGAGCATCCCGCAGACGGTCCCAGTCAGACTGCTGGTCCTCTATAGACGGCCGGGGTACCTCCCGATATGTTTTGCTCAGGTGGGGTTTTATCTCGATCTCTTTCATCGCTGCATCCACCAGTATTTTATGCCCCCCGGTATCTGCCAACGGAAGTTCTACAACTAGGTCTTCCTGAACCTTTACAGCACAGGCCAGCCGGAAACCTGCCTGGATCTCTTCATCATCCAGATGATTATAATCAGCATCTGAAGGCGGTACCGAGCCTTCGCGGATCTGCAGTCGACACTTTCCACATCTTCCCCTTCCACCACAAGGGAAGTCAAAGTCCAGTCCAGCAAGGTCCATGGCCTTTTTCAAGGAAGTGCCAATAGGTATTTCGATCTCTTTGTCCATAGGGTAGAGGGTTACTTTGCAATTTGCCATCAGTTATCAAAACCTCCTTATCAAAGTGCATCTTTTAAAGCATCCGTATATTTGGTAATTCCAGCATCATAGACCCCTTGTCCTACTAACTAATCTACTAATGATTAATTTCGACATAATAACCGTTGTTCCTTCGTAAACACTGCTCGGTCTAGATGTCCCAAGATAAAAATTAACTACTTTGTTCACCCTATAAACAAAAACAGTATTAAGGCAACCCCCGATAAAAAACACTGCTTACCTTAAGCAGAATGAATAGTTCCATAGACAGCGGATCTCCTGCAGTAAACTCCTTGGTCAAATCCCTGGTTAACGACAGCTCAACTTTTCCCAGAATCACACCTGTTGGACCTGGGGATATTATATAGAAACAAAAACTTCAAAGAGAGGTGAGCAGTGAGCAATGCCGAAGCGAAAAAGAGCCTATCTTGTTGTGGCTTTGCTCGCGTTTGTTATGCTGGTCTTTGCGGTGGGGCAGATAATCGGAACTCAGTCCCTGAAGCCGCTGAATCCCAAACCAGACTACCAGCCACTGCAAGAAGAAGTCGCAAAATTCACAGAAACTCTCCCGGGAACCTATTGTATTTACTTTAAGGATTTGGCTTCAGGAGAGGAATTCGGAATCAATGAGAAAACTACGATCCCTCCTGCCAGCACAATTAAACTGCCGGTGGTACTATATCTATACGAACAGGTGGCCGCCGGAAAGTTGGATTGGAGGGACCGCGTCAGGTACAACAAAAATACCGACTACCAGGGTGGGGCCGGGGATCTGCAGTATGTGGCGCGCCATGGAGATACCTACTCCCTGCGCTGTTTGGCCACCATCGCCATCACTTTGAGTGACAATGTCGCCCATAACATGCTGGTACGCCATCTGGGATATGACAATGTGATGGCCTTTATCAAAAAACTGGGACCTGATACCACCCGCCCTTTTGGGAGCGCATCTACCACAGCTAAAGACATGGGAGCCTTCGCGGAAGAGGTTTATAGGTTTGCTGAAAGAAATCCGGGACAGGGAGGAAGACTCATCAATGACCTCGCCCACACCGTCTACCATGTGGGCCTACCGGGTGAACTGCCATCCAAACTGGTGGTCCCTCATAAAGAGGGAAGTATCATCGGAGTGGCCACAGACGCCGGAATCGTCTTCTCACATCGGCCTTATATACTGGTTGTACTCTCCGAAGATATTACCGATGAGGACACAGGCTTCAAGAACATCGCCAAAATATCCCGCATCATCTACGACCACCAGCAAAAGCTACCTGAAGCCAAAAACCTCAAACTCCCCGACTTAGAATAATCAGGGGGCAACGGGCTTGTTAGTAATGTTTTAAAATGTAATACAAGTTATCTCGCTGTGCGGCAGTGAAGCCGGCATTTTTGATGAGAGCTACAAGTTCCTGTTCAGAACTGGAATGACCGGTGCCTGCTGCCCGCACCACATTTTCCTCAAGCATAGTGGAACCAAAATCATTGGCACCAAAGCCAAGTGCAATTTGAGCAATCTTTACCCCCTGTGTCACCCAGGACACCTGTATATTAGGAATGTTATCCAGATAAATTCGGCTCACTGCCGTCATGCGTAGGTAATCCCAGGAGGATGTTGCCCTCCCACCCAACACAGTATTGCCAGGTTGGTAGGTCCAAGGGATAAAGGCGGTAAACCCCCCGGTCTCATCCTGGAGGGAGCGCACCGCCTCAAGATGGCTAACGCGCTCCCTTAGTGTCTCCTGATGCCCAAAAACCATGGTAGCAGTAGATTTCATCCCTGATCTATGTACTGCAGCAGTAACCTCTAACCAGCGCCGCGCACTGGTTTTATGTGGACTGACCACCTGGCGCACGCGATCCACGAGTATTTCCGCTCCCCCACCGGGAAGAGAATCGAGACCCGCAGCTTGCAGACGCCCAAGCACCTGCTCCAAGGGAAGGCCACTTTGGCGAGCCAGGTAGTCGATCTCCACCGGGGAAAGGGAGTGCAGGGTTACAGGATAACGCTTCTTGATCTCCCTGAACAGGTCCTCAAAGTATTCCAGGTTCAACTCGGGATGAAGGCCGCCCTGCATCAGGAGCTGGGTTCCCCCGACTGCAAGCAGTTCTTCAATCTTCTGAAAGATCTCTTCATTGGTAAGTAGGTATCCCTCCGGGTGCCCCAAGGGTCGATAAAAGGCACAAAAGCGGCAGCCGCAGCAGCAGATATTGGTGTAATTGATGTTCCTGTCGATCACGAAAGTAACAATCCCCTCCGGGTGCTTCATCCTTCTTACCTCATCTGCCAATAGTCCCAGTGAAAGAAGATCAGCCTTTTCCAGGAGAAAAACACCCTCATCCCAGGAAATCCGCTTTCCCTCTAAAACCTTACCGCTGATTTTTTCCATGTCCGACTTGTTCGACTGGTTCGACAACTTGATCCCTCCAAACCTCTACCTGGACCTGCCGGTCAATTAAATTACAGCTCCAGGCAAGCTCAAAGAACTGCTGTAGTCCCTCCAAATAAAGCTCATACTTTATATGCCGAAAGTAGTCTTCCATAACACCTGCAGAAACCCCAATCAGCCTTTGTGCCTGCTCAGCAATAAACTCCTGATGACCGAAGCTCCAAGCTTTTGCCTCCTGCAGTGCGCCCCAGATCTCCCGCAGCAGGCCAGGGTGCTGCTCGACAAAATTACGCCGCGCCACCCACAGAGCAAAAACCATCTGCTTCCCTGTGAACTTCTTCCACTCTGCCCCCAAATCGTACACAAAGCATTTTTGGTTTACGGAATGCCGGTGGATGATCCTCAATGCTTCATCACCGATCACCAGAGTTGCCTTGGGTTCCCCCCACCAGGGCGGCACACCCAGCGGCCTGTAGAAATACTCAACTTCCAGTCC
>DUMY01000178.1 GCA_012839645.1 Syntrophomonadaceae bacterium
TGACATAGTACTCAGGAGCTGCTCCAGCCTCCAAAAACTCCCGGATACGACCGGCAACGATCTCAGAGGTGCTCCTTCCGCCTGGAGTCACCCGGAAGGCATTATGTACCCTAGGCCTCCCATCGCAGCTCAACACAAAACTAAAGTTGTGCTTTTTCATAAAGGAAAGCTCTTCTTCGCCGAGTAAAAGGGTATTGGTGCTCACAGTGAACTTCCATTTTTTATGGGCCCCATACCGGAGGGCATATTCTACTGCAAACCGTATCCCATCAAAATTAAGCAGAGGTTCCCCACCGAAAAAATCCACAGTTAGGTGTTCATATGGGGTTTCTCGAAGCAGGAAATCCAGGGCAGCTGTAATGGTTTCCCTGGACATGATTTTTTCCTGATGGCGAACACTATTCGGTACAAAACAGTACTTGCAGGCCAGGTTGCAGTCATGGGCTATATTTAGGCAAAGAGCCTTTAGCCCTAGTTCTTTCCCCGGTACATAGTGAGGCCACTCCTCACCTGGCGAAAAGAAAAGCCCCGATGCTTCCAGATCTTGCATCTCTATAGATGCTGCGGCTACTGTCTCTGAATCAAACCTGCAGGCTACACTTAATTCGGCCTCTTCCCAATCACCGCATTCCAGGTAGTGTAGCGCCACCTGCCAAGCCACTTCATCAAGAGAATAAAGAGAACCACTGTTCACATCGAAGGCTAAAAAAAGACCATTAGCCTCGAAAAGATGAACCCGGGACCTTAGATCTTCTATTCCTCCTTGAGACCGCAAGCTTGATTCCCCACAGTACAGGATGTTTTACAGGCGGACTGGCAGGATACCTGGCATTCTCCGCAGCCCTCTTCCAGCCGCGGCTTCTTCAAAGTCCCTTTCACCACAGTCTTCACATGCTTTCTTTCTTTCATTTCTCCAACCTCCCTTAATTCATTTATGCATATGTACCTATATTTTATACCCTTTTCAGCAAAAGTGTAAAGCGTGACAAGGGGACGGCCCTTTTGTCACGCTTTCCGATGTGACAAAGAATGTAGTGGATAAAGGGACTTGCCCTGGTACATTGAAGCAGCTTACGCCATTATCTGGATCAGGAGAACCATCCGTTGATGTCTTTTTGTTATAATAACAGGTAGATTTAACTAGGGGGGAATGGGTTTTGAATCAGAGAAAGGCAAAGATAACTGGATTGGGGCACAGTCCAGATACCGTTAAGGCGCTGGAATTACTAAACAAACCCGATAACCTATTGCAAGTAATCGATCTGGCTGTTCCCTATAAGGATAGAGTTGTTTCTTTGATCGGGATTACGGACCGCGATCCCGAACGAAATTTAGGTGACTACCAAAACATGGGTTATTTTCTTTTAACTGAAAACCATGAGCGAAAAGCAATCGTCATCGACCCCGGTCTAAGGGAATCTGAATGGATCCGGGATGCTCTGGGGATACAGAAGTGTGACGTGATTTTTACCCATTTTCACCTGGATCACTGGATCGGTTATGAGGCATTTTCCGAGGAGCGTTTTTTCGCTTCACCTTTATGCAAAACTGTGCTTACCCAAATGGTGGGGGTAGAGAGAACCGGCAAGAGTATTTTTATGGAGGGCCGCCTGAGCGACTATCACCGACGCCCTGTGCCTTTGAGAGCAGTCAATGACGCAGAACGTCTGCTTCCCTTACGGGAGAGTATCAGTACTGTTACAGATATGATTCCCTATTACAACTCCGACTTTGGCTTGGAGTTTTTTGAATTGCCGTACGGACAAACCGAAGGTACCCTTTATGGACTCCTGGAAGCTGATGAAGCCAAAATCCTCTTTGCCAGCGACCTGTTTGTCATGATCAATAAACGGATCATGGTAGAACCCCATTATGCTTTTAAACCCGCAATTATGGTAATCAAGGACATTATTAGCATACTGCGCGCCATATTGGGTAAAAGCCTCCAAATTCAGGTTGATGAGGTAACCGAAAGATACCTGGAGCGAATTGCCCAGCCGGACCTTCTAGCAATGGGTCACGGCGTTTTCGAGTTTTCCAAATACCAATCTGAAATTGCCCACCTGCTGAGTGAACTGGAAGATCTCGTTCGCATTTATAGTGAGCACATCATTTGAGTGGTTAGTGATTGGTCATTGCCACTTATTGAGTAGGGGGAGTTGTCCCCTCATATAAAGCATTCACCAACGGTTCAATCTGGGCTGTATGTGGTATCCAATAACTGATACCGTTTATATACTGGGGTTTACCCGGTAGGATGTAAGCGTCCATCTGGGAACTGTCCACAGATTTAAAGATCTGTCCCAGTTCGATTAGCTGGGCAGTGCTCAAGTTTGTATCCACAGATGTGCGCAGTTCCCCTACCAATAATGGCAGTTTCCAGATGTTGCGAATGCGCATAGCCTCATCAACCACAGCCTCCAAAAATATCTGCTGGTGTTTTATGCGCCCGATATCAGCAGTCGGGTAGCCTCGGTAGCGAACATACCTCAGTGCCTCTTCCCCATTTAGGCGTTGCGCACCAGGCGATACGTTGATCCCTTTGCTGACTTCCTCATCCACTGGTACAGTAATGCCTCCTAGGGTATCAACAATCTTGACAAAACCTTGGAAGTCAGTGGCCAGATAGTATTTGATATCCCGGTTCAGCAAGAGACCCACCGCGTCCATGGCTGCCTCGGAACCACCCACGGCATAAGCGGCATTGATCTTATCCTTTTTGCCAAGAGCAGGCACATCTGCATAGGTATCTCTTGGTACAGACAATAAACTGACTTTTTTATCTTTAGGGTCCAGGAAAGCCAAAATAATCGTATCAGACCTCCCGGGTTTCTCCCTTGTCTCCCTATCAATCCCCAAGATGAGTACTGGTACTGTCTTTTCGGAGTCCTTACTTTCAGGAATCAGATCCTGCCGGAAAAACCCTAAATAACCAAAAACCACTGCTGCAGCAAGTAAAATCAAAATTAATAATACTACTGAACATCCGCACCCACTACCACAACCACGTTGTCTCCTCTGTGGCTTCGTTTCGGGCTCAGGGCGCAGGATGTTGACTGCCTTCCATTCTCTGGTCTCTTCCATATCTCCGAAATCCAAATTTCTCCCCTGCCTTCACTGTTATTCGACCTTATTTTCGTCACGGCCATGCTAAATCCCTGCTTAAATGAGGGGTGGGAGGTGGGAAGTTGGAAGTGGGAATAGAAGAAAAAAGCACCGGCCGGAGGGACTGGCTCCATGGCTGGCGGAAGAAAACAGCCGAGTGATCCGCATAAGACCACACGGCTGTAGAAGGGCCGTCCCCCTGTGTCGTTCTGTGTCTTAGCGCCAGATTTTGTCGATGGTCACATCCTTGAAGTAATAGTGAATGATATCTGTGTGGGATTTGCCTTGTTTAGCCATATAGTAGGCTCCCCATTGGCTCATCCCTACCCCGTGACCGTAACCGCGTCCGGACATATGCAGCATACCGTCCTTTACCTTAAAGCTGTCCAGAAGGGTGGAGCGCATTCGTTCGGGACCTAGTCCAATACGCAGACTAGACCCGCTGATTTTTATATCCCCCACACGCACCATCTCTGCCCGCCCGGATGTCCCCTTTTTGACAATGGCGGCACTGGTAATTGCTCCTGGGTCCTTTCCCGACTGCTCGAGCACTGCAGCCCGCACCTCCTCCGGAGTAAAGGATACCTTCCAAGTCCTGTCCTCAGGTTTTGCCACCTTTTGACCGGGGTCAGATACGCTCTTGATATAGGGTGTCTTTTCCTTTTTGAAAGCCAACCCTTCTAAAGCTGTTGCTGTTTTCCCCCCGGCATTAGAGTGAAACCACGCCCGGATATACCTTCCCTTGTACTTGATGACCTGACCCCGGGTCTTTTTTACCGCCTTCCGTACCGCGGGTGTGATGCGGGTGGGATCATAAGCCTGAAATTCCTCTGTGCTGGTGGATGCATCTGCTCCGTGTTTGGGTACCCCCTTCTCATACTTGATTTTGTGAAGGGTGAAGGTGCGTGCCAATGTGGACTGGGCAGCCAATGCCTCTATAGGCCAGGTTGGCTCCATTTCTGCAGCCACCACACCGGCAATGTATTCCTCAAACTTGATCTTCTTTTTTTGGCCAGTATCATTATCGTAGAGCGTTATTTCCGGTTCCTGGTATCTGTACTGAGGACCGCTTTTAGGAAGCGGTTTTTCTGCTGGTCCCCTACACCCGACAGACACGGCTGCAATCATAAAGGCGACTGCCAGGCTTAAAGTACATAAAAGGGGTATTCGTTTCATAAAAATTCCCTCCCTATTTCATGTTTGTCTTAGTATGAACGGGAGGGAATTCTAGTATACTTTGTGCTAGAGGTCGGCAATCCTTGATCAGACAAAGGTTCCCGTAAAACCTCCGACTTTTGTTCTATGATCAACATGAGGCTAAGGCGTTAGGGTTTTATAAAGGGTTGTCGCCTGAGCTGCGGGAATATTGCGTTTAGGAACCTGCAGTATTTCTACCCGGGTTTCCTTTCTTCCCCAAGTTAAGTCGATTCTGTCTCCCTCTTTAACCTCACTCCCTGGTTTTGCAGTTTTTCCGTTGATCTGAACACGTCCTGCCAGGCAGGCTTCCTTTGCATTGGTACGCCTTTTTATAAGTCGGCTCACCTGTAGAAACTTGTCAAGTCGCACTTCCTCTTCTCCTTTCCATATTGCCTGAACCAAAAACAGATTCCCCACATCCGGAATCTGCAGCGCCCAGGTGCTGAAGGAAGATAAACAGGGGAGGTGCTAGCTATCTAGCTGTGGACCAGCATTGTAAGCCTGTATCATTGCAACCGTAACCGCTCCACAGGCTGTTGCTTTTTCCCATTATTATTAAGTAAAGATGTGTTTAGCTAACCGCACCCTTAAGCGCTTTGCCGGCACGGAAGGCTGGCACCCGGGTAGCTGCTATCTGTATTTCTTCTCCGGTCTGAGGATTGCGACCAGTACGTGCAGCCCTATCCCTTACCTCAAAGGTACCAAAGCCAACCAACTGTACTTTTTCACCATTGGCAAGTGCTTCTTCAATAGACGCAAAAACTGCGTTAACAGCCTTTTCCGCATCCTTCTTTGGCATACTAGCCTTTTCTGCGACACTACCAATCAATTCCGCCTTGTTCAAAAAGATCACTCCTTACATGTAATTTCTGGTTTGGCTACTACCTAATTCGCCAGAATCCTTGAAAGTCCTGCTTCTTCAATGCTTTTGGCAAAAATATTTTTTTATTGCCCTTCCTTTTCCCGGGACTTGGCCTCCTCCCATAGATTATCTAACTGAGAAAGCGACATTTCTGCTAACTGCAAACCAAGCTTTTGGGCTTTCCTCTCCATAAAACAAAACCTATTCATAAATTTGTCTACCGCCATTCGCAACATTTCTTCGGCATCTAACTGTAGTAAGCGGCAAGTATTTACCGCGGCGAAGAAAAAGTCTCCTATTTCCTGCTGGAGCTCACCTTGGTCCCCCTTTTTCCACGCAGCTTTAACTTCCCTCCATTCCTCTTCCACCTTGAGAGCTGCTCCCCCGGCATCCGGCCAGTCAAATCCCACCAAGGAGGCTTTTGACTGTACCTTCTGTGCCCTTTGTAGAGCCGGCAGATACCTGGGAACTCCCGCAAGCAGTGACTTGAGCTCTCCTTCATCCCCTTCCCTTTGTTTGATGGCTTCCCAGTTTTCTAAAACCTCTGCAGCATCTTCAACTGTTGCTTTTCCGAAAACATGGGGATGGCGGTGAATCATTTTTTTTGTAATACCGGAAACCACCTGAGACATGGTAAACTTTCCGGCACGCTCCGCTAATGCTGTATGAAAGACGATTTGTAATAATAAGTCTCCCAATTCTTCACAGAGTTTATGCATATTCCCTTCATCAATGGTATCGATTACCTCATATGTTTCTTCGATGAGGTACTTTTTTAGGGACTGATGTGTCTGCTGGCGGTCCCAGGGACAACCCTCGGGAGAAAGGAGGTTGTCCATTACCTCTACCAGCGGAGCAATGCTGTTTGAAGATGGCTTTTCACCTGTAACCAATGGAGGAACATAGAGGGTTGTCAGGTAGTCGACATCTTGGCGGTCCAGTTTATAAAGAGGGATCTTGAGCACTTTTTCTTTCGCCTTTACACCTGCAGCCCGCACCAATACCACCTGATGATCATCGGGATAATGTTCCATCAACGTCAGCTTGACCTCCGAAGCAAGTGCCGGGCTGTACAGCTGCATAATGATAAGGCCTGTCCCACCACATTTCTCATTTTCTAAAAACTGAAAACTATCAGCAATCACAATTCCCTCACCGGGGTCAATCTCCAGCAGTTGATAAAGGGAATCTAAAAAGCCGGGTGCAGGAAAGATTTTAATGTTTACACCGTTCGCAGGCCCTTGATCCCTTAACATTCGGACAACTGCCTCCCCAACAAGGGGACTGCCAGGAACCGCAAAAGTAAGCGTTCTTTCCTTCTGCGCTTCTTTGAGAAGAAAGTCAGCCATAGCGGAGTAAACCTGTTCAAAAGAATCATACTTCTCATAAAAGTGGCCAAGAGAATGCATCCTGACACCCTCACTTTGCAAATACGGGATCACCGGATGCTGCGTTGTACGCAGATAAACAGAATTTACACTGCGCATCAGGCTTAAGTTCCGGGTTGGCAGATCCAGTGGATCACCTGGACCCAATCCTAACACATAGATGATTGCGGGTACTGACATGGCTTCTGTCTCCTTTATTACCATCCTGAAACTGAAAAGGGCAGCGCGGGTGTTGCATGCAGAGATTAGCTCCTGAAGAAATACCGCATTTCGTAAACCCTAATTTCTTTTGTTACAAGTAAAACAGCGAAATAGCAAACCGCGCCACAGGCGATGGTCAACCCTGTTGCCATCAAATTGCCCAGGGAGCCAAAGATACCATAAATAGCAGGTATCACCATAGTCATTATTGTAACAGCCAGGAGGGGACGAAGCAAGAAGCCTATTTTAAAACGATAATCTGTAAGGCAGGTGAGGCAAAACAGATTGAGCAGAAAAACCAATAGAAAACCCAGAGTGCTGCCTAAAGCAGCCCCCTTGATTCCGAAACCTGGAATCACAGTCAGGTGATAATTGCAAAGGATCTTGACAAGGCAGCCAGCCATGAGGTTTACCACCGGCAGCCAGGTGTTCCCTATCCCCTGCAAGGCACCTGCCGTAGTCTGCTGTAGTCCGGTGAACAGGGCTGCAGGGGCAAGCCAGGCAGTAACCGCACCTGCACTGGGGTCGTCAAAGAGCAGCCCCATGATCGGGGTGGCAAGAAGCATGAGCCCCGCAGCTGCAGGAAGGCAGAGAATAAAGGTAATACGCAGGGCTGTATTAATCCTTCGGTTGACCTCAACGCGGTTGTTGCGGGAGACAGCTGATGCCAGGTGAGGAACCAGTGTCATAGCAATAGAAATCGTAAGAGCCGCAGGAAGGTAAACAACAGTTCCGGCCATTCCTGAAAGCTGTCCAAACTGAGAGGTTGCCTGCTGAACTGTATATCCCACAGTCTGCAGACGATTGGGAATCATAACTGTATCAATAACCTGTACCAGGGGGAGAACCAAAGAACCTGCAGAAATAGGAAAAGCATAAGCGATAAGGCGCTTTAAAATCCGTAGTGCCTCAACAAAACGCAAAGGGGATTTGTGTCGTGCTGCAGTAACTGGACTTCCTTGTCTTTTAAACCACAGGTAGACAAAGATCAGCAAACAGAGCCCTGCACAGCCCCCGGTAAAGGTGCCGAAGGCTGCACCTGCTGCCGCAAATTCAACACCATGTGGCATCAGTGCCCGGGCAGCCAAAAGTACGGTCCCTACCCGTATAACCTGCTCCACTACCTCAGAAATGGCAGTTGGCCACATCAACCTCCAACCCTGAAAATAGCCCCGAAAGGCAGATGCTACAGAAATTACAAATACAGCAGGGGCAACAGCAATCAAAGAGTAATATGCCCTGGTATCACCCAACACCCTCTGGGCAAGAACAGGGGAAATATAGAAGAGGCCAACAGACAGCAAGCATCCTAAACAAACTAAAAAAATCAGGGAAACGGAAAATACCTGGCGTGCACCATGTCTGTCACCCGCGGCCCCTCTTTCTGCTATCAGGAAAGAGAGAGCAACAGGAATGCCTGCAGTGGAGACCGCGAGCAGGGTTATGTATATGGGATAGGCCATCTGATAGAGGCCGATACCCTCACTTCCTGCTATCCTGGTAAAAGGGATGCGGTAAACAGCCCCTAACAGCTTGACCACAATACCTGCAATTGTAAGAACCATGGCTCCACGCAAAAAAGATTCCGGTTTCATCTCTACCCCCTGTTTGTCCTCCCTCTTATCATTAAATGCTTACTAAACAAGGGGTCTCGATATACCGGAATAAGGAAATTTATAAATAAAAATTAAAGGCGGCTTGACGCCACCTTATTTGCAAATATTATTCTTCCATCTGTTTTGCCAGGAACCCCGCCGCCGTCTCAGCCAACTTCAATTCCAGTTCTCCCATCCGGACGTTAGGCTCCTTCGAGCAGATAATTACCGCCCCGATAGGGTCACCTTGACTAATAATGGGAGCAATCACCTCACTGGAGAACTTGCATTCCTCTTCCTCCTCATCGGTTAGGCAAATATTACAGACAGGGTGCTCACCGGCTTTCGTAATCAGAGCGGTTTTGCGCTCCTCCATTACCTTTTCCACAGCTGGTCCGATGGCTTTATCGAGAAACTCCTTTTTTGGGGCACCCGCTACAGCAACGATATTGTCCCGGTCGGCAATACACGCAATGTGTCCAATTGCCTCATGCAGGGAGTCAGCGTATTCCTTTGCAAATTCACCCAATTCGTTGATAGGTGAGTACTTCTTGAGAATAACCTCTCCTTCCCGGTCCACAAAGATTTCGAGGGGATCACCCTCCCGAATCCGTAGGGTCCGGCGGATCTCTTTGGGAATTACAACACGGCCTAGATCATCGATGCGTCGTACGATACCTGTAGCCTTCAAGTTCTATCCCCCCTTCATTTAAAGATAAGAATCTTCAGGAATAGTATATAACCGATGGGGGGGATTTATTCATTTTTTTCCATGCTATTGTTAATAATTTTAGCCTTATCCGCCTTAAACTGGTATTGCAGAATTTTTAGAATTATACATGATACGACCAGCTCCGCGCAGGCTCTCCATGTAGTCCATTACTTTTTCCTGCTTCTTTTCAGTGAGCAGTTCCTCTTGCAGCCAGTCCTTTACCTCTTCATAGCTGGCCTGTGAGGCATCCCTTTTTTCAAAACACATCAGCACATGGTAGCCGAATTGAGTTTTGACCGGCTCATGACTGAACTCCCCGGGTGAGAGGCGAAAAGCCTCTTCTTTGAACTCCTCAACAAGAGATGAGTCCTTTCTGACATTATCCAGGATACCCTTGTTCTCCGCCACGGAAGGATCTATTGATTTTTGCACAGCAAGCTCCTGGAAATCCGCCCCTTCTTTCAGCTCTGCAATAACCTCCCGGGCCTCTTCTTCAGTATTCACCAGAATATGGCCTACCTTGACGCTCTCAGGTAAAACCAGCAACTCTTTGAGCTCCTGGTAGTTTTGCCGGATCTCCTCTTCTTCGACTGTAACATCCTTAGTTACATGATCCAGCAGTTTCTCCATCATCATATATTCTTCCACCAATTCCCTGTAATTCTCTTCTGTCATTCCCTGTTCTTGGAGAAACTTTTGTAAGTTTTCAGCCCCACCGGCCTGCATCTGAGCAATCATTAGCTGATTTTCAATGTCTGCTTGATCAATACTAATTCCGTTGTTCCGGGCAGCCTGACACATCAAGGCTCGGTCCACCAGTTGATCAA
>DUMY01000179.1 GCA_012839645.1 Syntrophomonadaceae bacterium
AACCTTTCTCTCCTCTCTTTCACACGGTGATCTGCGCCGGCTGCTGGCGGAAAGCTGTATTTTTTCCTTAGAGCCCGATCTAGTCATTCTTGATGAGTTCCAGCGCTTTAAATATCTTCTGGAGGGGGATGATGATGTTGCTAATCTCGCCCGTCGGCTTTTTAACTTTCCTGATGCCAGAGTGCTGCTGCTTTCTGCTACCCCATATAAGATGTATACCATGCACTACGAGAGAGGAGAGAGCGATCACTACAGTGATTTCCTGAGTACTATAGGATTTCTTTTCGATTCCAAAAAGGAAACAGAGGCTTTTGCGGATGAACTGGCTGCTTACCGGAAAGAAATATTGAGATTTGATGAAGGCAGTGAAAGGGAACTGCTGTGTACCAAGGAAGCCATTGAGAAAAAACTGCAACGTGTAATGGTGCGTACAGAAAGGTTGGCTGTCACTGCCGACCGCAATGGCATGATCATGGAAGCTAAAGATTTGGGGGAACTGACCCCGGAAGAACTGAAGTCTTTTGCTGTATTAGATAGGGTTGCCAATATCCTGGGCAGCGGCGATGTTGTGGAATACTGGAAGTCAGCACCCTATTTATTGAGCTTTATGGACAAAACCGACTACCAGATCAAGCGCCGGTTTATTTCCAAATATAAAGATGATGATTATCAGAAAAAACTGATAGGAGCACTGGGCGATGGAGCTAATGCCCTGCTGCCCTGGGAAACCATTTCCGATTATCATAAAGTAGACCCCTGTAACAGCAAGCTTAGAATTCTGTTGGACAGAACAGTAGAAAGCGGTGCCTGGCAGCTGCTCTGGATTCCTCCTTCTCTGCCCTATTATAAAATAACCACAGGACCCTATGCGGCTCAAGAGGTGCAGGATTACACCAAGTCGCTGGTGTTTTCATCATGGAAAGTGGTACCCAAAGTTATCGCTGCATTATGCAGCTATGAGGCTGAGCGGCGGATGGTAAGAGCCGGTACGATGTATCCCGACTATACCGAAGAGCGCAAGACACGTGCAAGGCTTCTGGAGTTTAATGTTTCCGAGGGGCAATGTAAGGGGATGTCTGTCTTCACCCTGCTTTACCCTTGTCTGACACTGGCGGAAAGGGTCAACCCTCTGCAGGAATCACTTTCCCTAATCAATGATGGAAACCCTGTTGAAATAAATACTTTAATCAGTGTTATGGAGAAGCGTCTCAGCGAGCTGCTGTTTCCGGTTTTGGATTACTACTCAACACCTTCATATGCACCTGATCGGCGCTGGTACTGGGCGGCACTGGTTTTGTTGGATAAATACTATTATGGATCTTCATCTCAAAATCCAGCTTTTTTATGGCTGGAAAGCTTATTCAGGGATGACCGGGGTGATCTGCTCCAAAGGGCTCAAAGTGATAGTGGTGATGGTTTCAGTAAGCATGTCGAACTTTTATTTTCCTGTCTCCAGGAAGGGGAAAAATTAGGTTCCCCTCCACGGGATCTTATACCCGTTATCACTAAAATAGCCTTGGGCTCCCCGGCTGTGGTTATACTGCGGTCTCTGCTCAACCTTTACGGTGTACAAGAATTTATGAAGTGTCCTGTAGATTTTTTAGATGGTGCTGCTAGGGTTGCCAACGGATTTCGTACTCTATTTAATCTATCTGATACCATTACACTTATTCGCAAAGATGAATTGTTTTACTGGGAGAGTGTGTTAGATTACTGCATCAACGGCAACCTGCAGGCTGTGATGGATGAATACCTCCATATACTGCGGGAAGCTCTTGGTTTGTTTGAGACACCTGTTGATGAGGCGGTCATGAAGTTGTCCCAGGAGATTGCTGCAGCGGTATCCATCAAAACGGTGAGCTTAAGTTTTGATGAGTTTAAACAGGGGGAGATAAATTCTCGTGGTTTGCGTTGTCGTTTTGCCCTTCGTTTTGGGGATGCCAAGAATGCTTATGAGCAGGGGGAGACACGGTCTGACCAGGTACGCAGTGCATTCAATTCGCCATTTCGCCCCTTTATTCTTGCTACAACTTCTATCGGCCAGGAAGGCCTTGATTTCCACCAATACTGCCATGAGGTCTATCACTGGAACCTCCCCTTTAATCCTGTGGACCTTGAACAGAGAGAAGGGCGTATTCATCGCTATAAAGGGCATGTGATCAGGCGCAACATCGCTAGCACCTGTACACTCGCTTCCCTGAAAGGCAAGATCGTTGGTTTACAGGATCCCTGGCAGGTGCTTTTTACAGCGGCACACTCCGAAGACAGTCAGGAGAAAAGCGATATTGTTCCCTTTTGGATCTATGAAGATGGTGGGCATAAAATAGTGCGGCATATTCCTGCCTTGCCATTAAGCAGGGAGGTCAGCCGCCTGAATGATCTGAAACGGACACTGGTAGCCTACCGGATGGTCCTGGGGCAGCCGCGGCAGGAAGACCTGCTGCACTGTATTGAGTCGTATCTGTCGGGTAAGATTGATGCGGATGATCTGGTCAAGTTTAGAATTGATCTTTCACCACCCAGTTGTTCTCATAATTCTTAAATGAAACGGTATCGTTATCGCACTTCGCCAAGTGGTCCCGTTCCATATATATTTTGGATCTCTGTTTGATAATGCATTTGATATCACTGCTATTATGGTTGTTAAAAACAAGGTATTGGTTGTTATTGACTCCAGCTTTGTTTATAAAAGGATTTACCTTACTCTTTCCAGTAGGATTGGATTAGTGCTTTTATTTAGACCACAAGGATTTCAATGCAATCGACAACCCTGCAAAATTCGGATGTTCTACAATTTCTTCGTCCATACCGGATGCAACCAGTGCGTATACGCCATCACGCCAGGCAAAGCATTCCAGGGTTTTTTCTTTCGGATCAACTAGCCAATAATGCTGTACCTGAGCCTTCAGGTAAATTTGCATTTTTTGCAGCCGGTCTTTTCGCGCGCTGGAAGGAGACATAACCTCAACCACCAGTGCAGGCGGCCCATCAATCCGGGCTTCTTTCACAATCAGTTTCTGTTCGCCTGATACATAAAACAGATCCGGCTGGACTACGTTGAAGTCAAGCGGGGTAACATCCAGGGGTGCATCGAAGACCCCTCCTTCAGGGTCAACCTCCTCAAAATAATCTTCCAGAATCCTTTGTAGCTTGCGGGAAGCGCGCTGATGCATAACACTGGGCGATGGCTCTTTGATTAACATGCCATCAAGAATCTCAAAACGGTAGCCTGGTTCTTCCGGTACATCAAGGTAGTCTTGGTATGTGAGCTTCTTGGTAGGTTTGGTTTCATGCGGGACGGGTTTTTCCCTGAGGACGTCACCACTAAGTGCCTTGATTACATCATCCAGCTTATACCGGTATTGTCTGTTACCCAGTTCAATGCAGGGTATTTTATTCTCTCTGGTATACCTCCAAATCGTCTCCACAGAAAGATCCAGGGTTTCAGCCAGAGCCTGGGCAGTAATTAATTCCTTATTCATCGCCATAACAACATCCTTTTTGCCACTGCTGCCGGTTTTCCACACTATCATTTATCATCTTGATTATAATCAATTAATAAACCATTATCAACTAAAGTAAACTAATGTAATCTATTATCAACTGCCCTGACATTGCTTATTCAATATCCTGAAGAATCAGACCTAAAGCATTGGATGCTGTTTACCTGCTGAAACAATGCGGAGGCCGAAGCCGCAGTAGGTTTTGCCGAGAGCAATAACTTGATGTCCTGTTGGACGTTTATGCAGACGGCCTTGGCCAGTTTTTTTATCTCTTTGGCAGGATAAAGTTGATCAAGGGTGAATATACCAATTATGTTAGAGTTGTACTGCCGGTTAAGATGATGGTAGTGAATTTATGTTCGTATCGACTAAGGATTATTTGAAAGTGAGGTGGAGAGCAGTGGCTTTAAAAGCAGCGTTCATTTTTGTAGCTCCTGAAGCGGATGCAGAAAGAGACCGTGCGGTAGTGGATTCACCGGTTTTGCATCTAACAGTGGTCGGTGTGAAGGATTATCAGATGGCAGTAAAAGCAGCAAAAGAACTGGTTGCCCAGGGAGTAGGCGCTATCGAGTTATGCGCCGGTTTCGGAGTAGAGGGTGCTGCGATGGTAAAACAAGCAGTGCAGGGGAAAGCAGCGGTCGGTGTTGTGCGTTTCGACAATCACCCAGGATTTGATTTTAAGAGTGGGGATGAGATGTTTAAGTAGTGAGGTAACCATTAAGCTAGTAAAAGAGGATGGCGATTGGTTGATCGTTCCAGATGATGACCTGCTGAATGCTATGACTGGCAATGCTGGGAAGTTGAGGTCATCATCTGGAACGATCAACCAATCGCCATCCTCTTTTACTAGCTTAATGGTTACCTCACTACTTAAACATCTCATCCCCACTCTTAAAA
>DUMY01000180.1 GCA_012839645.1 Syntrophomonadaceae bacterium
CAGCATTGCGCTTCACTGCTTCTCGGTATTCAGGGATATCTTTCAGCAGTTTTACTATATCACTCACCCTTTCGGGTTCATTTTTATCAAAATACCTGTTCAGGAAATCCTGTACCAGGTTGTCGGCAGGAGTATGCACACACATCAAGGGTATACCTAAAAGGGCTGCGGCATCCACTGCTCTGTTGTGGTTGACAGGCATCAAACGGCGCTCAATTTCGGCAATTCTTCCCGCCATCAGCCCCTCTGCTACATTGATGGGCACCCCCAACTGGTGAAGTTCATCCTCCTGGATGTGCATAACTCCATGCAGGGCAGCCAGTGCTTTTCCCACCGGGTGATGGGAGATGACCAAATCAATTCTCTTTCCCTTCTCCTGCAGGCGATCAGCCAGCAGAACCTCCCCCACCTCCATATCAATACCTACTAAAACTCCCTGCACATCCAGATCGCTGTCACCATATAAAACCCTGGTATCACTATAGGGATTTCTCAGTGATTCCTGATCAAAATCTTTTTTCTCACTTTCTTTAAGATCATCATAATCTTTTTTACGCCTAGCCAGTTCCTTCCTGACTCCCTCTTTACCTCGCGGATCCGCTGCAATTCCTTTGCGAATGGCAATCTCGTAAATTTCCTTGATTTTCACCAGTTCTTCCTCCCTTAGTTTAGATAAAATCAACCCTACTATAGCAAATCACTATTTATATTATAGTTACGGTCAAGTTTTGTAATGTTCAGCTAAACGGAACAGCAAATACAGCTTTTACGCAATTTGCAATCTCCCAGCACACATTAAAACATTATTATTCCAATAATATCCGGGACTCCTCGAAACCACGCTCTATCCAGGTTAATTCCTCTGCAGCCAATCAGATAATTGTTCAAAGGTCAGGGTGTTTATTATATCATTCCTCTCCGCCCAACCACGGCGCGCCTGTAAAACACCATACCTCATATCATCCAGATAATACACGTCATGGGCATCTGTATTAACTGCAAAGCGCACCCCCAGCTCTTTCCCCTGATGAACATACTCGTCATTGAGATCAAGGCGGTCCGGAGATGCGTTGATCTCCAGGGCAGTGCCGGTTTCCGCAGCAACCTCTAGCAGGACGTCAACATCAATATCATAAGGGTCCCTTCTGCCCAACAATCGCCCGGTAGGATGCCCGATAATATCTACATGCTCATTCTGGAGAGCACTGATGACCCTGCGCGTAATTGTCTCCCGGTCCTGGTTGAACCCCGAATGCACAGAAGCGATCACAATATCCATTTCAGCCAGCAGTTCATCCTCAAAATCCAAACTGCCATCTGGCAGTATCTCAACCTCAATACCCGCCAACAGGTGGAAATCAGTAAACCCTTTATTGAGGTGCCTTATCTCCTTACACTGCTTCAGAACCCTCTCTTCGGTCAAACCACTGGCAACATAAAGAGATCTGGAGTGATCAGTAACAGCCAGATACCGGTATCCACGCTCCCGTGCTGACTGTGCTAGTTCCTCCAATGTATTGACACCATCACTCCACTCACTGTGAACATGCAGATCTCCCTTAATATCATCAACTTCCAGCGGGTTAGGCAGAACACCACTTTGGGCTGCCTCGATCTCCCCCCTGCCTTCGCGAAGTTCCGGCGGTATATAGGACATCCCCAGCTGTCGGTAGAGCTCCTCCTCAGTGGCCGGAGCAGTCACCTGGCCATCACAGTGGATTCCATGTTCGCTGATCTTAAATCCCTGTTCCCGCGCTATTCCACGCAGAGCTATATTGTGTTCTTTCGACCCTGTAAAATGCTGAAGGGCGTTGGCAATGAACTCCGGCTTAACAACCAGGAGATCCGCCTGAACCCCCCACTTTGTCATAATTGTCGCTTTGACCTCCCCTGCTGCAACCACATCGTTGACAAAGGGTGCTGTTGTAAAAGCATCCACAACAGGTGAGGGGTTATCCGCAGCAGCGATAAAATCCAGATCACCCACAGTTTCCTTGCCGCGGCGAAGGCTGCCTGCAATCTGAAGCCTGGCCAGCCCGGGTAATTTATCCTTTATATGGCTTTCTATTTCCCCGGCAATAGCAAAGGCATGATGCAAGAGCATCCTTCTTCTGCGTAACACATGCACCTCTAAACCACGCATGATGGCTTGTTCAGTTTTAACACCGATCCCCGGCAGTTCCCGTAATAATTTCTTTCTTGCTGCAACCTCTAGATCTTGCAGATTGGTTATCCCCAGATGCTGATAAATAATCTGGATCGTCTTTACCCCAATACCGGGGATCAGCAGCAGTTGACGCAGGGAAGTGGGCACCTTTTTACGAAGCTGTGTAAGGTATTTCAATTCCCCGGTCTTTAAGTATTCCTCAATTTTTTTTTCCAGAGCTGACCCGATCCCCGGTATTTCCTGCAGGCGCCCCTCCTCAGCAAGCTCTTCCACATCGAGATAGGCATTCCCGAGTTTATGCGCAGCCCTTCTGTAGGCGCGAGCCTTATAGGGGTTTTCTCCGAGGATATCTAATAGATCTGCAATTTCATCAAACATATGCGCTATTTCCCAATTATTCATGACCCACTGCCTAATTTTTTCACCTCATCAAATTGTTTAGAAAGAGTATTGTAATCCTCATGCAGTTTGACAAAGTCCTCCGCGATATTCAGAGCTGCCAATACAGCTACCTTGCTCAAGGGAAGTTGTGGGTTTTTCTGTCCGACCAAACGCATCTTGCGATCCACATAAGCGGCGATTTTTTCAATGACGTTAGGGTCGGCCTGTCCTTTGATTACATATTCCTCATCGTAGATTTTCACTGCGACCTTAGTTTTCCCCTGAACCTTATTTCCCCTCCCAATTTCCGAAGAATCACTCATCACCTATGCCCCCTCTCCTTGAGGTATTGAAAGATTTCTCCAGAGATATGGTTGAATCCTGCAACACACTTATCTGAGATGTGCCCCAAACTCTTCTGCCAGTGCATCCATAATACCATTATGAACCTCTGCAACCTCTTCATCTGTCAAAGTGCGGTCCGGGGACTGGTAAAGCAGGGAATACGCCAAACTCCTGTATCCTTTAGGAACCTGATCACCGTAATACACATCAAAAAGCCGGCAATCTGTAAGCATCTCTCCTCCAGCCTTAAAAATGACTTCCTGAACCTGGACAGCTGGTACAGTAGCGGGTACAATCACCGCCAGGTCCCTGTTTATACCCGGGTAGCGGGGAAACGGTTTGAATAGAAGCTGCTGACTGCTGAACGGAAGTGCTTTTTCCAGGTCCACCTCACAGACAACAACCCTGAGTGGAAGGTCATAGTTTGCTAGGACATCCGGATGAAGTTCCCCGAGATAGCCCAACAGTTCTTGCTCATAAAGGATTTGTGCTGACCGCCCAGGGTGCAATACAGGATAATCAGTGTACTGCTGGAATTGCAAATCCTTCATCCCCAGCACCTCAAAGATGCCCTCTATAACACCCTTCATATAGTAATAATCACGTTCTTCTTCTATCCCCTGCCAGCCCACCTGTACTTTTCCACAGGCGGCAATTCCAAGATAAAGCCGCTCTTCTGGGATCTGGCCGGGGTTCTGAGGTATGAATACCGACCCTACCTCAAACAGCCCCAGGTCAGTCAGCTTTCGGTTGTAGTTATACATTACAGCATCCATCAGCCCCGGCAGAAGTGTTGTTCGCATCACTCCCTGCTCATCCCGCAGGGGATTTTGTATCTTGAGCACATTTCGCAACTGACTTTCTTGGGGAATCCTTAATTTATCAAAGTCACCTTCCCCAGTGAAGCTGTATGTAAGCACCTCATCAAGACCAAAACCGCTCACTGCATTAATCACGCGATCCCTGAGAGACGGAGAACAAGGACGGTTTTGTACCAGCACCCCCACGGGATAGGTCACAGGTATCCGGTCATAGCCGTAAATACGGGCTACCTCTTCAATTAAATCTACTTCCTCAAAAATATCTACCCTGTAGGAAGGAACTGTCACCAAAATACTGTCATGGCTGCAGAGCTCACAGGAAAAATCCAATTTATCCAGAATCTCCTGGATCTCCTCTCTGGATAGTTTTGTCCCCAGAATCTTGTTTGTTCTCTCTGTACGTAGCCTGATGATGCGGGCAGCCTCAGGCCTCATGTAAACATCCACAGTCCCAGCTGTAATCTCACCGGCACCCAGCTGCTGAATAAGCTGTGCCGCTCGGTTAAGTGCAGGCAAAATACCCTCCGGATCAATACCTTTTTCAAAACGCTTGGAAGCCTCAGTGCGCATCCCCAAACGCAGTGCTGTCCTTCTCACATTTATGGGCTCAAACCAGGCGGATTCCAGGAGGATTGTTTTCGTCTTCTCGGTCACTTCACTGGCCAAACCGCCCATCACTCCGGCCAGTGCCACAGCTTCTGACTGGTCTGCAATAACCAACATCTCCGGATCTATATCTCTGGTCACTTCGTCAAGTGATACCATTTTCTCTTCAGGCCGGCCGCGGCGCACGATAATGTGCGATCCTTCGATCATATCCAAGTCAAAGGCATGCAGCGGTTGGCCATATTCCAGCATCACATAGTTTGTCACATCAACAATGTTGTTGATCGGCCTTATCCCAGCCGATAAAAGCCGCTGCTGCATCCATGATGGTGAGGCACCCAGTTTGATGTTACGCACAACACGACAGGCATAGCGTCGGCAGAGATCCGGGTCCTGGATCCTGACATCAATATAATTTGCTGTAGGATCCTCTACTTCGACAACTTCAGTATCCGGAAGATAAAGTTCCTCCCCGGTAATCGCTTTGACCTCTCTTGCGATATTAATTATAGCTTGGCAGTCTCCACGGTTAGGGGTCAGCTCCAATTCCAGGATCTGATCATCAAGATTAATGGCTTTATCTAACCTAGTTCCCGCGGGGATCTCGCCATCAAGGATCAGAATACCCTTGTCATCTCCATATCCCCACTCATCTGTTCCCAGTTCGGCTCCGGAACAGAGCAGGCCCTCGGACATTTCACCCCGAAACTCTCGTGCCTCTACCCTTCCCCCGTTAAGCACTACACCGGGCAGAGCCACCGGGACACAGACACCGGTCTGTAGATTAGGTGCTCCACTGACCAATTGGATAACATCAGAACCTGTATCCACACGGCACAGCAGTAAATGTTCCGCATTAGGATGGGGTGTAAGCTCCAGGATTTTCCCCACGATTATCCTATCAAGGCCTTCTACAGGAGGAACCACACCCTCAACTTCGATACCTGCCATAGTTAGTTTTTCTACTAATTCATCTGCAGATAACTCACATTTTATATATTCTTGCAGCCAACGATACGATACACGCAAAGCAATCCCTCCTAAAACTGGCGTAGAAATCTTACATCATTATCAAAAAAGAGTCGCAGGTCGTTGATTCCGTATTTGAGCATGGCAATCCGCTCCACCCCCATCCCGAAGGCAAACCCTACAACCTCTTCGGGATCATAGCCGGTGTTGGCCAGCACCTTGGGATGCACCATCCCAGAACCCAACACCTCTAACCAGCCTGTTCCGGAACAGACCCGGCACCCTTCCCCCTTACAGTTCATACAGGAAATATCCACTTCAGCACTGGGCTCGGTGAACGGAAAAAAGCTCGGTCTCAACCTAATTTCCCGCTCCTGGCCAAACATCTGCCTGGCAAAAGCCAGAAGTATTCCTTTGAGATCCCCCAGTGTACTCTGTTTGTCCACCAGAAGCCCTTCCACCTGATGAAACATCGGGGAATGGGTAGCATCATCATCCCTACGATACACCTTACCTGGAGCTATAATACGCACCGGAAGCTCAGGCACCCGGTCCTCCAAAACACGTATCTGCACCGGAGATGTATGGGTACGCAGTAAAATCTCATCACAGATATAAAAGGAATCCTGCATATCCCGGGCGGGATGCCCCTTGGGAATATTTAAGGCCTCAAAGTTATAGTAATCATATTCCACCTCAGGCCCCTCTGCTACCTCAAAACCCATAGCCATAAAGATATCCTTGATCTCTTCCAGGACTAAGGTCAGGGGGTGCTTGTGGCCCCGGGCTACAGGCCGCCCAGGAAGGGTAACATCAATGGCTTCCTCGACCAGCTTCTTTTCTTTCTCCTTTTCCCGCAGCACCGCCAACCTATTATCCAGCTCCCCCTCCAGAAGCTGGCGTACCTCATTGGCCCTCTGCCCTATCTTCGGCCGCAGTTCTTTTGGTACTTTTCCCATTTCCCGTAAAACTTTTGTCAGCAGGCCCTTTTTTCCCAGGTATTTCACTCTCAGTTCTTGTAGTTTTTCCCTGTTTCCTGCCTTGTTAAGATCTTGTAAAGCGCTCTCTTTAATCCTTTGAATCTTCTGTTCCAACCTGAACACACCCCTTTGTTAAACATAAAAAAACAAAAAACAAACCCCCGTTCACTAAGGGACGGGGGTCATAAAGCCCGCGCGTTACCACCCTTCTTGGCCATGAGGCCCACTTTAGGGTTTACTTCAATGTTAACGGTACCACCGGCACCACCTAATAACTTAGCAAACAAGTGTTCAGCGGTGCAGCTTACGGGCGAACTTCAGAAAGACAGCTCTGGCTGTACTTCCAGTCCATTGATACAGCCTCCCTGAAAGAGCCTTAGCCCTTCTTACTCTCCCGATCATCGCTGTTGCTTTGTAGATTTAATGAAGAAGGTACTTACGATAAAGAATATAAGCTTGTGGTGAACCAGTATACTTAAAAATCATCCAGTAAAAACGAGCAGGAACCGACATCCTCTCACATCCTTCATGGAGATAAACTGGAAACACCTCGACCGCATTATATCACAGAGTATCTTCACAAACAATACTATGACACGAGACATGGGGACGGCTCTCGCGTCTCACTCGGGCGGAACGCGTGCACTGGGGACTGTCCCCCTTGCACACCCATGTCTTGACACATTTCTTTCCAACGACTAATCACCAACCACCAATATCTACTTCATTCTTTCCGTGACAGACCAGAGAATCATTCCCAACCGGATACGGTATATTTCATGGTAAACGCCGGAATCCGCCCGCTCTTCAACATAGCTTCTGATTATCTTTTTAATTTCAGGTGTCGGATCCGTATACGACCAAAAGTACTCTTCAAAGCTAGCTACAGCCTCTTCCACTGGCATTTCTCGGTCCCGCACATCGACCCATGTCTTAAAAGACGGCATATAACCCGTCAGGTAGAGATAATTCATGGGATACATGATATCGTGCCCTGGTAGAGGCATTTTCTCATTGAAAATTAACTGCCATAACTCCTCATGCCCTGGAAACCAACGACGCCCAGCAAAGTCACAGAGGAAACACCACCTCCGGGAACACTGACACATTTTTTCCAGAGTTTCTACATCTTTGATACCAGGAGTAAGTGAGGCAAAGACAATATCAAAACCACCATTTAGACGCTCTTCCTGCACATCGAGAACTTCCCATTCCTGATCGAGGTAATCTACATTAGTAAGCCCTTCCTCATCGACCCAATTTCGCAGCACTGCCAGCATAGCAGGCGCCGGCTCTAAGGCCGTGATGCGGGCAGCTTGTTTAGCCATAGGTAT
Organism: Syntrophomonadaceae bacterium; assembly: GCA_012839645.1. Classification (GTDB taxonomy): domain Bacteria; phylum Bacillota; class DSM-12270; order Thermacetogeniales; family Thermacetogeniaceae; genus Syntrophaceticus. The sequence continues at coordinate 7,604 of DUMY01000180.1, forward strand.
TGTAAAAATCCCTGCCCCGGCACCAATGTCCAGGACTTCCATCCCCGGCTGCCAAGCCCCCTCCTGTTCCAGCCAGGATAAAACCTTTTGCGGGCGCCCCTTGATTCCCCTCCTCTTGGTTGTTTTCGCAAAGAAATCCGCCATCGAATCCCAGTAATCCATTTGGTTTAGGTCCTGTCGTCTTCTGGCATGTAGAGAGTGTTTATGTGCTTCCTCCCATGCGTCCCCCCAAAATTCAGGGCGTTTCTCCTTCAACATCTCCCTTAATCCCTCCAGTTATCCGATCCTATTTGCCAGTTTCTTCTCTCTTTAAGATAATAAACCTCTTTAATCTTTTACTTTCACCCTTCCGGATCTCGCTGACGATAGACTTCATAAAAAATCAGAGCCGCGGCCACAGCTGCATTCAGGGACTCAACACCTTCTGATAAGGGTATGGATACCTTTAAGTCAACAATATCCAGTAGTTCTTTCCTGATCCCGCGGCTCTCATTTCCGATGATAAATAACAGGTGGCCTTTTTTGAAATCTGTACAGTAATACTTTATTCTTGCTCTGGGATCAGCAGCAATCGTAGTAAACCCCAATGATTTCAATCTTTTGATCAAAGATACAAGTTCCACCTGATGAAAAGTAGGCACCCTAAAAACCGTTCCCATTGTTGAACGCAAAACCTTGGGATTATATAGATCCACTGTGCCCTCTCCCAAAAAAAAGCCACTGACTCCTGCTCCAGCACCGGCTCGAATAATCGTCCCCAGGTTTCCAGGATCCTGGAGCCCATCAAGGGCAACCACAAGAGCATCTTGGCCACAGATGGTCTCATCTTTATTCCAAACAGGTATTTGGCATACAGCAACGATGCCTTGAGGGGTTTCGGTATCAGCCAATTTGGCCAGGACATTTTCCTTAACAGAAAAAACGCGTATTCCCCGAGAACTGGCCAGATCAATGATCCTTTTTCCCTTTTTCCTCTGCCAGAATTTATCTGAAACCAACATATAGTCAAGTGCAGCCCTATCAATAAGGGCATCTTCGACAAAATTGACACCCTCAATCAAAAAGCGACTTGTAAGCTGTCTATGTTTTCTTTTTTTTAAATCCCGCGCGAACCGGGTTGCCTGTTTGGTAGTTTTGACTTCCAAGAAAACCTCACCTTTGTGCACCCTATTCCATAAAAAAAGTATGGTTCCTCAACCATACTTTTTGCATAACCCTTTATTCGACATTTACAGATTCTGCTTGGCCAAATCCACAAGCTTTCCAAAAGCAGCATCATTATTGACAGCGAGTTCAGCCAACATCTTCCTGTTGACACCAACACCCGCCTTTTTCAACCCATTCATAAACTTGCTGTAAGAAATCCCGTGATTCCGTGCAGCTGCATTAATCCTTGTAATCCACAGCTGCCGGAAATCCCGCTTCCGCTGCCTGCGGTGAATATAAGCATAGTTAAGAGATTTCATTACCTGCTGGTTCGCTACCCGGTAGACCCTGCTTTTTGCTCCTCGATAACCCCGGGCAAGCTTTAAAACTTTTTTATGACGCCGCCGTGCAACTGGTCCACCCTTTACCCTTGCCATGATCGTTAACCTCCTTCGCTGTTACAGGTAAGGCAGTAAATGCTTGATTTTTTTCTCGTCAGATGGACGGAGGACCTTCGCCTTACGGAGACGGCGCTTGCGCTTGCTTGTTTTCTTTGATAGCAGATGGCCCCTAAAGGCTTTAGAACGCTTAATCTTACCGCTTGATGTGCGTTTAAATCTCTTGGCAGCCCCCCGGTGCGTCTTCATTTTCGGCATTACCTAGTCTCCTTTCACCTGCTCCTGGCTTTTAGGTACCAGGACCATAATCATATTGCGCCCTTCAACCTTGGGCACTTTCTCCATAGCCGCCAGGTTTTCTAGCTCCTTGTAAAACTTCATACACAGATCACGTCCTAGAGCAGCATGGGTTATTTCACGCCCCCTGAACATCAGGGTGACTTTTACTTTATCCCCATCGTTCAAAAAGCGCCGGGCATTCCTTACCTTGACCTGAAAGTCATGTTCCTCAATTCTGGGCCTCATCTTGACTTCCTTGACATTGATGACCCGCTGTTTTTTTCGAGCATCCCGTTCTCTTTTGCTTTGTTGATACTTGTACTTGCCGTAATCCATAATCCGGCAGACCGGTGGTTTTGCCTGGGGTGCCACCTCAACGAGATCTAGACCCTGGTCCGCTGCGATACGCATCCCCTCCCTGACCGGTATAATTCCAAGTTGTTGTCCATTGCTGTCAATTACCCGGGCTTCCCGAACACGGATCTCTTCATTGACCCGCAATCCTTTACTAATTATCCGCCACCTCCTTGAATTATTAAAACAAAAATTAAAGGCGAGTTGATCATTGATCCACCCGCCTGTGTACGCAATATACCCCGAAATTGACCCTAGCAGCAGTCTGATAGCTCTAAGGTGAGAAGCGAGTGGCTTCTACTTGCGATAAAAAGTATAACATAGTTTTTTTGTCAATGTCAACGAGTTTAATGGTTAGTGGTTGGTCATTAGTCGTTAGAAAAAGAATTGCTCTGCTTTCCTACCAAATATCAACAACCTAAATATCAACAACAGTCCACTAAATTACCTGATCCAAGGCAGTCCCTGGTTTTTTCAGGCTTCCGACTTCCGATCTCCGACGTCTATTCCCCGCGTCTCATGCTTTTTGGTCGATTTCTTCTTTTACCTGGGCAACGAATTCCTGAAAATTTAGTGCCCCTTGATCCCCGGCGCCGCGTTTCCTTACGCTGACCATTCCTGAATCAACCTCCTGGTCGCCTAATACTAAAATATAGGGCACCTTTTCTACTTCACCCTCCCTGATCTTATAGCCAACCCTTTCATTGCGGTCATCAACTTCCACACGAATACCCTCTTGTTCCAGCTGATGTGCTATCTCAGCTGCATACTCTGCATGACGAGAGGCCACAGTTAGCACCTTAACCTGCACCGGTGCTAACCAGACAGGAAAAGCTCCACCATAGTGCTCAGTCAGGATGCCCAGAAAACGCTCAATACTGCCGAAAACAACCCTATGGATCATCACCGGACGCTTCTTGCACCCATCATCACTGATATATGTGAGATCAAAGTTTTCAGGATTCACAAAATCCAGCTGAATCGTTCCACACTGCCAGCTCCGCCCTAAAGAATCCTGGAGATGAAAATCAATTTTAGGCCCATAGAAAGCCCCATCACCCTCATTGAGCTGGTAGGGAATATCCTTCATCTCCAACGCCTTTTTCAAAGCATTGATCGCCACATCCCAGATCTCATCTGAACCCATAGCCTTTTCTGGCTTGGTAGACAATTCTACGCGATAGGAAAAGCCGAAGGTCCGGTAAAAGTGGTCGATCATCTCCATCACACCGATGATCTCGTCGGTGATCTGCTCGGGCAGCATGAAGATGTGAGCATCATCCTGGGTGAAGCAGCGCACACGCATCAGGCCGTGCAAAACTCCAGAACGCTCATGGCGATGCACCAAACCCAACTCCGCTATACGCAGAGGAAACTCCCGGTAGGAATGAGCACGGGTTTTATAGTAGATCATCGCTCCCGGGCAGTTCATAGGCTTTACTGCATAATCCTGCTCATCGATCTTCAAGAAATACATATTTTCTTTGTAATGATCCCAGTGCCCTGACCGCTCCCATAGGTCACGGCTTAAGACCACCGGGCTCTTGATCTCCAGGTAGCCCCCTTTAGAATGCTCAGAGCGCCAGAAATTTTCCAGTTCTGTTCTCACTACCATCCCTTTCGGGTAAAAGAAGGGAAAACCCGGTCCCTCTTCGGCAACACCGTAGAGATCCAGTTCCTGCCCCAACTTTCTGTGATCACGGCGTTTGGCCTCCTCAAGATGCTCCAAATATTCATCCAGGGCCTTCTTCTTCGGAAAGGAGGTGCCGTAAATCCGCTGGAGCATCTTGTTCTCCTCGCTCCCTTTCCAATAAGCACCTGCTACACTGAGCAGTTTAAAAACACCGATCTTCCCAGTGCTGGGCACATGGGGACCTAAACAGAGGTCTACAAACTCTCCCTGTTTATAGATGCTCACCTGAGAATCTAGAGGCAGTTCCTTGATCAACTCCACCTTATAAGGCTCACCCTGTTCTTCAAAAAGAGCAATGGCCTCTTCATGAGAGAGCTCCTGCCGAATTATTGGGTAGTCAGCCTTTTTGATCTTTTTCATTTCCTTTTCGATCAATGACAGATCCTCGGTAGTAAATGAGTGTTCAGCATCAAAGTCATAATAAAAACCGTCTTCTATGGCTGGTCCAATGGCCAGTTTAGCCCCTGGAAAAACACGCTTAACCGCTTGAGCCAGCAGGTGAGCAGACGTATGCCTGTAAACCGCCTGCCCCTCTTCATCTGCAAAAGTAAGGAACTCTACCTTTTGTTCAGGACACGCCGGCAAATCGAGATCCTCCAAACTCCCATCAACCCTGGCAACCACTGCATCCTTGGCCAGTCTCCTGCTGAGTCCAGCTGCCACATCCCTCCAAGTAGTCCCATCAGGAACCTCATAAACGCTTCCATCTTTCAAGATTACAGGTATCATATCTCCTGCTGCTTTTTGGTCTCCCACTTTTCCTTCCCCCGTTCTATTAGAAATAAAAGAGACCTCATCCTTCATAAGGGGACGAGGTCTTCCCGTGGTTCCACCCCGATTAGCGAAAATGTTCGCTCACTCGTGTTGCACAGGTAACGGTGTGCAGCCGAACAAAAAATGCACAGGCTGGTCTTCCCCTGACCTAATTACCAGAGGCGCTTTCAGCCACAACGCTCTCCTCTCTGTGGTAAGCATCAGGGTACTCTGTCCTGTTATCGTTTCAGCATCTGCTTTTGGCTGAATTATACGCAACAAATAAGTAGTTGTCAACAACATATCATCCTTTTATTTCTTCTTACTGCTGTTCAGATGCCGGCATCTTTCACAGCCAGGACAGCGAACAACTCGTTCCTCAAATACCTGCTGGATCGTGCGCAGCGGATCACATTCCCAGATGCAGTCAGATACATGAAAAATAATTGCTTCAGGAACCAGGGTAATCAACATACTCAACAGATAATCCTTATAATTAAATTCCCCATCTATTACAGAAAATGATGGGGTGCAAATATGCTCTCTGCGGATCACGTGACCCTTCTTGTCACAGATAAAAAACGTACCTTCCGGGGCAATAAAAATGTGTGTCTCATCAATTTTGGGTTCCTGCATCTCAATAAAACAACGCAGTAAGCGAATAAACTCTAAATAATCTTTCGCTGCTAACAGCTCTTCCCCGGTTCTTTTGACAATACGCTCCAGTTGAGTCCAATAACTTTGGAGGCGAAACCTGGCAAACCCCTCGATGTTAATTGTTCGGTGTTCAACCAGGTAATCATAAACACCTTGTAATACCCTGTTTCTCCTGATTATTTTCAGTTTATCGAGAGTTTCTAATGTACAGCTCACGATTTCGAATCGGTCTTGAGGAGAGCAGTAATGATAGGTTTCCTCAATATAATTTTTAACAAAGTCTGCTTCCAAATGATTAACAAACAGATCAGAGATCGCCTTAGCAACTGCAAACCGGCAGGCAAATCTCCTCTCTCCCCTTTTTTTGTTACGAGAAACTCCAACAATAAAGAACAACCACGGTATATTTTCCCTCTCTTCAAAATGAACAATATCCTGTTCATCTGATAGAAACTTCAGCTCTTTTTCCAGACTATCCCTTATTTCGTCAACAAAAGAAGCAGTGCCTATCATAATATGGGAGTTCAATCAACTCACCCCTTCCTGCTACCGTTATCATATCCAATACATGATATGTTATAAGCAGGATAGGTTTTCCTTATTTCTTCACTCTTCGATCATATCTTCAGCAAAAACAGTGAATCCTTTCAGGAGATCGATTAATAAACCTTTCAGCAGCCATGGAAATACAATAAGAATAAACTGAAAGGATTAAACCTGTGACAAATTGCGATTTTGGAACGACACCTCATGTTGGTGTATGTTTATGAAGAAAATATGTTTTCGCACAACCATAGATAAAATTAACCAACAACTACATGACCCACTTTTTAAAAACTCCTTCTTTTTGGCCTTAAGCAGGATCATCAATATCGGTGTTGGTTTTTTCTTTTGGATGGCAGCAGCAAGAATGTATTCTATAGAAGATGTGGGATTGACAACGGCATTAATTGCCTCTCAGAGCTTAATCACCCTTTTCTCTCTCTTTGGTTTTGACTTTTCTCTCATTCGTTTTCTACCCATTAGCGACAACCGTAAAGTTTACAATACATGCCTTGTGATTACATCGTTCTTTGCCATCATAATTTGTGCTGCTTACATTTCTTGTATTGGGATATTTTCACCGGATCTAATATTTCTTCAAAACCCCAAGTTTGCGGCTGTTTTTTTAATTTTCTCGCTCCTGAATACCCTAACCCTGATCAACGGAAATGCATTTCTTGCTTTAAGAAAAGGAGGAGAGTTCCTGGTTCAAAACATACTGCTGGCTCTGAGGATCCCCATACTCATCCTCCTTACCCCTTTGAAAAGCTATGGAATTTTTGCCTCTATGGGATTGGCGTATTTTTTCTCAACAATATTTGGTTTATATACGTTAAATAAACTGATTGGAGTACATATACAGGCTGACAAACACTTTGTTCAGAAGTCCTTCAAGTTTTCCTTCTGGAACTACCTTTCTAATATTTTGGCTAATGTCCCACCATTAATTATGCCGGTCATGATTCTCAACCTGCTGGGGGATGCAGAAGCAGCTAAATACTACATTGCTGCAGCAATTGCCAATTTTGTCCTGATCATACCGGACGCCATTGGCATATCACTGTTTGTGGAAGGAAGCCACGGGGAAAACCTCAAGAAGATCCTTATTAAATCCGTCTCAGCAATAGCGTTGTGCCTGGTGCCTCTTGTTATCATGATCTATTTTATGGGATATACCCTTCTTGGCTTTTTCGGAAAAGAATATATTGAAGCTTACGGGCTCTTAAAACTGCTGGTTTTATCAAGCTTCTTTGTAACAATCTATATGCTGTTTCTACCTATTCAAAACATCAAGATGAAGCCACAGAGAATAACTTTCCTGAACATGATACGTGCTGGACTACTTTTGTCACTAAGCTATACCTTTATCAAAAGGATTGGCATTACCGGCTACGGGTATGCATGGATGATCACTTATGGAATTCTGGGACTGGGAGTGGCGGGTGTGACAACCGCGTTACTTCTAAGGCGACGCGCAAAGAAGGAGAGCAAAGGGTAAGAGATTTTTTTCCCAACGACAAACGACCAACTACCAACCACCAATTGGACCTCCGGCTTCCGCCTCCATTTTCAGGAGAGCATCACATTTATTTTTCTTGTCAATATACTATAGGTACCTCAGGTGCCTCTTCAAACAAGCACCTAAAACTCGAGAGAAAAGGGATATTGTGTCTTGAATGAACAGCATATCAAATTCCACATAACCGAAAAGTTTTTAATTTACCTGCTTCCTTTAACTGCGATTTTGGGATTGGCAGTACCATTGATATTTGGTTATTACAATCTAGTTATTCTCGGAAGTTATCTGGCACTTCCTATGATTATTGCACCTTTGATCTATATTAAAATTAGGAACAACAAGCAAACAATACAAAAATTCGATAACAAACACTTAAAATATATATTTATTTGCTGCTATCTCTTCTTTTTTACAATTTCCATCTACCTCTTGTGTAGATATGAAACCAGAACACTTTTGTATTATCTGTCAGTGACTTTTATGGCTGCAGCTGTGCTGCTGCAAATTTTGCTGTTTGATACATCTAAATCTAAAAAAACCAGCTTTATTATCTTGATGCAAATAATCATTTTGGTATTAAACATTATTTGGGGAGTAAACCTAAAATACTATTACTTTATCGGGAGAACGGATTTATTCGGGCATACCTGGATGATCAATAATTTACTCAATGATGGTTTTATCGGTAATGAATTTGAAATCTATCAAGCATTTCCTTTATGGCATGTTTTATGTTCCATCTTTAGTAAGATATCAAGCATCCGAATACCTATCCATAAAACAGCGTTCTTTTTAAATGGAATCATCTATGCACTGATGATGGTCGGTATTTATCTTGTCTTAAACAAACTATTTCATAATAACAAAATAGCCTTATTGGGAGCATTGTTTGCCAGCCTTAACCCAGATGTAATCTTTTATGGCATGTATTCAATCCCGCGCAGTGTTGTTTCATTTTTGGAGGTTATCTTGATATTATTGTTGGTGGCTCAAGCAACACCAAAAAAAATCATCCTGGCAATAGTGTTGACCTTTGCCCTAATTGTTTATCATCCAGCATCAATGCCTTTTATCCTTCTGCTGCTGCTCATACTTCTGTTTATGCAAAAAGCTTTTTCATTAGAAAATTTGGGGCACCTATTATCCTCAAATTATTTCATTTTTGCCATATGCATGACCATCCTGTATTGGGCATTTTATGCGGAAAAACTATTTCGTACCCTCATCAAGAGTTTGATAACCCCGGCTCCTGCAGGGGTTCTTACAAAATCTATTATCCAAACACCTTTCCATGAACTCATTAATTATTTACACTATATACCTCTCCTGATTTTTATTATCATCGGCTCTCTCTGGGTACTCCGTTCGGAAAAAGTACCTAGGTTAGGCAAAATTATCTGCTTATTAGGCCTATTATCACCCATCTTCACCTTCCCGGGGCCCAGTCTGCTATTAAACAAACTTGCTGCCATAAATCTAGCAAGGTTCGGAGAATATTCTTTTATTTTTATTTGTATATCTGCATCTATAGGCTTGTACTGCCTTTATTACAGTTTCACTGATAGAAAAATCAAAACAGCAGCAGTTATCTTATTTGTGATGATGGCTTTCCTCTCTATATCCAATGATTTCACGGCGTCCGACAAACCACTTATTAAAAGGCCATTTTATACTTATTATCTGACAGAGCAAGAAACTGCTGCCTTTGACCACCTTTCTTCCCAAACATCAGGCTTCATCATGTCTGATTACATAACAAGCAGATATATTTTGGCTTCACAATATAAAACAAACGCCCATATACTGGAGGTGGACCCGGAGAAAATGCTGTTTTTAAGACAATCTGAAAAAGATATTTTCTTAATTAGAAATGGAGAATTAGAAAAAAGGCCATTGATGATTTTCTCCTGCACTGGCCCTTTTAAATTCAAACCCAGTTGGACTACATTGGATTATTACTATCGGGATTTAACTTTATGGGACGATTTTAAAAAGTATAATAAAATCTATGAATCAGACGAAGTTACGGGATATATTTAAAATCAGCCTGAAGGGTAATAAAGCCAACCTTTATATATTTTAAGATCCCCAGCTTCTTAAAACCCGCCTTTTTGATTGTTTTATGGGAGACCAGATTACCCCAGTCTGATGTAACAAAAATCCTTTCCCCATCTTTAATATTGTTTTTGCAGATCTGTGTCAAAATATAAGAATTAATCCCCAAACCCCTGTACTCCGGAAATGTCTGGCCGTAAAAAACCAAATAATCTGCACCACCCTTAAACACTGCATGATTGGCAAAGGGGTAGGGGTAAAAGCGATTTAATCTAGCTACAACCGCATAGGCGACAACAGCATTTTGATAGAACATAAGGTAAAGCTGGCACCCTTGACGGAGATAATACTTAAACTTAATGGCTTCTTTCTTGATTTCTGGGCGAGTGGTGTGCCTTTCTAATCCAGCAAGATCTCTAACTACTTCACACCCGCATTCAATGCGCGGGCGAAGATCCGGCATGCCCGCTAAATTACCCCTAGACATGCAAAACACATACTTTTTTCCATTGCAGTAGATGCGGTGCTTCAGCAAAGATAGCCAACTGAGAGTTGTATTTAATACCACTTTATTAATTTTACCTCCTCTTGATAAAATGAAAATAAGCCCATTCAGCAAGCTGCCCTATCAGATTTTTTTTGTTTATTTCAAAAGTTAGTTCCAGTGAGGGATTAAATTTTGTTTTAAATTGACATAAATTTTTTTTATTGGCGCCTTGCAGCTCAAAAGTCTTGAACCCTTTTTCTTTCGCTCCCTGAATTAGTTTCCAGGTCAAATATTCATTACTGCGAATGATATTCGAAAATCTTACAGCTCCCAGCCAACCAATGCAGAGTTTATATTCTTGCGTCATATTGACCCCGATTATCTCACGATCCTCATCATATAGGTAATGAACAACAATATGCTCCGGATAAAGTCTGATCAGGTCTTCAAGATAAGACTTGCTGAAGATAGGAAGATTCAAATTCTGCTCTTTATATCTCTCCTTGAGAAAGTAATATAAAGGAGAAATATCTTTGGAATTGACCAACTGCAGATTCAATTTTTTTGCCTGTCTGATTTCTCTTCTCAGCTCATGTTGAAAATTGCTCCAAATTGTATCCAGGGATTCACTTAAATCAAGCATATAGGTGTAACCAGCATTGACATTGTATTTATTCCAGGTAAAGGCTCTTATATCCAAAAAGTTTGGCACTAAAGAGATATGGAAATAATGCGGAGCTATTTTAGAAACTTCCTGGTCAATTTCATCAGCAACAATATTTAAAAAGGTTTCCTTTTTGTTCTGTTTTAATGTGTCATACTCGCGGCACATCGCAAACCCCAGATAGGGAACACCGGTCTGAGGGGGCGGCGAAAACAAAAATTTCAACCCCATGATCTTCTTATAAAAAAGGGGAATCACACAAATCAGCGACTCACCCTTATAAATTCCATAGGGCAACAGTTTGTAACCCGAGTGCAGCTCAATAGTCTTCAGGAAATTCCACTTATGAAATAATAAACCATGAGAGCTTCTATCAATAAATTGGTCCCAACTTGCCGGATCCTGAATTAAAACAAGACCCACTTTTCCACCACCTCCATATTTCCTCTCCAGAAGTCATCCATGCATTCTTTTGAACCCCATATTCAAGAATCTTTTCATAAAGATGTTGGCAACCGCGGCGGGGTGGGTAGTCAAAAGAATTGTTATGCCAGAGCAGGGTCAGAACACCATGGTGCTCTGCTGCTGTATCGATCAGTTCTATTGTTATTTCCCAGGCATCTTTCTCTGATGCTGCCAGTTCCATCAAGGCACAGTCCATAATATTCAAGGGCAGTTCTAAAATATCAACATCCTGACCTCTTGCGGGGTTAAAAGGCCTGAATGGATGACAGAGGCCATTCCTGAACCCCACCTCATCATTAAAACCAAAGGTGGTATCATATTTGAACCCCGCCTGGGCTAGGAGTTCCCAGGTTTCAGGAACTAGAAAGCGCAAATAGTGATTCCTATATCCAAAAATCTGCTTCCCCAGCATTTCTTCTAATTTATTTTTTTCATCCTGGATCTTCTGAAGACTGTTGAATGTGTAGTACCCCCCATGCAGCCCAATTTCCCAACCGCTGTCTGCGATATCCCTAATCATGCCCCCAATATCCTCAACATTGTACCTAAATCTGATATGATCACTGCCGGAGGTCAAAATATAGAATGTTGATTTTGCACCGTATTTTGCTTCTAATTCCATAATGTCATGGAAATTGAGAAATGGTGAGCTGTTTTTCCCTCTACATCTCCAAGAAAGATATTTCCTCATCTCCTGAAAATCATGCCGGCGCAGTCCGTAAGCTGCGGCCAGAAGATTATGTAACCAGGTGGGATAAATTTCATCCACATCATGAGTCAAACAAATAGCAAAGGTTTTACCACCAGGGTACTGAAAAGTGCGTGAGGGCTTGCATGACAGGGCTTTATAAAGAGGGGTTCTCACCTGCCGGGAATCAACATCAAAGATACGTGCATAGGACATAAATATACGGTCATTCTTCCTTCCTGGACTCAGTTGGACAGCCACCTGCTTCCTGTAAAAAAGGGTATCCAGCAGCAGTTCACTGTTGTCAAACATATCTTCTTCTGATATATCCAAATATCGCCTAACATAGGCCATCATTTTCCCATTCATAACAAAAACGTCACCCCCAACATCCAACCAACCACCAATATTAGTTTTTTCCCCGCATTATAAGCTAAATCTATCATGTAATACGTCAGATAATTGATCAGGTTTTTGCTCCATCTTTTAGGATGTGTAAGAATACAGATCTTTTTATGCCTGCCATCAGTAATCAGCCCAATCAGATCACCAGTATCTTTTACCTGAACCGTAGGTAAATTAATAGAGCTGATCCTATCCTTGATCTTGTTTTTATCCCCCAGCCATGTTCTCCCACTGTCTGAGAAATATAAAAACTGACTGTAATCCAACGATAGATAAGGCTCCCCGATCAGACCAAAGTGATCCAGTTCACAATTTTCCCAAATCTTTTTATTATCGTATTTAGTGAGGGGATTGCCGTGCATACAGGCGGTTTTGATGTCATATCTCTCCCGCAGCATCGCCAACTCCACAGCAAAAAGGCTCAAAGCCTCTTCCACATTTCCCCGGGTTTTGTCCAGTGTTTCGTAATGATAGCCGATCTCATGCCCGTAGGAAGCAATCTCATCTATTATGGCAGGAACAAATACCCTTTTTCTGACCCTGAAATAGTACGTAGCCCTGATGCCCAAATCATGTTCCACTCTCGCCATATCCAGAGCATTTCTAGCATCTTCATCAACATCATGGCGCATAATCAACAAGTGCCCTTCTATGGGAGCCCTTTCTAAAAATTCTCTCACTGTGAGGACTTGATACTTGGATGCCTTTACAGCACTACATAACCTTGCATATTGGTCCAAAGTAAAATCGAGAAAACTTAAAACCCCGACAACTAAACACCCCATTTCCCTGAATCTCAAAATGCTTTCAGCTAACATCAACCATCTATCACCAGCTGGCCTTTGCTTTCCAGATATGCTTCTTTTAAAGTTATTTTTCTTACATGCTGAAATTTTCGCAAGATAGTCCCGATTCTCTTCTCCACCACCTTTCCCTTGACAGCCCAATAGAACGGTCTTCCCCTCCCAACTTTAGGGAAGTGCTCCAGGGAAATATCCAATGGATGAAAATAGAACACCGTGTGTCCCCTGGACATGCTCTGCTGCAGACCCATGGCAATAATAGAGGAACCAAGAAATCTCAACATGGGGCCACCCGATGAGGGGATCTTAAAACCGAATACATCCAGATATGACCAGGGAAACTCCACAAAAGATCTTCCTTCACCAGGCTCTAAAAGGCTGCCTTTAGGGTGGTACGGGTGAGAGAAAACACCTTGCAGGTTGGAATCAGTTTTGTTATACAAGGAATTCACACATACCGATGAGTCATATTTGAACCCTATCTCTTCCAGTGAATCCAGCATCCAACCAGCAACCAGAACATTGGGAGCGCGGTACCCGATGACTTCCTCCCCACTAACCCCTTCCAGCATTTCCTTTGCCAGCAGTGTCCTCTCCTCAAATTCACTGCAGCTGATCAAGGGTTCCCTGGTCCCGGGGTGGATCTTGCAGGAGTGATCCAAACCATGACAGGCGATCTCATGTCCTCTCTCCACAACTCTCTCCACCAAGTCGGGATAATGATTTAATAGATCCGCAACAATAAAAAAAGTGGCAGTAACACCGAACTCATCTAAAAGATCGAGCACCCTTGCAGTGGGTTCACTCAAATAATCATAACGGTGGCGCCACCTGCTGAAAAAATCGTCAACACCGTCATATACAGAAAAGGGTGACCCACAAACAGATGGAATGTGATACCAGTCCTCCAGATCAACTGTTATTGATAAACTCAGACCTTGCACAAAAGTGAGCCCCCCTCTTTGCTGTATCGGAAAAATCCAGCTGCTTACATTCGGGGCTATTATATTCATAAACAACGCCGGTTGTTCCATGACCTTTCCGCCGGGCACGTTCCATAACTTCACCTGGAAAACTACCTGTCAGTACAGCTGATAACCCCTTCAGATCTAATCGAGTAACACACCCAGAATCACCGAATATCATATTGTGTATGCCTTGTTCCAACTCTAGAAAATAAGCTCAAACAGCTGAAAGGTGGTAGAAATGATAGAGGTTGTTCAGGAAACCGATGAGGCTTTATGGAGAGATTTCCTCGCCCATGAGCCAGGGGTGAGCCTTTTTCATACACCTGAGTGGAAGAGTTTCATCTGTGAGACATTTAACTACAATTCTTATTATCTTTTTGCCAAAAATAATTCCGGGCAAATGACCGGTCTATTACCTCTTTTTTACATTAAGAGCATTCTGACGGGAAATAGGTTATCTTCTCTCCCCTTTGCCTATCGGTGCAGCATCCTCGGAGATCCCAATTCTCAAGCAGCTTTGCTCACCAAAGCGCTGGAACTGGTAGAGGAATTGAATCCTTCCTACCTGGAAGTGAGAGATTCCCTGGATCACAGTTCCTTTCAGTTCACCAACTGCTACTCCACCTACATTCTTGAATTGTCAAATAACCCTGATGAGGTATGGAAAACATTTAAAAGCAATGTGCGGAGAAACATCAGGCAATCCCGGAAATACGGGATCCGAGTAGAAGAGACAAAGGCTCCTAAAGCCTTAAAGGGCCTTTTACAGGTTAAACTGCATCACAAAAAAGAGGTTAGGGTCCCCCTGCCACCCCTGGTATTTTTTTAAAAACCTCTTTTTCCACCTGGGTGGCCATACTTCGCTCTATATTGCTCATTGTGATGGTAAAATCATTGCCGGGGGAGTAATGCTTTCCTATGATGACCATTTCATTTACGGATACGGTGCCGCAGACCCTGCCTACATGCAGTACCGTCCTTATAATGCCTTACTGTGGAAAAGCATCGAAGATGCCTGCCTCAGAGGTTACCGGTATTTCGATTTTGGGAGGGTATCTGCGGAGAACTCCGGCCTAATTCATTTTAAAAGCCGCTGGGGAACTGTAGAAAAAAAACTGCCCTACAGCTATTACCCCCAAAATCCAGGCTCACAGATCATGAACCGGAATGGCTTCACCTATCAAACGGCGGCAAAACTGCTACAGGTGCTGCCACTCTCCATTTATGAAAGGTTGAGCAATGTTATCTTTGGGCATATCGGGTAAAATAGAGTTTTTATGAGGGTAAAAAATGAAAATAGTAGTGGATGTCAATCACCCGGCACATGTACACTTTTTTAAAAACATGATCAAGCAGCTGAGCGATAAAGGCCATGAGATTTTGCTTACTGCAAGCGAAAAGGACATTTCGATCAAACTGCTGGAAGGGTACGGCTTTCCCTTTATTAAGCTTGGTAGCTACGGAACCTCACTGCTCAGTAAAGCTATCAATCTGCCGCTTCTTGATTGGAGGATGTATCAAGCCGTTAAGGGTTTTAATCCGGACCTTTTCCTTGGGGCGGGCTCCATCCGTGCTGCCCACGTTTCAAAATTGTTAAATAAGCCGTGCATCATCTTTGAAGATACCGAACACTCGCGAGAACAGCACCTTTTGTACACCCCATTTGTTGACTATATTTTTACACCCTCCTCTTTTAAACGCAGGCTGGGGAAAAAACAGTTTTTTTATGACGGTTTTCATGAGCTGGCCTACCTGCACCCAAACTCTTTTACGCCAAACATAGAGGTCCTGAAAGAAATAGGCCTTAGTGATCAGGAGACATTTTCCATCGTCAGGTTTATCTCCTGGTCTGCCAGCCATGATATCGGCCAGCACGGCATCAGGAATAAAAGTGAGCTGGTGAAAACCCTTGAAAGATATGGGCGTGTTTTCATGGTTGCAGAAGGCAAAGATGATCCCGCATGGGAAAACTACAGGCTCCAGGTTTCTCCGGAAAAGCTGCATCACCTGCTCTACTATGCCAGCCTCTATCTGGGAGAAGGAGGCACAACCGCAGCAGAAGCAGCGGTACTGGGGACCTATGCCATCCATGTTTCCACTACTGCCAAGCACTGCGGTATTTTTACAGAGCTGCAAAAATACGGGCTGCTGGATTTCTTCGATGACGAAGTGGAGGCTCTGCCGAAAGCCCTCGAAGTTCTCAAGAGTCCAAACCTAAAAATCAAGTGCCGACAGAAAAGAAACAGGTTAATCAAAGATAAGCTGGACATGACCATGTTTCAAGTTTGGCTTGTAGAAAACTTTCCGGAAAGCATAAAAATAATCTCTGATTACCCGGAGTGCTTGGATATGTTTAAAGGCGGAGAAATTAAATGAGGACACTGATCCTATCACCACATACCGATGATGCTGAATTAGGATGTGGAGGGCTGATCACATGGCTTATTGAAAAGCAAAGCCCTTTACTGTGGATAGTCTTCTCCACCG
>DUMY01000181.1 GCA_012839645.1 Syntrophomonadaceae bacterium
CTCACAAAATTGAAGGTGACAGTCACCCACTATAAAATGATTGATGGCTGTCATCTGTCAAACAGCGGCGTTCCTCATTGCATTAAGATCGATCATCCCCTCATCCCTCATCCGGCACATCTCTCGGGATAGAGAAGGGCGAGAGACATTGAGGAAGTCCGCCAGTTCAGTTTCTGTTCAGCAGAAGCAACACGATGATTCTCTGGCGGGTAGTCATCATCAGCACCGATGGAAGAGTCATCGAGGACTGATGACACCTATGACAAAAGGGAGAAGGATAGTTCATAAGCTGCAGAGGCATCCTCAAACCCTTGGTCAAAAAGAGCAATGAGTTTCTCTGCATTCTTTTCAAAACGGTCAACTTCCAGTTTTTCCGATGGTCTAATTACTACAGCTTGCCCTCTATGCTCTAATTCATCGATATAATCCAGGGTTTCATTATAGATCTTATACCTGTTGATCATAGCTTCAATAAGACCGGGGTAATCCCGGTATTTTTTTTCTAACAATAAACGCAGCGGATGGCTTATAGGTTCTTTTTGATAACCTTTGTTACGGGTTAAAACAATCACAGTCTTTTGATAGCCATCGGTAATAGCCTGGCGAACTGGAATGGGGTCTGTGATCCCCCCGTCTAAAAGGTGGTATCCCTTAAATTTTACAATAGGTGAAACCAAAGGTAAGGAGCTGGAAGCCCGCAGTACAGTGAACTTTCTATCAATGTCTTCTTTATCAAAATATAAAGGCTTTCCCGTTGTGCAATCCGTAACACCGATTTTGAAAATAACAGGTGAACTGTTGAATGTCTCAAAATCAAAGGGTACTTTCCGGTTGGGGATTTCATCAAATATGAAATCCATGCCGAAAAGAGAACCGTTTTTGACCAAGCTCTTTAAGCTCATATATCGCCAGTCATCGACATAGGCAGTGTTGACTATTTTATTACGCCCTTTTTGCCGGGAAATATAAGAGACTGCATTACAGGCACCTGCTGAAACACCTATTACATAATCGAAGATCATCCCTTTTTCAAGAAAAAGGTCCAAAACCCCTGCGGTGTAAAGACCCCTCATCCCGCCACCTTCAAGGACAAGGCCTTTGTGAATCATTTCTACACCTTTCCTTTCTTTGTAGAGGAATATTAATCTGAAATTCCTGCATCATCGACCCGAGACTAGACAGCTTGCCATCCCTGTCAGAGCGATTTCTACTTCCGGTACTCAAATTTCAAGCAATTCTTTTTGCGTATTTCTATAGACTACAGCAGCATCCATGTCCCACTAACAACTATTATTTACCATCCCGGATATTTATTCCGCCATTCTTCTGTATCCTGGTAACCTGTCAAAAGGTCATCAGCAACCTGTACAAGAACCTCAGCAAGCTCTACCTGCTGGAACCAATCCGCTGGAATAGCCTCCAGCCCCAGATATGCGCCCAGTATATTGCCGGTTATAGCTCCTGTGCTGTCGCTGTCACCTTTGTGGTTGACCGAAAGGATGAGAGCTTTCTTAAAATCTGTTTTCTGTTTTAATGCACAGTAGATTGCCATGGCGATAGCCTCATCCCCAACCCATCCCTCTCCCAATGTAGACAGCGCTGATTGCGGTTCGGTATCGTTTTGGGACAATTCAACTGCTTTCCGGATTAGGTTATAGCACTCCTCATGGCCATTGTATTTTAAGAGTTCTGCAAGGGAATCAGAGACTGCATCTTCCAAGTGCACTCCTTCAATAATACAAGCAATCATATGGGCGAGGACACCTGCTGATAGGTATCCGCTGGGATGCCCGTGGGTCAATGCCCCACATTCAGCGCCAATTTTAAAGGCATTTTGTCTGCTGCAGAACAAACCCACTGGAGCAGCTCTCATTACTCCGCCACATCCCTTGCTGTTGTTGATGGGCTTATCTATGGTTCCCATCTGTCCGCTCTTCAGTGATGAAAGGCAGGTATCGCCCGGACCACGCTTCTCGTGCAGATTGCTGATGCCAATCAAATAGCCGTCCAGATTTTCCAAGGTACCCTTGACTTGGAAACCCTGAGTAACCAGCCATCTGTGATATGCATTAAAGACAACAGAAGGAATATGACAGATGCCTTTCTGTGAATGCCTTGTGGCGGCTCTCAGCAGTCCTTCCGCTGTAAACAGGGTCATTTGGGTGTCGTCTGTGATCTCTGCCTTGCCGCTTTTCCCAACAACTAACTCAGTTATCCCATCTGAGCCGTAGTTCTTTTTTATTTCCTCAAGCTGTAAAAATTCTACTGGACACCCCAGCGCATCTCCAACTGCGCCTCCGATCAGACAGCCGCGAAAATGTTTTTGATTATTTAGCATGGGGTTTTCCTCCTGTCAATAGTTGGGTATTCTAAAGATTTACTGTAATTTTTGCCCTTCACATATTATCTTTTTGCCATTGGGCGAAGTATTCCTGCCAATCTTTTCATAAAAGTTTATATTCCTATTCTCCGGTTTGCTCTCAGCTGATGAAGCGAAGATTTTCCGCTTTGCCCACTGTTGATAATATTGAAGCCTTCCCCTGGGAATGCTTCAACTCTTTTTGGCTTAAATGCTTGATCTTATCCTGTCTTGTATTAAAATGGTATAGGAAAGGGAGGGTATTATTTGACCACTGAACAGTCACGCCAGGCCCTGCACCTGTTACCTATGCCGGTGGCTTTAATTGGTGCCAGGGATGGGGACAAGCATAATATTACAACAGTCGCCTGGATTAACCAGTGCTCTTGGACTCCTCTGCAAGTGATGGTTTCCATTGCCCCCCAGCGTTATATCCATGATATGATTGCAAAATCAAGGGAGTTTATGGTGACCATTATGGGAGAGGGTGAAGAGGAGACAGTCTTTTTCTGTGGCACAAAATCCGGCCGGGGTGTGGACAAGGTTAAGGAACTGGACATTTCCACTAGGCCAGGTGAGGTTATCGCGGTTCCCAGGATCAAAGATGCACTGGCAAATCTTGAATGTAAGCTTGTACAGAGTTTGGTTTCCGGCGATCATACCATTTTTATTGGGGAAGTCGTCGCTGCTGACTATTGTAAGGATCGCAGGCCGCTTGTTTTACGTCAGGGTGAATTAACTACTCTATAAAGGGGAAACAGTAAATGAATCAAGAAAAAGAGAAAGATTTAATGCGTTGGGATATGGATACATATGAAGCAATTGCTACAGAGCTGCTGGAAGCCATACCTTTTGAATACCCGGGTAGTGCCACAGAAGTGGCCTATATTCACCCGGAATTCACTTCTGTTTGTCCCTGGACAGGACTGCCGGATTTCGGGGAGCTAACCATCAGCTACATTCCCCGGGAGAAGCTTGTTGAACTTAAATCTTTAAAGTACTACCTCAATTCCTTTCGAAATGTAGGGATTTTACAGGAACATGTGGTGAACCGGGTGAAGGATGACCTGGCCCGGCTCTTGAATCCTGTTTCTCTTACTGTTAAAGCGGACTTTCGGCCGCGTGGAGGCATAAGCACACAAGTTCAAGCAGATTTCCGCTCCTAGATTATGTTGCCAGGAAACACTATGGGGAACCTTTTGTCTCCTCCGGACTCATCAAGGGGGTAATCGACTTGACGCTGTCTGAGAGGCTTACCAAGATTGCCGGTTTTGTACCTAAGGGATTCGTTGTGGCGGATATCGGAACAGATCATGCCCGGCTGCCCATTTATCTAGTACTTCAGGGCATTTCATCACAGGTTATAGCCTCTGATCTCTCTACTGGCCCGCTGAGCACCGCAAGAGCTAATGTTTATCTTTATAAATTAGAAAAAAAAATAGAGATTAGACAGGGGTATGGCTTGGAGCCGCTTGATCCAGGAGAAGCGGACGTGATCATTGTTGCCGGAATGGGCGGCGCAAAAATAAGAGATATTCTGGAAAAATCACCCGCGGTGCTGGATGGTGTGGTTCGCATGATTTTACAGCCCCAAGTAGGAGCGGGTATTGTGCGGAGATGGTTATTTGATCATAATTGGCAAATCGTCGATGAGGAGCTGGTGCTGGAAAATGACAATTATTATCAAATAATTATTTCCGAACCCTCATATGAGCCAAAGGCAGTGGGAATTGATAAAAAGCCAAGCAGAAAGGAAAGGGAACTGCTGGAAATAGGGCCGTGTCTTCTAGAAAAAAAACACCCCCTCCTCATACCATTTCTCCAGGAGAAAATTAAGTTAGCGGAAAATATATTAATATCACTGCGTCATGCCAAAAC
The DNA here is from genome assembly GCA_012839645.1 of Syntrophomonadaceae bacterium. Taxonomy (GTDB): domain Bacteria; phylum Bacillota; class DSM-12270; order Thermacetogeniales; family Thermacetogeniaceae; genus Syntrophaceticus. The sequence goes on from DUMY01000181.1 coordinate 4,238, forward strand.
ACCGGCTGCTATAAAAATGCGTCAGGAATGGCGGCGTAAGATTTTGTTATTCAGGAGGGTAATAGATAATGTCAGTAAAAAACCAAAAAATATTTGATTGGATCGAAGAATGGGCATATCCTGAACTTGTGGCAGATAAGGATCGAGTAGGACTTTTGGTAGGTTCGCCCGCAGATGAGGTACACAAGGTGCTGGTAACACTTGATGTGACAGGGGATGTGATCACAGAAGCGGAGGAAGAAAATGTTCAGTTGATTGTTTCTCATCATCCTCTTTACCGTGATCCCATACCTTACCTGAGGTCAGATATTTATCCTTCTTCCCATGTCTACAGGTTGATTCAGAAGGGAATTGCCTTATATACTGCCCACACAAATTTGGATGCTGCTCCTGGTGGGATCAACGATATCCTGGCTGACCGGTTAGGACTTGTAGATATTGATTTGCTGCTTCCTACTGTTGAAGAAAAACTGTACAAGGTTGTGGTCTTTGTCCCTGTGGGTTATGAGGACGAGGTGCGGCAGGCTATGTGCTCACAGGGGGCGGGGTGGATAGGTGGTTACTCGGACTGTACCTTTCAATTGGAGGGAACAGGAACCTTCCGTCCACTTGAAGGCACAAGTCCTTTTATCGGGGAGACCGGGCAGTTGGAGAAGGCATCTGAGTTTCGGATCGAAACTATTGTCCCCCAGAAGAAATTAAAGAAAGTCTTGAAAGGGATGGTGGCTGCTCATCCTTATGAAGAGGTGGCTTATGATGTGTATCCCCTGGAAAATAAGGGGGTAAAGATGGGGTTAGGCAGGGTAGGGAAACTCCCGGAACCGCTGACACTTGCGGATTTTGCGCAGAAAGTGAAGGACTGTCTAGATCTGGAAGTGGTAAAGGTCACTGGGGATCCGGAAAGGAGTATCTCAAAAGTTGCCTTATGTGGCGGTAGTGCCATGTTCTTCCTTGAGCATGCTATAAAGCGCGGTGCTGATGTTTATTTGACCGGGGATGTCAGGCATCATGGGGCACTTGATGCCCTGGACCAAGGGATTGCTGTGGTGGATGCGGGACACTATGGGACAGAGCAGGTGGTTATTCCTGTGCTGGCCGATTATATTAGAGAGAAAGCAAAGGAAGCCGGGGAGGAGCTTACAGTAGTGGTTTCCCGGATTCAGACTGACCCCTTTAAATACTTATAAAAAGATGTGTGTCAATTTATAAGCAATTATTTTGAGCTTGAGCTAAAAGTTAGAGACAAAAAAGGCAGGAGTTCGCTGTATAAACTCCTGCCTTTTATTTTGTAATATAAGAAATTTGGGATCAGCATAAAATGGAACTCAAGAAAAAAGCAAATGTCAAGGTAAATAGTGATTATGTGGATCAGGGAAAATATAAAGCAGATCAAGATAAGTGGTATTTATCGTGATTATAAACATAATTCTTTGTAATCTTGGACACTATGGGGGATAAGGAAGCAACCATCAATGATTTAATTCAAGGAGGTACCTGAATGCTGAACTGGATGTTGTCAAAGATGGCTGACCCGTTAATGGATGATGCCATGGAAAAAATGCTCACAGCAAAGTATGCAGATAATCCCTTTGTTGCTATGACCGCGGTGGAAAAGCTTACACCTAGGGCAATCGTTGAAGCTGGAATGAGGGCTGAGACCGGGAAGGAACTGGAAAGGCCCCTGGGCAGCCCAATCAACCTTGATCCCTGGGAAAAGGTTTTGCTTAATCCGAAACAATTATTTCAACTGCCATCCGAAGATCCCAAACAGATCGACACACAAACTGTCATTGGTCCCCAGGCGGGTAAATCGCTTAATTTAGATATCCCCATCTTAATAACCGGAATGTCTTACGGTGCTTCTGTAAGCCTTCCCTTTAAAGTTGCCATGGCTAAGGGGGCCTCAGAGGCAGGTACTGCAACCAATACCGGTGAAACGGCTGTTACAGATGAGGAACGCAAGTCTGCAAAATATCTCATCGGCCAGTACAACCGCGGCGGGTGGCTGAATACCCCGGAGCAGCTCAAGATGGTGGATGCCATTGAAGTTCAATTAGGGCAGTCTGCCTGGGGCGGTGGAGTTACCGAAACTATCAAGGCTGAGAAAATTGGTCCAGAATTGAGAAAGCTTTGGAATTTAGAGAAGGGCCAGGATGCTGTTATCCAGTCCCGGATGCCTGGCACAGCTTCACCGGAAGACATAATCAATCTGATCAATGGCTTGAAATCAGAGCATGATGTGCCTGTGGGTGTAAAAATTGCAGGTTCAGATTATATTGAGTATGAACTGGAAGTAATCACCAAAACTGATGCTGACTTTATTGTGATCGATGGATTTGGTGGAGGCACAGCAGGAGCGCCTCCGACACTTGAAGATAATATGGGGCTTCCTCTGCTTTACTGCCTTCCCCGGGCGATACAGTGGCTGGAGGATAATAACCTGCGGGACAGCTTAACTGTTATCGCTTCTGGCAGGATGAAAACCCCGGGTCATTTTTTGAAGGCTTTAGCATTGGGCGCAGATGCTGTTTATATCGGGTCGATGGCTATCACAGCTGCACTCCAAACACAAGTGATCAAACCCCTTCCCCAAACAACTCCACCACAGCTTATTCTCTATGACGGCACTTTAAAGGATAAGCTGGATGTTGAACGGGCGGCGAAGTGCCTTGCCAATTTTCTTCAGTCTTGTATGGCAGAAATGCGGTTAGCAGTGCAGGCATTGGGCAAGAACGCTATCAAGGAAATAAATCGAGATGATCTGGTGAGTGTTGACCGGGAGCTTTCTGAGTCTTTAAGAATAAGATATGCGGGAACACCGCGCCAATAAGAGCGGCATGGAGTCTATCTGAGCATCAATTAGTGATATATAATAGATTAGAAACGTGGGGTTAGATGTAATCCCGCAGTTCTAATTGTGTTATTGCCAGGGGAGAAGGGGGCTGGATCATGTCAAAAAAATCTGTAGTGATCATCGGCGCTGGATTGGCTGGCCTGGCCGCAGGCTGTTACTGCCAGATGAATAACTATGACACCATGATCTTCGAATTGCATAACAAGCCTGGTGGAGTGGCGACCGCCTGGAAAAGAAAAGACTACATCATAGATGGCGGTATACACTTTATGATGGATCATAAACCAGGCCAGCCAACTTACGAGCTTTACCGTGAATTAGGTGTAGCTCAGGAAAACCGGTTTGTAGATTTGAATGTTTACGGCCGATTTTATGATCAACCCACCGGAAAGATAATAGATATCAGTGGGGATTTAGATCGTGTTGCCGCTGATTTAAAAGCTTTGTTTCCCAAAGATGCCCGGGAAATAGCATCCCTGCTAGCTGGTGCTCGTGCCATGCAGAGGGATGGGATGGATGGCATGGACTATGCCAGACCGCCTGAACTTACTGACCGGTGGGAAGGGATTAGACAGCTATGGGGGATGCGTAAGCTTTTCAGGTATTTTACCGGAAAATACGCCAAATCGGCTGCTGAATATGCCCAGGATCTGCACTACCCCCTTTTAGGCCGGGTGATTCAGTATTTGTTTCTGCCTGAAGTGCCTGTTTGGTTCATCATGATGATCCTGGGAATGTGTGCAGAAGTGCGGCTGGGGTTGCTTGAGAGTGGGTCACTGGATTTTGCCATGTCCATTGAGCAACGTTATCAGGATTTAGGCGGAAAGGTAATTTATAATGCTGAGGTTGAGAAGATCCTTCTTGAAGAGGACCGTGCTGTAGGTGTACGCCTTGTGGATGGCACCGAATACCATGCGGATGTAATTGTTTCAGCTGCTGATGGTTACAGCACCATTTTTAAGATGCTGGGTGGGCGCCACCTGGACGATAAAATCAAGAAACGCTATACTGAATGGGAGCTGTGCAGTCCTTTTATTATGGTCAGTTACGGGGTTGCTCGTGAGTTTCCTGAAACACCACCGTTTAACACCATTTTTTTAGACCGTCCCCTGGTTCTAGGCGGCCACAATGTAGACGGGATTTTTCTTCGTATTTTTAATTACAGTTCTAAATTTGCTCCACCTGGGAAAACAGTGATCCAGGTTGAATTTGAAACAGAGTGGGACTATTGGCATAACTTGCGAAAAGATAACCACCTGCATTATAAAACAGAAAAAGAACGGATTGCAGGGGAAGTATTGAGTGTACTGGAGAAGTTATACCCTGGTATCTCTTCACAGGTGGAAGTGACCGATGTAGCTACACCCTACACCACCTGGCACTATACCCGTAATCATAAGGGTGCATCTATGGCTTGGCTGTACACTCCAGAATTAATGACAACGGTGATGGAGAGAACCTTGCCTGGGCTGAAAAACTTCTATATGGCCGGACAGTGGGTTGTCGGTGCCAGTGTGCCGGGCACTCTTTACTCTGGGCGCCATATAGCCGAAATCCTCTGTCGGCGTGAAGGTAAGCAGTTTCAGAAATGTTGACAATTCGGTGCTATAGGTAGGAAGTTGGTGCCTATTACCACGGCGTAAGCCAATGTCTGTCAACGGTAACCTGTTAACCGCAGTTAAACAAATTAAGATGCTGTCAGGCGCCGTTAGCGTTGGCAACATTTACCGTTAGCTTATTGTGAGGTGTGTTGATTGCTTTTTGATTTTTTGGTACCACAACGGATCATTTTTGGGCCCGGCTGTGCTGGCCGTTTGGGCGCGGAAGCGAGGGTTTTCGGGAAAAAGCTGTTGTTGTGCATGGGGAAAGGCTCCCTTCAGGCAAGTGGGATGATCGAGCGAGTGATCGGACCCCTGGAGGCCGCTGGACTTGAGATTGTATACTGCGGAGGAATCCCTCCTGAACCCACCTTGGAAAGTGTAGAGGAAAGCTTAAAAATAGCCCATGAATATGAGGTAGATCTAGTGATCGGGGTGGGGGGAGGAAGTGTCCTGGATGTGGCAAAAGCCACTGCCGGGCTTTATTACGGGGATGGTAGTGTCAAAGAGTATTTTGAAGGAAAAGAGCTCAAGCAGCCTGGGCTTCCCTGGCTAGCAGTGCCCACCACCGCCGGCAGTGGGGCAGAGGTGACGAAAAACGCGGTACTGAGTGATCCTGTTAGCGGGAAGAAGCAGAGTATCAGGTGGGATTCATGGCTGGCACGTGTTGCTGTTGTGGACCCTGTTTTGACCATGACCATGCCGCGCCATGTAACTGCCCACTCAGGGATGGATGCCTTGACACATGCCCTGGAAGCTTATACTTCACGGTGGGCACATCCCATGACCGATGGAATAGCCTTTGAGGCAGTGGTTTTAATCTGTCGAAACCTCTATTCAGCATATTCTAAAGGCAGTGAAAAGGAAGCGCGTCAACAGGTATCCCTGGGGAGTTTGATGGCAGGGATTGCTTTAAATAATGCCCGGGTAGGTGCAGTACATGCCCTTGCTCACCCGGTTGGAATACGCTACAATCTTTCCCACGGGTTGGTTTGTGCTGTTTTGCTTCCTCACATCATGGAATTTAACTTGACTGCTGTTGCCGAAAAATATGCGCGGGTAGCTAAGGAACTGCACCTGGCAGAGCAGGACACCTGTTCTGCTGATGCCGCTGAACGTTTGGTGCATTTTGTGCGGATGCTGCAGAAACGGCTGCAGATACCTGCAAAGCTAGGAGAGGTCGGGCTGCAAGAGGAAGATATTCCAGGTCTTGCAGAAGCTGCGCTTCCCTCGGGCTCTCTGGCAGCAAACCCGAGGAAAGCTGTGTATACGGACCTGGTTAAAATCCTTGAGACCAATCTGTAAACAGCTTGCAAGATCAGTGCAAACAATGCCATTTCCCTTGTAAGAAGAGAAAAATCATGATATTTTATACGGAAGATTAAAGTGAGATCATGTCAGATGGGGAGGATATGGAAATTGTCACATTTGGTCAAAGACATTGACAAGCAGTTGGATATTATCAATAGGGGTATCGCTGAAATCATTCCAGAAGATGAACTGGTTAAAAAGCTTGAGCGGTCCATCAAAGAGGACAGACCGCTTAAGGTTAAACTAGGTATGGATCCCACTGCTCCCGATATTCACTTGGGCCACACGGTTGTTCTGCATAAGATGCGCCAACTCCAGGAATTGGGACATGATATTGTCCTGATATTAGGGGATTTTACGGGACGCATAGGTGATCCGTCTGGGCGTTCCGAAACACGCAGACAGTTAACAGATGAAGAAATCCAAAGAAATGTTGCAACATATAAGGATCAGGTAGGGAAAATTCTCGATCTGAAACGGACGCGGATGGTATACAACAGTACCTGGTTAGGAGCGCTTTCCTTCTCTGATGTGATTACTTTAGCTGCGAAATACACTGTTGCTAGAATGCTGGAGCGGGATGACTTTGAGCGCCGCTATAAAGAAGGTATACCAATTGGGATTCATGAATTTATCTACCCTCTGATGCAGGGCTATGATTCTGTAGTTTTAAAGGCAGATATAGAACTGGGTGGTACTGATCAGAAGTTTAATCTGATGGTGGGGCGTGATCTACAGCGTGAGTTTGACCAGGAACCTCAGGTTGCAATAACCATGCCTCTTCTGGAAGGGCTTGACGGAGTTCAGAAAATGAGCAAGAGTCTGGGCAACTATATTGGTATTACAGAACCCCCAAAGGAAATCTATGGCAAAGCCATGTCTATTACTGATGAGCTTATTATAAGATACTTTCAGCTGGTTACACCGATGTCCAATGAAGAAGTGAGGAACATTCAAGATAATCTATCCAATGGAGTCCTTCATCCACGGGATGCCAAAATGAAACTGGCTAGGGAACTTGTCGCTATGTTTCATGGAAATGATGCCGCACTCGATGCTGAAAAGGAATTTGTAGCTGTTTTTCAAAAGGGTAGGCTTCCAGATGATCTTCCTGATGTTCAGCTTTCCACAAAGGAGATATCCTCCAATGGTACTATCTGGCTTCCCAAATTGTTAGCTGTTGCTGGTCTTACCAACAGCACCTCGGCAGGTAAGCGTTTCGTTTCCCAGGGTGCAGTAAGGATTGACGGGGAAAAAGTAACAGATCCTGAATGCCGTGTTGTGGTGTACAGCGGAATGATCATTCAGGTTGGCAAAAGAAAGTTTGCTCGCTTAATACTCTAATAAAGGGATGAGCACCCTTTCTGGAACGTAATCATATAATATAAGGTATTGCTTCTGGAGGGGGTGGCGGCACTGTTTCGGCGGGTACACTTTTTCTACTGCCGCCGGGTACCAAGACTGAGCATGACATTAGCTGCTCTGGGAATAGCAGTATTAGTCTTTCTACTTATGCTGTTTATTGTTGAACGTAATCTAAAACCTACCATCAAGGAGATAGGGGAGGCAAAAGCGCGCCAGATTGCAACAGAAGCTGTAAATAGCGCGGTAAAATACAAAATCGCTGATTCTGTTAATTATCATGACCTGGTTGTTGTCCAAAAAGACTCACAAGGGCGGGTTGTTTTGATGCAGCCTAATATTGTTCGCATCAACCAACTGGCTTCTGACACCACGTTATCTATTAATGATGCCCTGAAAGATCTACAAAATGAGAAGTTTTCGATTCCCTTGGGACAGGTGCTGGGCAGTCAGCTGATGGCGAACTATGGACCTCATATTAAGGTGTCTATTTATCCTATTGGTACGGTTCAGACAATTGTTACGGATCAATTTGAGGAGGCGGGGATTAACCAAACACGCCACCGACTCTATCTGAACATTCAAAGTCAGGTGAAAGTGGTTGTGCCTTTGATCACATCACAGGTCAAGGTCAGCACCCAGGTTCCGGTGACCGATACGATAATTGTTGGGCAGGTACCTGACACTTATGTGAGATTGTATTCTAAAGGGTTTTAATATCTTTGTATTACTTTTTTTCACTTGCATTAATGTAAGATATGGTGGTATATTATAAATGCAAGTCCGACAATAATTTCAAGTCGAAAAAAGATGTTGACACACAAAAAACAGCGTACTAAAATAGGTGACTGTCGGGTGACAGTCACCGTGCTCGAAAAATAAACAGTGCTCTTACAAGCACTGCGAAGAAACCCGAAAAATGTTCTTGACACGTATAAGAGTGCGTGTTAATATAGACAACGCTGTCCCTGACAGCAGTAGAATCAGCTGCAAGTGAGGAGCAATACTAACAGACGTAACTCGCACAAGCGGCACAAAGAAACACGAAAAATGTTCTTGACACGCACAAAGGTGCGTGCTAAGATAGAGAAC
>DUMY01000182.1 GCA_012839645.1 Syntrophomonadaceae bacterium
ATTGAGATGGAAGCTGCAAAGGGAAGCGAATACGTTTTTAATGCCACCAAGAAAGCATTGAGATTAACCACTAAGAATGACCTTATTGTTCAGTACATATGTGAACATATCGATAAGGATGATATTGTATTCCTTACCGGTATAGGTAAGGCGTGGCCGATTATCAGATCACATACCATACTAAACAGCCTTCATGCGGTTGTTGACGAGGTACCGCTTGTCCTATTTTTCCCCGGCACATATGATGGGCTTCAGCTTATACTGCTTGATGAAATCAAGGATGATAATTACTACAGGGCCTTTAAATTGATTGAGAGATATTAATGCGTGTGGGAGGGGATGGACAGTATGCGCATCAGAGAAATGTTCGAAAAGAAAATCGATAGAGATATCAAAGGTGTTATCAAAATTGGCCAAGATGATGACACCAACGTCTATCAGGAATTAGAAGAGTATGTTGTAACAAGAGAGCTGAACCGGCATTTCAGCGATGTTTTTGCAGCGTACCAAACGGGCATTGATGGCTATACTGACAAAATGGGAGTGTGGATATCAGGTTTTTTTGGCAGCGGTAAATCCCATTTCCTTAAAATACTGTCCTATATCCTAGAGAATAGAGTGGTCAACGGCAAAAAAGCAGTTGACTATTTTGATGAAAAAATAGAAAATTCCAAGATCCTTGAAGATATGAAACGGGCAGCAGATGTATCCGCAGACATAATACTTTTTAATATAGATTCCAAAAGTGATGCAGACTCAAAAGCCAATAAGGATGCTATCGTAAAAGTGTTTAACCGTGTATTTAATGATATGCAGGGTTTTTGTGGCTCTATACCGTGGGTTGCTGACCTGGAAAGACAGATGTCAATGGATGGTACCTATGAGGATTTTAAGAGCGAGTTTGAACGGATATCAGGCAGGAAGTGGACCGATGCCAGAGAGGATTTCTATTATGAGGAAGATTCTATAGTTGAGGCACTTGCTGCGGCAACCAAGATGAGTGAGGAAGCGGCTAGGAACTGGTACAACGGGGCGGAAGACAATTATACCCTTACAGTTGAGAAGTTTGCCAAACGCGTCAGAAAATATATAGAAGATAAGGGTGGAAACCACCATGTGGTTTTTTGTGTTGATGAAATTGGTCAATATATAGGGGACAACTCAGGACTGATGCTTAATCTGCAGACTGTTGTAGAGGATCTGGGAACCGAATGTGGGGGTAAGGCATGGGTAATTGTCACCAGCCAGCAGGATATTGACTCAGTGACAAGAGTGAGAGGTAATGACTTCTCAAAGATTCAGGGCAGGTTCAATACCAGAATTAGCCTATCCAGTGCCAATGTCGATGAAGTCATCATGAAAAGAATCCTCAGCAAAACACCCGTGGCAATGGACACACTCAAACTCTTATTTGACGACAAAAGTTCCATATTAAAAAATCTGATCACTTTCTCTGCTGATACACCGGAAAAGAAGTTTTATGCTGACAGCACAGATTTCGCCGAGGTTTATCCCTTTATTCCTTACCAGTTCAACCTTATGCAGCAGGTTCTCACTTCGGTCAGAATACATGGATCAACCGGCAAGCACCTTTCCGAGGGAGAGCGTTCCATGATCAGTTCATTCCAGGAATCTGCAGTTCAGTTTGCTGACTGCGACCTGGGTATCCTGATACCATTCTCAGCCTTTTACGACACTATTGAAGCCTTTCTCGATTCCACGATCAGGACTGTTATCATCCGTGCACAGGATAATGCCAAACTCAATGACTTTGATGTAGAGCTGTTGAAGGTTCTGTTCATGATCAAGTATGTGGATGAAATCCCAAAAAACATAGAGAATATTGCCACCCTGATGGTACGGAACATCGATGATGATAAAATCGAACTAAAAAAGAAGATCGATGAATCACTAAGGTGTTTGGTAAAAGAAACCCTGGTTCAGAAGAACGGTGATGAGTATATCTTTCTTACCCATGAGGAACAGGATATTAATAGGGAAATCCAAAGCATCGATGTAGATATGTCCGATATTATGCAGACTGTATTTGAAACAATTTTTGAAGACATTTATACCGACAAAAAATTTAAGTATTCTTCCCGTTATAATTTCCCCTTCAACCAGATTGTTGATGACAGATTATTCAGGGGAAACCAAGGTAATGATATCGGGGTCAAGATAATAACACCATACTATGATCCAGGCAGTGAGCTTACACAGCTTGTTCTGAAAGAAATGTCCCATAAAGAGAACAATCTGATCGTAAAACTCCCAGCAG
>DUMY01000183.1 GCA_012839645.1 Syntrophomonadaceae bacterium
GAGGGCTCAAGGATGTTTTCCTGCAGAGGGATATGATAACTGTACTCCACCAATCTTGAACACCAAACCACGAATACCGCCATCCAAAACCAGTAGATTTGATCCATTGCCGATAACAGTTATTGGTAAACTATATTGTTGGGCAAACAGCAGGGCCTCCTGAACATCTTCTTTTGTTTGAGGTATAACTAACAGATCCGCCGGACCACCAACCCTCCAGGTTGTGAATTTTTTCATAGGAACCTGAAAATATACCCGGCCATCTACCTTCTGCTCTAATTTTTCTGCTAAAACCTGCCAATCCATAATGCAACCCCTTAATTCCCTGATGAACAAGGCTGGAATTTAGAAGCGAGATTCCTGCCTACAGTCCAGACATTACCTGCTCCTACGGTGAGAATTGTATCTCCTGAACGGAGTTCCTGTAGGAGATAGTTCACTACGTCATCAAGTGAATTGATATAAACTGCATTCGTACCGTTTTTTTGCAGCTCTTGGACAAGGAGGTTCGCTGAAACACCATCCATAGGACTTTCCCCCGCCGCATAAATGTCTGTAATAATAACAAGGTCGCTTCCCTCAAAAGCTTTACCGAATTCCTCTCTCAAGAACTTCGTCCTGCTATATCGGTGTGGTTGAAAAACAGTGATCATCCTTTTCCGCTTGATGCTGAGGGTTGCTTCCATCAGGGCTTTGATTTCTGTTGGATGATGGGCATAGTCGTCAATAATTTTGATTCCATCATACTGAGCTATCAGTTGAAAACGACGCTGGACCCCTTGGAAGTGAGCAAGTGCTCTCGCTATATCCGGAAAATCCAAACCCATGTACATACCAACAGCAACTGCTGCTAAAGCATTTTGGACATTGTAAAGTCCAGGTATAGAAAGTTTCAATGTGCCCAAATAACTGCCATTATGAAAAACATCCGCTTGTGTTAATAAACCATTCAGAATAATATTCCTGGCATGGTACTGGGGATTCCCCCGAATCCCATAAGTAACAGCATTGACTTCATATGTAGACAACTGACAAACATAATCACTGTCACTACAAAGTAAAGCAAAACCATCTGGCCTAATATTAGTGAGAAAATCCTGAAAAGCTTGTAGAATTCCAGAAATATCTCTGTAATAATCCAGGTGGTCATCATCAATATTTGTAATAACTGCAATGTGGGGTTTTTGTTTAAGAAAAGAACCGTCACTTTCATCTGATTCAGCGACAAGGCATTTTCCCTTTCCCAAGCCCGCATTGCCTCCTAATTCGGAGATATGCCCCCCTACCAAATAAGTGGGGTCAATCCCATTTTTCGCTAGGACCACAGCGATCATGGCACTTGTCGTTGTTTTTCCGTGGGACCCTGTAACAGCTATAGCAGTACCCTTATAAGATTCCATAACCTTTGCCAACAGATCCCCACGGGTCATGACCGGCAAGCCTTTATGGTGGGCGGTGCATAACTCGATATTGGAGGGCTGGATTGCAGAGGAAACAACTACAGCATCCATATCATCTGTAATGTTTCCTGCCTCATGACCTATAAAAACTTGAGCTCCCTGCTGCCGCAAGCTGTCGATCCCAGGTGATAAGACAAGATCAGATCCGCTTACCCTCATCCCCATTTCCAGCAGAACCTGGGCAAGCCCACTCATGCCCACACCACCGATTCCAATAAAATGATACCACTTGCCAGCCACTGAACAAATCTCCTCCCTTTTTGCCTGCATTTATCCAACTGAATTTTGTCTGTTTGTTACAACAACAGTTTATGTATTACCTGCCGTAGAGGTGCAGAGTGACTTTTTGCCAACATTGAGCAAGATACCGGCAATCAACTCTCCGGCTTCCGGACGCCCTATCTGGCGGGATTTTTCAGACATTTTTTGGCGCAACCTACTGTCGTCTACTAATCTTACCATTTCTCTGAGCAGACAGACAGGTGTTAGTTCCTCCTCAGGAATCAAAACCGCTGCATCCTGGCTCTCCAGATAACGAGCATTGTGATACTGGTGATCCCCGGTTGCAAACGGATAGGGAATCAAGATACCCGGAATTCCCAGGGCAGTCACTTCCGCAAGTGTCGCTGCCCCAGCACGACTGATCACCAAGTCAGCAATAGCTAGGGCATATTCCATTTCTTCCAAATATGGTTTTATAATTAGTTTGCCTATATCATGGGAATATATCCCCATGTGTTCCATCTCCTGGCAATACCGCTGGTACTCCTTTGCACCAGTCAGGTGAATAACCTGCAGCGGAGACAGCGCGATATTCCCCTGACAGATCTCACGGTAAACTTCTAGCATCACCTGGTTGATCCGCCGCGCCCCACGACTCCCCCCGGTTACCAGTACGGTAACAGCATCTGGTTCCAGCCCAAAATACCTGAACCCCTCCATGCGATCTGCATTAAGTATCTTACCGCGTATTGGGAGTCCTGAGTGAACTAATTTCGCCCTTGAAGGAAAAAATTCCTTATCAGTCTGAAAAGTTGTAAATGTTACCTCAGCCCAACGCGAGAGCAGTTTATTAGCCATGCCAGGAACGGAGTTTTGCTCATGCAAAAAAAGGGGAACCCTTAAACTTGCAGCTGCCAGCCCAATGGGGACAGAAACGTATCCCCCGGTAGCAAAAACAGCGTGAGGGCGAAACTCCTTGAGCATTCCTATACCCTGCAGGTATCCCTTCCCTAAGGAGCCAAGGTCACGTAGTGCTTTAAAGGAAAAATTACGCGGCCACTTTCCGGCTGCAATCTGGCGAAAAGAGTATCCTGCACCAGGCACCACTTTACTTTCCAATCCCTCACCTGTTCCTACAAAAAGGATTTCACAATCAGACTCTGACTTCTGTAATAGTTCCGCAACAGCCAGTGCCGGATAGAGGTGTCCACCTGTACCGCCACCTGTAAATAGCACACGCATCCCTTATCCCCTATTCTTCAACATAACGTGAAATATTTAACAGAATACCAATTCCCAGCAAATTCAATGTCAAAGACGAGCCTCCATAACTGATAAAAGGCAGTGTGATACCTGTTACCGGAAGACAACCGGTCACCACACCTATATTAACTAATGCCTGCAGCACCACCATAATGGTTATACCGGCAGCAAGCAGTGCACCAAAAGAATCAGGTGCCTTAATAGCAATCTTTAATCCCCTCCACATAAAAACGAGAAAAAGCAGCAGCACAAAAGTCGTCCCGATAAAGCCCAATTCTTCGGCTAACACTGCAAAAATAAAATCTGTATGCTGCTCCGGAAGGTAGAGAAATTTCTGTCTCCCTTGACCAAGCCCTGCTCCGAAGACTCTCCCGGAACCTACTGCCAGAAGCGCTTGAATGGTCTGAAACCCTTTACCTAAGGGATCTGACCAGGGATCGCGAAAAGCCATAATGCGTCTCATACGGTAGGGTTCCATGAAAATCGCCGCAGCAGCCAAGCCTCCCCCTATAAGGCCTAAGAAACCCAATTGGCCTATATTTGCCCCAGCAGCCAACAACATGAGAAATGCCGTACCTGCAATGGTAGCAGCTGTCCCTAGATCAGGCTGCTTGAGGATCAACAGGCAGACCCCCCCAACAACCAGAAGTGGGATGGCTAAACCCCGGAAAAACTGCTTGACATGGTCCTGCCGTTTGGATAAATATTTTGCTAAAAAAATAACCAGTGCCAGTTTAGCAATCTCTGAGGGTTGAAAGGATGCAAAGTCCCCAACCCCTATCCAGCGGGTAGCATCTTTGATGGTTATTCCCACTCCTGGAACCAGCAACAGAAGCAGTAGAATGACTGCCAGTCCAAAAAAAGGGTATGCCCACTTTTGGTAAATCTTATAGTTTATGTTCATCACCACAATCATGCCGACAATTCCCAAGAGTGCCCAAACCAACTGGTTCTTTAGATAATGGGCGCCGTCAGCATAAGTTACCTGAGCGTAAACATAACTTGAGCTGTAAACCATTACAATCCCTACTGTAATTAACAGGAGTACGATAATGAAGAGAATAAAATCAGGACCACTGCGCGGTTTCTTCACTATTCAACCCCTCCTTAGAGTTCCTCAACCACTTTCCGGAAGAGGTCACCCCGCTCCTCATAATCCCGGAACATATCCCAACTGGCACACCCTGGCGAAAGTAAAACCACATCACCGGTCCGGGCAATGTTGTGTGCTAACTCGACAGCTTCAGAAAGGGAGCTGACTTCCCATATTTCATTAAACCCCACAGCCATTGCCGCCTTTCGAAACAGCGGAGCTGCTTCACCTAACAGAATCAAGGCCTTGGCCTTTTTGCAGATCTTCTGTGTCAGTTCATCCAGATTGCCACCCTTATACCTTCCCCCGGCAATTAAAATTACAGGGGCTTCATAGGAATCAAGAGCCTTGAGTACTGCCTCAGGATTTGTTCCCTTTGAGTCATTGACATAACGCACTCCGTCCAGTACCCGGACCTCCTCCACCCGATGAGGAACACCGGGAAAAGAAGTTAAGGCCTTGACTACACAATCCTGATCAACTCCGGCTAAAAGAGAGACAGCAGCAGCAGCCAAAGCATTTTCCAGGTTGTGAAAGCCGGGCATTCTAATGTCCCGCACTGAACACAGTGGTTCATCCTTCCCCTGGAAAGTATAAATGATATGCTCTCCCTGAACCCCTATCCCTCTATGTGGAAGCTTATAGCAAGAAAATCCACACTTTTCGCCCAAGACACTATTCATGTATCTTGATACTAAAAGATCATCAAGATTGTACACCGCATAGTCATCTGATCCCTGATTGGCAAAAACACGTGCCTTAGTCCTGCCGTAGGTCCCCAGGTCGCCATGCCGATCCAGGTGATCCGGGGCAAGATTCAAAAAGACAGCGATATGCGGCCGAAAGCATTCTATACGCTCCAATTGAAATGAACTTACTTCAACAACCCAATAATCGGTTC
This sequence comes from Syntrophomonadaceae bacterium, assembly GCA_012839645.1. Lineage (GTDB taxonomy): Bacteria > Bacillota > DSM-12270 > Thermacetogeniales > Thermacetogeniaceae > Syntrophaceticus. The sequence continues at coordinate 4,940 of DUMY01000183.1, forward strand.
TTCGCCGCGGCTCCTCTATGCTTTTTTCCACTTCCTGAATCAAGGGCACTCCGATATTTCCGGCAACTACAACCTCAAGTCCTGCCTGTTCAAAAATATATCCTAACAGAGAAGTGGTGGTAGTTTTTCCATTGGTACCTGTAACAGAGATGATCGGCTCTTTTATAAAACGCCCAGCCAATTCCAGCTCACTCCAAATAGGAATGTTAAAATATTCTGCAGCTGAAATTGGTTCAATGTCTCTGGGAACACCAGGGCTAACAATAACCAGATCAAAGTCATCTGGCCGTATTTCAGGATAACCCCCGGTAACTAATGAAATAGGCAGCTTCTTTAATTCCTTGAACCCGGAACCTAATACATCCTCACTTTTTTGATCAGTACCTGTAACCAGGGCACCCTGTTTTACCAGAAAATGAGCCGCGGCCTGCCCACTGCGGGCCATTCCGACAACTAACACTTTTTTTCCTTGTAGATTAAACAACTTCACATCTCCTACCTAAAATAGATGTCACCCTCATAAAGCCAGCAAGCCAATGATGGCAAAACATAACCCCATTAACCAAAAAAAGTGAACAACCCTAACCTCAGACCACCCGGACAGTTCAAAATGATGGTGCAGGGGACTCATCTTAAAGACGCGTTTCCCTGTTAATTGAAAGGAAATCACCTGTATAATCACAGAGAGCACCTCCAGGACAAATACCCCTCCCAAGAAAAGTAAAACCAACTCGGTCCCGGTAATCACTGCAAGTGCTGCCAAAGCACCTCCAAGAGCAAGAGAACCGGTATCACCCATAAATATTTGTGCAGGGTGATAATTATACTTGAGAAATCCTAGACAACCCCCACCCAGTGCCCCTGCAAAAACTGCTGCTGCATGATGTCCTGTCATCCAGGCAATTACAACATATGCAATACTTGCAACCACCATTAAACCACTGGCCAGCCCGTCCAAGCCATCTGTAAGGTTGACGGCATTTGCAGCAGATATTAAAACAACTACAATAAATATATAATAAAAAAACCCGGCTTCTATTTCCAGTCCGGTAAAGGGTACAGCTATAGTTGTACCCAGCCCTAAAATATAAGCACCCCATGCAAGAAGGATTCCGATCAACAGTTGTCCGATTATTTTAGCTCTCGCCCGCAGACCAAGAGGCCTCCTAAATACAACTATGAGGAAATCATCCCATAACCCCAGCAGCCCGCAGCCCAACATTATCAGAACAAGAAGCGCTGTTTCCCAGAGATCAGTTGTAAAAATAAATCCAGAGATACCGACAGCCAAAATGATCATGACCCCACCCATTGTAGCCGTCCCCTGTTTTTTTAAATGGGTGCGCGGCCCATCATCTCTAACTTCTTGCCCAAATTTCAGGCGCTGTAACAAAGGAATCAGCACAGGCCCTGTTGCCAGTACAATAACCAGACTTACTGCAGCTGCAAGGATTACCCGGGTCAACATAGTCACTGCTGCTCACCATCCTGAAGAGATGCAATAATCTCTTCCATCTGCATGCCTCTGGAACCCTTGATCAGTACCACATCCCCATCGTGAATATAGGACCTAAGAAACAACACTGCTTCTGTTTTTTCCCGAAAAACATGGACACACTCCTCATCCAACCCTGCCTGAAGAGCACCTGCTGCAATTTCTTGGGCTAACACCCCAACTGTACAGAGACAGTCAATTTTTAAATCAGCTGCTTTCTCTCCAACCTCCCGATGACCGTTAACTGTTTCTTCACCTAATTCATACATCTCGCCTAAAACAGCAATTGTTCTAGTACCCCCGGACTCAGACAATAGTTCTAAAGCAGCTTTTGTTGAAGCAGGGCTGGCATTATAGGAATCATCAATAAGCCTTGTCCCAAAAATTCCTGATTTGATTTCCAGCCGCATCCCTGTCAAGGAAGCAGATGTAAGACCTGCCGCGATTTCCTCCGGGGTTAAACCAAACCTGTACCCAACAGCTGCAGCAGCTAATGCATTTTTAACATTGTGCAGCCCCGGTAGTGGGAGGGAACAGGGTGCTTCCCCAGCAGGTGTACAAAGGTTAAAATCTACCCCATCCAAATCATATAGGGTCACTTGGGAAGCGCTTATTTGGGAATCCTCTCCGTAAAAAATAACCTCACCCAACACCATTTCGGCAAGTTTTATCTGCCAAGGGTCTTCAGCATATAGAACCGCACATCCGTCAGATGGCAGAAACTTCAGCAGTTCCCCTTTTGCCAGTGCGATAGCCTCTTGAGAACCCAAAAGTTCCAGGTGACTCTTACCAATATTGGTGAGCACCCCCACTTCAGGACGGCTGATCTCACATAATGCGGCGATTTCCCCGGGCCCACGCATGGCCATCTCCAGGACAGCAACTTGGTGTCTGTTGTTCAGCTGCAAAAGCGTCAAGGGCAGCCCAATTTCATTATTGTAATTCCCTTGTGTTTTTAGTACCTTGAAACGCTTTTTCAGCACCCCGGCGACTAAATCCTTGGTCGTGGTTTTGCCGGTGCTCCCAGTAACAGCAACTACCGGAATCGCAAATAAATTACGATAATACAACGCAAGATCCTGTAGAGCCTTAAGTGGATCAGAAACCATAATCAGGCTAAACCTGCTTTGAACTGTTACATCTTTAGAAATAACAGCACCTGCTGCTCCTCGTTCAAATGCCTGCTCCAGAAAATCATGCCCATCAACCCTCTCTCCGGGAAAAGCAAAAAACAAATCTCCTGGCCTGACCTTCCTGCTGTCAATACTCACACCTGTTGCTTTGATATGACTACAGCCCTGTACAAGAATGCCCTGGACCGCTTCAATTATCTCCTCTAACTGCATGGACTCCATTACTTAAATATTGATCTCCTTTGCTAGAATCTCCCTGGCAACCTGACGGTCATCAAAGGGAAAGATCTCATCACCTATAATCTGGTGAGTTTCATGCCCCTTCCCGGCTATCACTACAAAATCCCCCTCTTTTGCATAAAGAAGGGCATGCCTGATGGCCTGATGACGATCGGTAATTATAGTATAACAGGCGTTCTTGATCTTGCGTATGCCATCCTCAATCTGTTCTTCAATTTTTTGCGGATCCTCTGTGCGGGGATTGTCGGAAGTAATCACAGTATAGTCGCTGATCTCCCCAGAAATCCTACCCATCACAGGTCTCTTCCCCATGTCACGGTCACCACCACAGCCGAAAACAGTGATCAGCCTCCCTCGAGTAATCCCGCGGGCTGTTTTTAGGACATTTTCCAAACCATCCGGGGTGTGAGCATAATCAATAACTACTGCAAAATCCTGCCCCTCATCTACAGGTTCGAACCTGCCAGGTACCCCTTTCATCTTTTGTAGGGCATCTTGAATAACCGGCACCGGAACACCCTCCTGCAATCCCACACTGATGGCAGCAAGACTATTATATACATTAAACTCCCCCGGCAGAGAAACACATACTGGAAATTCCCCTTTGCTGTGAGCAACAGTAAAACTGCTTCCCTCCGGAGTAAGCTGAATTTGATGAGCTTTTACATCTGCCTGTTCATGGATACCATAAGTAATCACAGGAACACAGGTGCATTTTCTGATCTGATGCACTGCCTTGTCATCCATATTAACCACCGCATAACAGGGTCGTTTCTTGGTTCTCTTCTTTCCTAAGCCCTCAAAAAGCAGCATCTTGGCAGCCAAATATTCATCTAAGTCTTCATGAAAATCTAAATGGTCCTGAGAAATGTTAGTAAAAACACCAACATCAAATTCACAGGCAGCTACACGCTGTAAAAAGAGGGCATGGGAGGAAACCTCCATTGTAACGGTTTTTACCAATGAGGCATTCATCTTAGCGAGAATAGCCTGTAAATCAAGGGATTCAGGTGTTGTACGCACAACAGGTAGTTTTTTCTCCCCTACCTTATTCCAGATTGTGCCAATAATACCTGTGGGTTCACCCCCGCCACCAAGCACTGCTTCAATAAGATGTGTAGTTGTAGTCTTACCATTGGTACCGGTAACACCAAACAAGTTAAGCTCTCTGCTAGGGTGATCATAAAAATTTGCAGCCAACTGTGCAAGGGCCAAACGGGAACTGTTTACCCTGGCAAAGGCAATTCCCGGAGCTGTATCTATCTGTTTTTCCGTCACCAGCCCTACTGCTCCCCTGGATAAAGCATCCTGGATGAAAAGATGTCCATCTGTACGGTAGCCTTGAATACAGACAAAAACATATCCTGGCTTTATCTGACGGGAATCGTAGTGTAATCCTGTAACTTTCTGCTCAAGTCCCGAAGTAGTAAGCACCTCTACTCCCTGGAGCAAATCCTGAAAAGTAATGGGCACCCTCAATCACCTCTGTTTGGTTATCCTAACCATTATTCCCCATCCCGGCATGGCTCAATCAGGGCGTAACCTCTACACCGGGCGGTGCCCTGAAATTAACCTTTACCTGCCCACCATGGGGAAGGCGTGTCCCGGGAGCCGGGTCCTGTTCCCCAGCAATTCCCGTGGGAAATGGCTCCCCTTCGGGTATAAGCACCAGCCCCATCATCCCTAACAACTCTGCCGCATCCCGCATGCTTTTGCCCTTGAGATCCGGTACAACTCGTTCTCCATTCTGGTCACCCTCGGTTTTTTGTAAATTGAGCAAGACCTTACTCCCCTTCTTTACTTTGATACCGTCAAGGGGAATCTGTCCGTAAACTGTCTGCCCTGAACCGGAATGCTCACTTTGCAGTCCAGCATCCTTCAATACTTTGTCTGCCTCCTGGACAGGAAGATTGATAACCAGCGGCACTACCGACATCTCCTCATCTGGCTTTTTTTCATCCTGTGGATAGCGTACTGGAACTTCTAAATAGCGGAGGCTGTCCCGTATAACCTCCTTGAATGCAGGAGCTGACACTGTTCCACCATAATAAGGATAACCTTTAGGCGTATCAACCACAACAATGGCAACAAGTTCAGGATCATCAACCGGTGCGAAACCAATAAAAGAAGCAACATAATCGGTAGCGGAATAACCTCCACCTGGTACCGGTTTTTGTGCTGTACCTGTTTTTCCTCCTACAGAATATCCTTCTATATAAGCATTGCGCCCGGACCCCTTAGTAACAACAGCTTCTAGCATCTCCCTTTCTAACCGCGAGGTTTCTTCAGAAATAACCTGTCTCACCACCTGGGGCTGGTATTTTTTCACTACATCTCCCTCACGGTTAGATAGCTCTTTGACAACATGCGGTTTCATCAATTTCCCACCATTGACAATTGCGGACATTGCGGTCACCATTTGCAGTGGGGTTACACTGTTAGCCTGACCCATAGAGATAGTAGCTAAGTCCACAGGTTTGAGCTGCTTTTCCGGAATTACAATACCCCTTGCCTCACCTGGCAGATCAATTCCCAATTTGCTGCCATAACCAAAACCTTCAATATATTTATAAAACCTCTGTGCACCAAGTCGCAGGCCAAGGGTGACAAATCCCGGGTTGCAGGAGTTTTGAACAACCTCAGCCAAAGTTTGGCTGCCGTGGCCCCCCCCAGCCCAACAATGAATGGTCTCCCCATTAACCTTGATGAATCCCGGGTCATAAAACTGCTCCTGTCTGTTGGTTACACCCTCCTCTAGAGCTGCAGCAAGAGTAACAATTTTGAAAGTCGACCCGGGTTCATAACTGTCAGCAACAGCTCTATTGCGCCGCACCTGCTCTGACTGTTTTTGAAACTGATTGGGATCAAAATCCGGTCTGTTGGCCAGGGCGAGAATCTCACCTGTATGCGGGTCCATCACAATCATTGTGGCACTTTTCGGAGCACGCTCCTGCATAATTTTATCGAGTTCCCGCTCTGCAAGATACTGGATTGTCTGATCGATAGTTAGAACAACATTTAGACCCTGTTCAGGTTGGATGTATTTTCTTGTTGATTCAGGAATTTCATGACCTGCGGCATCATACTCCACAAGCAGGCAGCCATTGATGCCCGCCAGCTGTTTATCATAAGCAATCTCAATTCCTTCTAAACCCTGATTGTAGTCACCGGCAAACCCGAGAATATGTGAAGCTAAATTGCCCTTGGGGTAAAAGCGCTGCGGCTTAGGAATGACCCCAATCCCTGCAAAATTCTTTTCACGCAGTTCTTTGACCTGTTCCTTAGTGAGCTTAAATTTAAGCCATACGGAATGCTGCTCTTTGGTAATCTGTTCATAAACTTCCTTTTCTTTCATATCGAAAATATGAGCCAATTCCCGGGCAATTATTTTCGCCTTTCCGGACTTCCTTACCTCAGCCGGAATAGCATAACATGCATCAGCACTAACACTGACCGCAAGTTCCTTTCCATTGCGGTCATAGATGATGCCTCGCTTTGGCTCCACAACAATTTCACGAATTCTGTTCTCTACAGCTTTATGCTGATACCATGTGCCTTTAATAATTTGAAGGTAAACCAAACGCAGCTGTAAAAAAACAAAAACAAAAAAAAGTGCAAAAAAAAGCCCTGTAATTTTCCTACGCACTTCGATTTTGCTAGTGATCAACAAAAACACCCCGTCAATGGGGCGAAGCTTCCGCCCGTCCGATAAGCTGCCTTAATGCCACTGACCAGTTTTTTTTCTTCTCTTTAGCCTGGTCACTTGTCGTATCCTGTTTTTGGTCCGCAGTGTTATCATCCTGAGGTGGAAGAGCAGCGAGCAAGATATTATCCGGCTTATCCATTCCCAGTTTCTTGGTCGCAACCTCCTCTACCCGATCGGGTCCCTGAAGCTCCGCAGCCTTTAATTCTAACTGTTTGAAATCCCTTTGCAGGACAGCTACCCTTTGTCTGTTTTCCTCAACCCTGTAGCCCAACTCTGTAACCTGATTGTTCTTATAAATATAGAAAAGTCCGCATCCAAAACAGCTGAGAATAATAACAATGACCTGAAAATATAAGAGCATTTTTTTGCGCTGTTTAGCTCGCCGCGCAGTTTTTCTCTTCCTGGGTTGTCTGGGTGGTTGTACGCTGTATCTCTTTTTTTCCGCTAATACCAATTTATTCACCTCTATTTTCTTATATTACTCCGGACGACAGCAGTTTTTCGGCTGCTCGCAGTTTAGCACTGCGCGATCGCGGATTGACCTTGATCTCCTCGCCAAGGGGTACAAGAGGTTTTTTCGTTAGAATGCGGAGCACATCTTGGGAGGGTGATGGTGATCCATGCTCCCGGAAAACATGCTTAACAATCCGATCTTCCAGGGAGTGAAAGGAAATAGCCACAACCCTTCCACCTGGCTTTAGCAATGAAATCCCCACTCTAAGCCCTTCTTCAATCGCTGCCAGTTCGTCATTAACAGCAATACGCAAAGCCATAAAGGTGCGTCGAGCGGGGTGGGGACCAGTGCGACGTGCTCTAGCAGGTATAGCTGCTTTTATGATATCAACAAGCTCCATTGTCGTAGTGATTGGAGCTCTTTCTCTCTGAGTAACAATAAAAGAAGCGATCCGACGTGACCATCTCTCCTCACCGTAACGAAAGATAATATCTGCCAGCTGCTTTTCTGAAAGATTATTGACCAGATCTGCTGCAGTGGTCTTTGCTTTTCTATTCATTCTCATATCTAAAGCAGCATCATAACGATAGCTAAAACCCCGCTCAGGATCCAATACCTGGTAAGATGAAATCCCAAAATCAAATAAGATCCCATCAACCTCACTTATTTGCAGTTCCTGCAGAATATCTTCCATGCGGCGAAAATCGCTGTGTACAAAGGTCACCTGTTCACCGTAATCTGCCAGATACTCTTTTGCTCGCTGGAGAGCAGACTCATCTTTATCAAAACCAATTAATCGTCCTATAGGACCGATCTGGTCGAGTATCACTTTTGAATGCTTACCGCCACCCAAGGTACAGTCAACATATATGCCCCCTTTCTGGGGAGCCAGTAGTTCAACTGCTTCCTTAAGCATCACCGGAGCATGATCAACTTCAGTCACCCAAAGCACCACCTTCACCCATTTGTTCTGCTAATTCTTCATATGTTTCCTCAGCTCCGCTGCAGTATTCATCCCAGCGGTCAGCTGACCAAATTTCGATGCGGGAAGAGACTCCGATAACAGTAACCTCTCGGCTGATTTCGGCATATTTCCGCAAGGAGGGCGGAATTAGGATTCTGCCCTGACCGTCTAGTTCACATTCTGTGGCACCTGAGAAAAAGAAACGGGAGAAAGCTCTGGCCTCTTTTTTTGTAAGAGGCAGTTTTCTCAGCTTCTGCTCCAGGAGCCGCCATTCTTCTAGGGGAAACACAAAAAGGCAGTGATCCAAGCCTCGGGTGGTAATACAACGATCCCCTAAACAAGCCCGGAATTTCGCCGGCATGATCAAGCGCCCTTTGGCATCAAGATTATGATAGTACTCCCCAATAAACACGTTTCCCCACTCCGAACATATAATGCCCCACTTTACACCACTTTCCACCACCATTTAGATTCTCCATCAAACTATAATTTCCTTCTTCTCTTTTAAAAAAATAAAAAAACCGGGGTAATTACCCCGGTTTTATAGAGGTGTATTAAGCCAGTGGAAGCTGACTTAATTATTATTTCTTATCTGTTATTTCTTATGTTTCGTATTTCTTATCTTTCGTAAGGGGTGACGATCCACTTGAGAACGTTATCCTTCTTGCCGCCAAAGACATCGTATCCTTCGAGAAGATCGTTCAGAGGCTTACGATGGGTGTACAGGAATTTAGTATCGATCTTTCCTAACTGAATGAGACGGATTAGCTCTGGAATACGGTTAGCATTAACAAGACCCATGGATATATCAATGTTCTTGATCCACAGTTCGTTCATCTTAATCTCCTGTGGCTGCTCGAAAACACCGAGCATAGAAACATTGCCACCTGCTCGTACAGCTTCCAAAGCGAGATCGTAGGTTCCCTTGGCACCTACAGCCTCGATTGTCCTATCTGCACCACGGCCATCAGTGATTTCTCTGATTTTTTCAACAGCATCGACTTCACCGGAGTTTATGCCCATATCCGCAAGGCCTTTCTCAACGGCAAAATCTAGACGTGCCTGGTCCATATCAACAGCGATAATTCTTGCCGGCCCCCACAACCGTGCAGTTATCATGGCACACATTCCTACAGGTCCACTACCCATTACTGCAACTGTATCACCAGGTTCAATTCTTGCATTTTCAGCACCCAAGTAACCTGTTGACAGGATGTCACCAACGAGCAGTACGTCGTCATCGGTTAAGCCATCAGGAATAATGTGGCAACCCAGATTAGCATGAGGTACCCGTACATACTCTGCCTGGCAGCCATCGATCATATACCCAAAGATCCAGCTACCTGTTGTACAGTGGGAATACATACCCCGTACACAGTAGAAGCACTCACCGCACTGGGTGACACAGGAAATAGCACACTGATCGCCAACCTTGACATTTCTCACAGCAGGACCTACTTCTACAATTTCACCGCAGAACTCATGGCCAAGAATTCTAGGAGCCTCTACCTCGGGCATTCCGCCGTGCCAGATGTGGATGTCAGTACCACAGATAGTAGATGTGGTTACCTTAACAATTGCATCGTCCGGCTCAATAATCTTTGGTACCGGCACATCATCCAGGCTGATCTTTTCAGGGCCGTGGTACACCAACGCCTTCATTGTCATTTTTGCGTCCTCCTTAATGATATTTTTTTTATTGCAAGGGTTTTTAGCCCTTGAAACCGCAAGTCTCTCGGTCCTGCCATAAAAAAATACAGACCAATATTTTCATGCCTGACTCCTAAGCAATCGAGCCTTGCAGTAAAAACATTGGTCTTTCCTTGGAGCCACCCGTAGGTTTCTCCGTGAACTACCATAAATCCATATTATGTTGTTAATACTCGGTTAAATACAATGGCGTGCATCCAGAAGTCATGTTCTGCCTCAACATCATATGTTTGATGAATAGCTTTAGCCCCCAGTTTATTCTCAAAAAACGATAGGTTATCGACAACATGTTGCTGCACTACATGCATTCTAGATGCCCTGATTGCTTCCTTACCCCGCGGTGTCATTACTATAAACTTCTCCGGCTCTGTTAAAAATCCTTCTCCTCTAATAATAAGCATGTCTTCCATAATATTTATTTTAGTGGTTTCTACACTCTTGCCTAGCGTTCTCTTAAAATACTGTTCCATATAGATTTTAAACTCGTGCTGCATCCTCTTGCGCTCTTGTTCGCTCAACCTTTTTTCCCCGGGTTCTTCGCTTGTAACGACAATTCTTTTGAACTGCCCTGTCGAACCTATGTTTATCACCCCCGAAGATATAAATCACGTTTTAGTATTTAATTGGCTATCATGCTAAATTATACCTAAAACAACAATCCTGGACAAGACAGCTATTGATATACAATGCGGCGAATAAGAGTAAAATGTCTCGAATATGCTCGGCAGATCTCTATATTATTAGTTTCTAAAAGCATCTTTCCCAATTCCTTGCAAGTTCTCCAGTCAATTGGTATATACGTTCTGCCTCTCTCGTAGTCAGAGTTCCTGCCCCACAGGCAGGAGTTATTAAACTCTGTGTATATATTAACTGGGGATCCACCCCCTTGTCTGCCAATTGTGTTATATATTTGCGGAATTGTGTACTCAATGATTCTATATTTTCCTCCCTCAGGGCCTTCCCATCGGTAGGAACAACTCCCCAGGCGACTACACCGCCATCTTTTATAAAATCGTCAATGGATGCTGCATATAGTGCGAAACTCTCAGCAAATTGGTAGGTATCAAAACTGATTATATCTAAATTAGCACCGAAAAGAATTGTCCAATCCAAGTCAGAACAGGAATGTACCCCGGCTAACCCACCGAACCTTCGCACAAAATCTACAAATTCGAAGAGTTCGGCTTGTACTTGATCCTTGCTTACACTTATGCGGTCAAACCTGCCGCAGCTGTCGATCACAGGATCATCCATAAAGATTATCACAGGAAGTCCGAATTCGCTTAAGGTTTTAACCTGCCAGGCTGCCTGCAGTGACAGCTGCTTCAGCAGTACATCGCGCAGTTGCTCATCATAATAAGCCGGTATTCCACGCTGGTTGGTGACCTGGAAGCCCACAGACAGCAGGCCGACAATTTGACCTTTTAAATACCTGGCCTCACCATCATCTGTACCATGCCCTATTAATTCGTCATAGAACCTATAAAATCCTTCTGCAGATCCAGGAGGAAAGGAAAATTTATTTAAGGCATCCAGATTTCCTTCCGCTGCCTGTATGTACAACTCATAAAACTCGGCTAACCGCTCGGGCCAGTCAGGTTCCTCATCCAAAAAGTGCGCCTTTGTCCCCCTCTCCACCCGCAGCAGTCCCAGATCGCTTAGTACCTGTAAAAACTGAGTACTGAAAAACTCCTGACCCGAGTATCTGGGAAGCTGCGGCCAATGTGGCATCAAAGGCAGGAACTCTTTTATTAGAGAGACCGCAGCAGTAGGGTCAAGGTGAGGCAGACTCCCAATGCCGGTTGCACAGCCGCAAGGATGAAACTGCATATCGCGCACCCTTTCCTTTAATATTACTAGAGATTATAGACATCTTCCCCGCTCAATACCTTAATTCCTTTACCCAACATTAACTGCTCAGCCACCCTGGAGTTTTCCACACGAAATACTGCCAGGGCATCCCCGGATACCTTTGCAACAAAGGCATACAGGTACTCTATGTTAATTCCCGCTTCCTGCATCAGAGCAAGAACTTCAGCCAATCCCCCGGGATGGTCGGGTATCTGAACAGCAATAACCTCGGTCATCCGGACGGTAAACTGCTCCCGTTGCAGTACCTTATAGGTGTGATCCGGGTCATTGACAATCAAACGCAGGATACCGAAATCTGTGGTATCTGCCACAGAAAAAGCGCGGATATTGATCCCTTCATCTCCGATGATCTTGGCCACACTGGCCAATCTGCCACACTTATTTTCTAAAAACACAGTGATTTGTTTGACAGGCACAGTATCCCCCCCTTTTATAAATTGCGGCGGTCGATGATGCGCTTCGCCTTCCCTTCATAACGTTCGATGGTTTTAGGTTCTACTAATTTTACTTTGACACTGATACCTAAAACAACCTCAATCTCCCGCCGGATCTCACGCTCCAGACTTTCCAATTTCCTGATTTCATCGGAAAAAACCTCATCAGATACTTCCACCCAAACCTCCAGCTCATCCAGCTGATCCCGTCGGTCAACAAAGATCAAATAAAATGGTTCTGTATGGCTGATCCTAAAAAGTACCTCCTCAATCTGTGAAGGAAAAACATTCACACCACGGATAACCAACATATCATCAGTGCGCCCCTGACAGCGGTCGATCTTGAGATGAGTGCGGCCGCAAGAGCATGGGCCACCCGGGAGAATCCGTGTAATATCTCTCGTCCGGTAGCGGATCATGGGTAAGGCTTCTTTGGTAAGAGTTGTGATCACCAGCTCTCCAAAACTTCCCGGCGGCAACTGCTCCCCGGTTTCCGGGTCCACGATCTCTGCTAGGAAGTGATCCTCCCAGATGTGTAAGCCATCTCTGGCAGAGCATTCCACAGCAACTCCGGGTCCGATAACCTCACTGATCCCGTAGATATCTAAAGCATTAATACCCAATCGTGATTCGATCTGTTTGCGTAAGTTTTTAGACCAGGGTTCAGCACCGAAGAGCCCACCCTGAAGACTAATATCCTCTTTAGAAATGCCTATCTCTTTCATCACCTCGGCAAGGTGTAAAGCATAGGAAGGAGTACAAGTAAGAATTGTGCTGCCGAAGTCTTTCATGATCATAACCTGTCGTTTGGTATGTCCTCCGGAAACCGGGATCACCGAGGCACCGAGTAGCTCGGCACCATAATGAACTCCCAGCCCTCCCGTAAAGAGTCCGTATCCGTATGCATTTTGGATCTTGGAGTTTTTTGATGCACCACAACACGTCAATGCCCGGGCCATTACCTCAGCCCACACATCAAGATCATGCCGCGTATAGCCGACAACAGTAGGCTTCCCGGTGGTCCCAGAAGAAGCATGCAGCCTGATGACCTCACTCAAGGGAACAGCAAAAAGACCGTAAGGATAGTTGTCCCGGAGATCGTTCTTTGTGGTAAAAGGAAGTTTAACCAGATCATCCAGGGATCGGATATCCTCCGGCTGGAGACCAGTTTTCTGAAAAGCATGTCGATAAAAGGGAACTTCCTGATAAACCCTCTTTACTGTTGCACACAGGAGTTCCTCCTGAAGGGACTGTAGTCGTTCAAGCGACATACACTCACATTCTTCGTTCCAATA
>DUMY01000184.1 GCA_012839645.1 Syntrophomonadaceae bacterium
CCAGAGGTGTCTTTATGAGTGATTTTAATTGGTATATGCCGCAAGATAAACTTTCTGTCCATGTCGGCATTAATCATCGTCTTAGCTTAATCTATAAACAAAAGATGATTCCATCCCTGATTCGGCTAGGGAAGAAACATACTCGCCTTTTCTGGAAAGAGTGCGGCCACTGGTATATTCCCCATCCGGGCACGAACCCAAGAATGGGCAACATTATCTGGGTACCGGAAAAGAAGTATTATTGCTACAAAAGCCGGGTGCTAATCCCGATGAAATTCAGCGATCCGAAAATACATGGTATTGTTGTAGAGGGAAAGCCGAAGCTAAAAGAACCTAAAAAGAAAAGCACCTGATTAGGTGCTTTAATATACTATGCCTTCCTCATCATATACGGGTATTTCTCCTATATCACCCTCAACTTTTACCGTCACATTCCTGTCGTCAAAAAACGTAAATTCAAGCACACTGTGCGCAGCTAACATGCTTCCTTGAGGTGGATAGTATGTTCCTCCTATTGCAGGAGGGGTTTCCATCAGGCGATTGAAATGCTCCTGTGTGGCCTCATCATATTCACCATTTGCCTCAATAACAGGGGCCCCATCTTCCATAAAACATTCTACGGTCTGGCTTACACCAAAACGCTTTCCTGTCGCTGTGATTTTCGCCATTTGGTCACCACCTTAATATAAGAATAATATACCGTATATCCATTTTGCATATTCCTCGTCCTGCCATAGCGACGTAGGGTTAGTGTACGCATACTCAAAACCCATTGAAACCAGCTCATATGCTGTACCGCCGTAATCTTTGCCCATATATTTGTTTATAAACTTATCTTTTCTGGTTAGTTCGTCCTTTCTATAGCCTGGCCCTAACCATTCAAGATTTTCTCCTGCCGTTCTCTTGCGATAAAATTTCTTTTCTGCTTCTAATAGCCCTGGTACAGTTTTTTCAAATCGATGTCCCAATTCATGGATTGCTGTTGAAAAATAAGAGTCATCTGAATACCCCGACACAGCTATTTCTTCTTTGTAATGATTATAATGCCCTCTTTTGGCTTTTTTGGGAGTCAGATTACCTGTATGCACTGATTTTTCAACCCAATCAGTAGGGTAATAATCATAAGCTTCTTTAACAACCTTTCGCATGGGTGACCTGCTTTTATTCAAATGCCCATCAATATCAAAAGAACTAATTCCAACTTCTCTAATTTCAGATAGTTTTTCTTTTAATTCTGCTGCATTATCTACTGAAGTACCCCTATATTTTTCCTTGACAACTCTTAATTTATTTTGAATTTCTGACACTTTGGATTGTATTTTAAATCTTGATTTCATTAGCTTGTCATATTCCAAATATAGCTCATCCCTACTGCTAAGTCCAATTTCATCAAGGTCAACCAAGCTTCTTCTTGCTTGCCTTAATTTTGAAAGTCTATTTTCAATTTCTTCAATTCCACTATCTTTGTATTCCTTTTCTAAGCGTTTTATCTCTTTTTTTAATCCCTCTCTTTTCCCCCTAAGGTCATTATAAAGCATTTCACCGGCTTGGTAAACATCTTTTTCACCAATATACCCTTTTTCTGCTATAGAATCTTTGATTTCTTGTATCGTTTGGGCTGTCCCAACTTCTTTTGTGTCTCTAGCTTCTGCTTCCAGCCTCTCAATCTCTTTATCCAGGTCAATATACAGCCCGTAGGCGTGCCGGCAATTAACGTGAAACAATCCCGCCGCCTTCGCTTCCTCCAACGTTGGATAGCCCGGCGTCTTACCGGTCAAGCTCAACACTTTGTTCTCCCAGGGCAGGCACAATTTGCAGGCTCCAACGTGAGAACTGATCTCGATCAAGTCATGCCCCTGTTCAGCCAACCTGTTAGCTGTGCCTTCAAGATGCGCCTGCATAGCAGTCGTCCTTGCAGCCATTTCCGTATAGGTTCGCATATTCCACATCCGGCCAGCCCTATCCTTAAACCCTGTTACGCCTTGCTCAGCCAACTGCTCCCGGTATCTCCTGGCCGCCTGCTTCCATGTATCAAAGCCCACTACAGTTCCCC
>DUMY01000185.1 GCA_012839645.1 Syntrophomonadaceae bacterium
AGCAACCAAAATTACACCGCCAATCCAGGTTGCCACTCTTCCTACCGCAGCCCCGAGCACACTTCCAATGAAAAGACCTGCAAGGGGCATAATTATATGAAAAACACCAACGGTAAATGAAGTGCGCAGAACAGCACGACGGGGTGGACCGCTCATCCCCAATCCCAATGCCAGGGAAAAAGCATCTGCCCCCAGGGCAACAGCTATAAAAAAATATGTCAACAGCTCGTCCAATTGAAAAAGACCCTCTCTCTGATCTCAGATCTGATGCTGCTCAGCAGCACGACACAAGCGGTTCATAACAGCCAGTCCCATTCCTGTAGGTGCAATGGTTTCCACCAAAATTATCTCAACCCCGGCTTGATCACACTCCCGAAGGGCGCTGAAAAACCGGTTGGCGATCTCCTCGGGATTTGTACGGGAACCTAAATCAGTCAGATAAACTGGCAAGACACTAAAGTCTTCATAAATGGGAAAATGTTCGCTGGTAGCCATAACTCCAATCTCTTGATCTGTATTCGCGGCTAAAAACTTCTTCACCTTGGTCACCTGTTCCCCAGGGCTACCTGTAACCATAATCACCCGCGCCTGTGGGGAATAGTGCTTATTGTTGACCCCCGGGCATAGGTTTTCCTCTTCCCCAGAAGCCTTTTCAAAATGCAGAACACTGTCCGCAACAACAACCTTTTCCTTTAAAACTTCTTCAATTTCTTCCTTCGCCACCCCACCAGGCCTCAGAAGAAGCGGACGCTCCCCAGCTAAGCTAATAATAGTGGATTCCACACCCACCTCTGTTGGTCCCCCATCTAGGATCAGGTCTATCTTCCCATCCAGATCCGCCAGAACATGCTGAGAACTGGTAGGGCTCGGACACCCGGAAATATTAGCACTGGGGGCAGCAAGGGGCACACCGCTGGCCTTGATCAGGTCCAGCGCAATCCTATTGCCAGGATACCGTAGACCGATAGTTGGCAGTCCTGCAGTGACCAGATCCGGTATCCCCTGGGAACGCGGTAGAATCAATGTCAGTGGACCAGGTAGAAATCTTCGGGCTAACAGTTCAGCTGCCGGGGACCAGGATGAGACAAGCTCCTGAGCCTGCTTAAAAGAAGACACATGTAGAGTCAAAGGATTCCCCCGCGGCCTTCCTTTGACCTGGAAAATCTTCAATACCGCATCACTGTTGAGGCCATCAGCCCCCAGACCATAAACGGTTTCTGTAGGGAAGGCCACAAGTCCACCCTTTTTGATTACTTCTGCTCCCTCTGCAATCAAGTGAGATTCAGGGCAGTTACGATTTATCCTTAAATAGCGTGTTTTCAACATTTCCTGTACCACATCACCACATATAGTATTCCTAACACCAACAGAATAATAACCCTTACAACACACAGAATCAACTTGTAGTTGCTTTATAATATGATAAATAATATACTGATAGTATTCATCAAAGAAACAATACAACCAATTTATAGTTCTACAAGGAGGCGTTGTCATTTGTTTGTCGGCCTTATCATCGTGTTACTGCTGGTCTTAACATTGCCTTTCTTCGTCAAGCCCATTGAACGTAACTTAGAACCCTTCCTCTTTGTCATGGGACTTGCGGCAACCATTATCTCCGGGGTCCTAAATAAGGAACTAATTTATCTTATCATGACCAAACCCTTAATGTACATGATCACAGCAGCAGTACTTATCTTCGGTTTATTATTCGCCCACTTTCAAAATGACATCTACAAGTGGATCCAAAAGCTGCTGGAGCACATACCCATCCATTTGTTTGTCTTTATGGTTGTGGTTGTTCTAGGACTTATCTCCAGTGTAATCACCGCCATCATTGCTGCTCTTATTCTAGCAGAGGTGATGAATGCCCTGCCCATAAAAAGGGAGGTAAAAGTCAACACAACCATTGTCGGCTGTTTTGCTATCGGCTTGGGTGCTGCCCTAACACCCATAGGAGAACCGCTTTCCACAATTGTAGTCTCCAAACTAGATGAACAATTCTTTTACTTGTTGAAGCTGCTGGGCATTTTCATTATACCAGGCGTCATCGCCATGGGCCTGCTGGGCAGTTTCACAGTAGGGAGAAAGAAAAATCAGGTCCGAACTGATGGGGAAGCAGTTGACCTGGAAGATGAAACCATCTCTGGTGTGCTACTCAGAGCCGGCAAGATATTCCTGTTCATTATGGCTTTGGAGCTATTAGGATCCGGTTTTAAACCGATGATCGATGCCTATATCATCCATCTGGATGCACGTATCCTCTACTGGATCAACATGATCTCAGCAGTCCTTGATAACGCCACCCTGGCTGCCGCAGAAATCAGCCCAGCCATGAGTGGCCTGCAGATCGAAGCAATCCTCATGGGACTGCTGATCTCCGGAGGCATGCTCATCCCGGGCAATATTCCCAACATCATCTCCGCGGGCAAACTAAAAATATCCAGTTCCGAATGGGCAAAGCTAGGCATACCTTTAGGACTATTCCTGATGGCCATCTACTTTGTAATACTTTTTGTCATCCTCTAAACTAATACAAA
>DUMY01000021.1 GCA_012839645.1 Syntrophomonadaceae bacterium
ACTGGTGGGGAATTCTTCTGGTGACCCGTAGGGGATTCGAACCCCTGTTACCGGCGTGAAAGGCCGGTGTCTTAAACCACTTGACTAACGGGCCATATGGTAGCGGCGGCTGGATTCGAACCAGCGACCCTACGGGTATGAACCGCATGCTCTGACCAACTGAGCTACGCCGCCGTGAAATTTTGGTAGCGGGGGCTGGATTCGAACCAGCGACCTTCGGGTTATGAGCCCGACGAGCCAACCACTGCTCCACCCCGCATCGCCAGATACCATTATGCATGATCATGCTTCTTATGTCAAGAGGAGAGTTTTGTTAGAGCATCAAGGGTTTCAAGGGGATGAATGGGTTCCCTGTTTTTTTAAGTTAACCTGTTTCTCCAGCCAGTCCACCCAGGGTTCAAATCCCTGGTCAAGCCGCGCTGAAACCCGAAAAAGCTCCAATTCAGGGTTGATTTTCTTCAAATCCTCTTCCAAAACGTCAATATCGCAGTCTGTATAGGGCAGGAGGTCGATCTTGTTGATCAAAACTACCTGAGATTCCCGAAAAACTAACGGGTATTTCACAGGTTTGTCATTGCCCTCGGTAATACTTAAAACTGCTGCCCGGGCATCCTCTCCCAGGTCAAATTCAGCGGGACAGACCAAATTGCCCACATTTTCTACGATTAACATGTCCAATGAATCTAAATCAAAGTCCTCCAGGGTCGGCTCAACCATTCTGGCATCCAGATGGCAGGAACCAGCAGTATTGATCTGGACAACCGGTATCCCATACTTCTCAATACGCTCAGCATCCCTGGTCGTATAGATATCTCCCTCAATGACCCCCAACTTCAGCCGCCCGGAAAGCCTTTTAATGGTTTGCTCCAGGATACTTGTCTTCCCAGAACCAGGAGAACTCATCAAATTAAGCACAAAAAGATTTTTTTCGCGGAAAATCTCCCTGTTTTCCCTGGCGACTTCATCGTTTTGCTGCAGCACCGGCGCTGCCATCCGCACCTTAACCATCTTTTCTAGTCTCCTTCATAATAATCGATATACAGTTCTCTTCCTGAAGCCACCCGCACATGAGGACTAGAACAGGATGGGCAAAGGAAGGCAAAATCTTTAACACCAAAGTTATGATGACAGTCCTTGCACTCCCCACGCACCGGCTCTTTCCGGATCTCCAAAACCGCATCATGAAAGAGCTCCTCATCTTTAAAAGATTCAAAGGCAAACTGCAGGGCATCCGGAACCGCCATGGTCATATCACCTACAACGAGCATAATCTTGGTGATCTTATTGATGTTATTCTCAGCTGCGCTTTTTCGCAGTAGATCCACTACTCCTATCATCAGCGATAGTTCGTGCATATGCCTCCACCATTTTTCATAATTGTATATCAGCGCCTTCATTTTAAGCCAATTTTCCCATTTTGGCAACTAGATCTGGTGACTGTCACCAAAACACAGCCACGGGCAGCCACGGGGACGGTCACTTTGGCTGGTCCGTTTTTCACCCTCTGTGACCCACCGGGGACGGTTCTTTTGGCTGGGGCTGGTGGCTGGTCCGCCAGAGGGACCATCCCCCACCGGCGGGTCTGCCTGAAAACAGAGTCGGGGGCCGGAAGTCAAATTGGTGGTTAGTCGTTACTCGGGGATAGACCTGCCAGGGTGACCGTCCCCGTGGCTGGTCATTTTTGCTGCTTCTTCCAAGACACGTTCACAGGCGGGTTCTACCGCTGCAGCCACCTGTTCGGAGAGGCCCTTATAGTAGGCCTCCTCTGTGAGTATCTCAATACCTAAAATCCGCAGTTCAGCCGGAAGCCTCCCCATTGATCTAGCCAGGTCGATGGCATCGATCACATTAAAGCCATGAAGGCACAGGGGAAGAAAATCCCGTGGCGGCAGAGATGCCCCATCGAAAAGATGGATGGTGCCTGGAGCAGATCCGCTCATCACCGCATCGACGATGATCACCTGTTGAACTCCCTCCCAGAGATCAAGCAGATTGAGGCCGGGTGTCCCGGCCTCAATCAGTTGAACCCCTTTAGGGAGCTTCATATTTTTTAATCTCCATGCCACATGCAGCCCTACCGCATCATCAGATGAGTAGAGATTGCCGCAGCATATTATGAGAAGCTCGGATTCCATTTAACCCTCCCGGTGCAAATTGACCTTGATGGAGTGCGTAGCACAGGACTGACACGGGTCATAGTTCCGAATCATCATCTCGCACTTCAAAGTCAGTTCTTCGTCAGATAGATCGAGTAGTTTAGGAACGAAGTATTCGAAGTCCTTCTCTAAATTGTAGACGTTTCTGGATGTCGGTGCCACAATATCCCAAGCCTGGCAGACTCCATCTTTGTCGATCTTGCCACCGTGACAGCAGATACCACGAGCTGCCTCGGTGATGGCATAGCCTTCACCGGCTTTGATCTCATACTTGGGCTCCTCATACTTAGGCTCACCAAGCTCATCGATCAAGGCAATCGCTGCATCAATGGCTTGCATGGTTTCCAAAGACCTAGCAATAATGCTGTTGAACGGGTTGAAGCTCGGTACTGAGAACCCGACTTCCTTTGCTGCCGCTTTAGCATCATCAGACAGCTGATCAAAGTTATTGTTCACCCGGGCAAGGGGACCTACCATGAAGGAATCCCGCCCCTTTATCACTGCATGCAGGCAGGTACAGCCAGGAACATGCTTTTCTAAAATCCACTCAGGGTATTCCCAATCCGGAACATCTAAGCCTTCTGTGGAAGCAAGCCGCCCCTCGTTGATGGGATACCTTTCTTCATTATTAAGGGCTACATGCTCACATTTACGCTCCAGCTCCGAATATGGAGACTGAGATGCCACTTTGGCAGCCAACTTCACAGTTCCAATAGCAAACTCCTTGGCTTTCTTCAGCCGCTCCTGGAGTTTCTTGAGATCCGAACCTGAAGGGACAGAGGTAAAGCCGCCTACTACTGAGGTCCTATTCTGGATCTCATTCCCCTGGATTACCACACTCATGTCATTGCCCAGTCTCTTCAGGGCAAGGGCCTGCTTGACAACCGGAAGCAGGTCTTCATCCCCTGCCATTGCCAGAACACTCTCATAGCCGAGGTAATCCGGCACTGCTAGGCAGTAGATATGCAGGGTCAAACTCTGAATCCAGTCACCGTAGTGCAGCAGTTCCCTCAGCAGCTTTGTCTGCTGGCTTACTTTGACACCCATCGCCCTCTCTACCGCTTTTACTGCGGCCAAGTGGTGACCATGGGGGCAAATGCCGCAGATCCGCTGAACAATCTCTGGGATCTCATCATATTTACGGCCAATCAGGAAAGCCTCAAAAAATCTTGGGGGCTCCCAAACCTCCCAGCGAGCTTTTTTGATCTCGCCGTTGGGGCCGATGATGATGTCGATGGCACCATCGCCCTCGGTCCGTGCTATATAGTCAACAAATACTCTTCTTTCACTCATAAGGCCTCAGCTCCTTTGCTAAA
>DUMY01000001.1 GCA_012839645.1 Syntrophomonadaceae bacterium
AAGTCAGAAGCCCGAGGAATCCAGGACCAACCAACTAACCAAGCATTCCGAGTTGATAATAAACAACCAGATGTGCTACCACAGCCAAAATGTAGATGAATACAACAAACTGAGTGCCGCGATAGGCAAGTTTATAGTTTTTTCGTGCAGCAAAAGGAATCAAAATCAGGTAAAAGATGAGCAGAGCCAGCTTGAAAACAACGGCATTTACCGGGCCGGCTTCAAACAGAGAGCGCATCAGGGGGTTAAACTCAATTGCGTTCCCGTACAAAGACCAACCAGCAGGTAGAAATCAGGTCAAAAAGGTTTAAAACTGCCACAGCCCAAAGCAAACGAGAGAGCCCACCTGAGAATTTCGAAGATGTTTTATCAATAGATACCGTCATCAAACTGCTCCCTAAACATTATTACTAATAAATAATATTCCCAGGAGCGGTTAACATGACAACGTTAGCCCTTTGATGGTTTCAATTCCTCATAGGTACGCTAGTAACCCTGAAAGCGAGCTCTACTGTCACTGTCCCGGATACGCGATTATAGCTTTCTAAGCCTACTGCTTGATCCAGAAGATAAACATAATTTTGGTTACGCTTATCATGGAAGTAAGTCCTCATAAATCTTAGCTGACCAAAAGCTGTATATAATTCACGTTTCTCACCTTTCCGCTCTATAACTATCCCTTTTTTACGGCGGCCGGCTTTGTCTTCTACTATTGCCTGATCCAAACTATGCAGATAAGCTGCCATCATTGATAAAATGAAAGAATATGCTTTCTTTTTTAACGTCGTTTCCATTTCTTCAATTTTTCTAATTGAACCTGAAGCAAAAAATCCGGTTACTTCGTTAATGAATTCTTCACATATTTGTTGTACAATGTTATTCACAAGAGATCCTCTCCTAGGTAGTTTTGTTTGGTGATACTCCAATTCTACCAAAAGTGATGATCTCTTGTCTTTTTCTCCAACATTTTCTCCTACAAATACTTTACACTATGTTGCAGGATTTTGCTGGTGTTACGTCAGACCTGCGGCTTTTTTGTTTACCCCAGTTGTCCGAACCGTAGGTTGAAAGAAACCGATGCTACAAGTTTGCAGGAAAATAGGCGATGGCGTTTATGGGGCTGAAGTATCGTCTGGTTGCTAGAGAGTGGAGAACCCTAGCAGGAAAAAGCGGCTGAAGAGCCTTTTGCAGTCATTGGCCCATGAACCACCGTTTGATCTCTGATGTGCTTTGGACAAAAGGAATGATGCCACGCCAAGCTGCGTGGTTTTTTGTTTTTTTTAACGGAAAATAAGGGGAGTCAGGGGTTTTAGGTAGTGTTGCTAACCCATGGCAGTCTAGTGACCGTATTCGACAAAAGTCGGGTGGTAACCGGTACCTTTGCGGGCACTGGCCAGGGCCACTAAGTTGCCCAAAACTATTAATCCCAAGACTCGGCCCGAATGGGAATATGCCACCAATTATTACACCGATGGGAGCACGTCTCCGGGAGTGCAGCCGAAATATGCCTCACTCTCTTATGAATACGAAATCAAAATTTCCTTGGATGATATAAGATGACTAGGCTGTGGTGGTGATGAAGACAGAGATGGAGATAAAGATGGAAATGTATATCCAATACTGAATAAAGAACTGGCGACTAATAAGGTTAGATAAAATGCTATTTCATCCCATATCACTGTCCGGCATTGGTAACTCTTCAATCTCCAATGCTTCCAGGTATCCCTGAATGGCTTCCCGAATCCTTGCTAAAGCTTCATCCTTGTTTTTCCCTTGTATAACACAACCAGGCAGTGCAGGAACAGTAAGCACAATTAATATTGAATGCTATTTGACTGATGCCACGCAAAGCTAAAAAGCGAATACCATAATATGGGATGGAATGCAGGATATTGTCATTTTAAATCGAAGTGACTTAACAATACGGAATTGGGTATTTCGAAAATTAAATACAATGCATTTATACGTTGTGCCAGAAAAAATGATAATTGTGCATTTAGAACGGAAAGCAAGGTGTTTGGTAATGAACCAAAATCAAATTGTTAGTTTTATATGGGGAATCGCAGATGACTGTTTAAGGGATGTCTATGTGCGAGGTAAATACAGAGATGTTATTTTACCGATGACAGTCATTCGCAGACTGGATGCAGTGCTTGAAGAAACAAAAGATGAAGTGCTTGCTATGAAAAAAATGC